>NZ_JBEYWO010000009.1:0-297129 GCF_040644455.1 Streptomyces sp. NPDC046977
GATCGGCGTGATGAGCGTCCGCGTTACGACCGTCCCCGTGAGGACCGGCCGCGTCAGGACCGTCCCGGTGACGACCGTGGCGGGTTCCGCCGCGACGACCGTCCGCGTTACGACCGTCCTCGTGAGGACCGTCCTCGTGAGGACCGTCCTCGTGAGGACCGGCCGCGTGAGGACCGGCCGCGTGATGATCGTGGTGGGTTCCGTCGTGACGATCGGCGTGATGAGCGTCCGCGTTACGACCGTCCCCGTGAGGACCGGCCGCGTCAGGACCGTCCCGGTGACGACCGTGGCGGGTTCCGCCGCGACGACCGTCCGCGCGGTCCGCGCAGGGACGACGACCGCGGTGGCCGGCGTCCGTCCGTGCAGGGGCGGGGCCGGTTCGCGGACACGCGGGGCCGTGACGACCGTCGTGAGGAGCGGGAGCCGATCAAGCGGCTGCCGATCCCGGAGGACGTGACGGGG
Source organism: Streptomyces sp. NPDC046977 (assembly GCF_040644455.1). Lineage (NCBI taxonomy): Bacteria > Bacillati > Actinomycetota > Actinomycetes > Kitasatosporales > Streptomycetaceae > Streptomyces > Streptomyces sp. NPDC046977. The sequence continues at coordinate 463 of NZ_JBEYWO010000009.1, forward strand.
CAGGAGATCGACCCGAGCGTGCGGCAGGAGCTCATGAGCCTGCCGAAGACGCTGGCGGACGACGTGGCGCGCAACCTGGTGATGGTGGCCCGGCTGCTGGACGAGGACCCGGACGCGGCCTACGCGTACTCCCGTGTGGCGCTGCGGCTCGCGTCGCGTGTCGCCGCCGTGCGTGAGGCGGCCGGTTTTGCGTCGTACGCGACGGAGCGGTACTCCGAGGCGCTGGCCGAGTTCCGGACCTGCCGACGGATGACGGGCACGGTCGACCTGTGGCCGGTCATGGCGGACTGCGAGCGCGGTCTGGGCCGCCCGGAGCGCGCGCTGGAGATGGCGGGCGCCCCCGAGGTGCACAAGCTGGACCGCGCCGGCCAGGTGGAGATGCGTCTGGTGGCCGCCGGTGCCCGGCGCGACATGGGCCAGAACGAGGCCGCGGTCGTCACGCTGCAGAGCTCCGAGCTGGCGTCGAACGCCGTTCACCCGTGGACGGCACGGCTGCGCTACGCGTACGCCGACGCCCTGCTCTCGGTGCACCGTGAGGACGAGGCCCGCGAGTGGTTCGCCAAGGCGGTGGAGGCCGACCACACCGGAAGCACGGACGCCTCCGACCGACTGGCGCAGTTGGACGGCGTGGCGTTCGTGGACGTTCTGGACGACGACGACGACAACAACGACGACGACCAGGCCGTCCCCGAGGACGACGCGGATGAGCTGTCCGGTGCCCGTGCGGACGACGAGGACGAGGACGACGACGAGGACGACGAGGAGTCTGCGTCGGACGAGCGTCCCGCCGCTCCGGCTGAGGAGCCCGAGGTCGACCTGACCGACGAGGCCGATCCGTCGGCGTTCCTGGAGAACCCGTTCAAGGAGCCCTCGCGCGACACCGAGGACTGACGGACAACGAGAAGGGCGGCACCCGCGCGATGCGGGTGCCGCCCTTCGGCGTTTGTCCGTCAGGCCGGCGTGCCGTCCGGCTCCAGACTGCGCAGGACCAGGCCGGAGGCCGGCTTGGGCCCGAACGAGGTCGACTTGCGCGGCATCGTGACACCCTGGCGGGCGAGTTCGTGGACAACGCTCTCGCGCACCGGGTGGATGAGCACAGCGGTGCCGCCCAGGCGTTCGGCGTGCGCCACGGCCGCTTCGGTGTCGTGGATGTACTGGATGTGCTCGGGGCCGTCGGGGACCTCCCACACGCGGTCGAGCAGCAGGCTGTGCAGCACGGTCGCGTCCAGTCGCCGCCATGCCTCGGGGCGGTCGTGCGGGACGGTCAGGGCGGTCAGGTCCGGGTCGGGCCGGTCCAGCAGGTGGAAGCCGTTGTCGCCGCTCAGGACGAAGGCGTTGCCCTCGGCCGCGGCGTCCTCCAGGGCGGCCAGGGCCTGTGGGAGGGCGTGCGGCAGCTCGCGGACCCGGAAGGCCTTGCGCGCGGCCTCCAGGGCCTGGGCGACGGGCAGTTGGGGCAGCACGCGGTGGATCGCGCGGACCCGCAGCGGGTAGCGGGCGGTGTCGACGAGCAGGACGAGTCCGTAGTCCCAGGGGCTCGGGCCGTTCTGTTCGGCCTGGAGCCGCAGGTAGGTGGCCCAGCGGTGATGGCCGTCGGCGATGAGCGCCTGGTGGTGCGAGAGGTCGTCCCGGACGGCCGCGATGGCGTCGTCGTCGGTGATCGCCCACAGGCGGTGCCGGATGCCGTCCTCGGTGGTCGTGGCGAGCAGCGGGGCGTCCTGGACGGTGTGTTCGACGATCCGGCCGGCGGGCCCTTCGCCGCCGCGGTACGACAGCAGCAGCGGTTCGAGGTTCGCGGCCGTGGCGCGCATGAGGGCGGCGCGGTCGGCGACCGGGCCCGGCATGACGTCCTCGTGGGGGAGGACGACGCGCTCCTCGGGCGGGGTCAGCCGCAGGGCGCCGATGAGTCCCCGTTGCAGGTGCCCGCCGTCGCGCTGCTCGTAGACGTACAGGGCGGGGGAGGGGTCCAGGGCGAGGACGCCGTCCTTCTGCCACTGGGACAGCGTGGAGGCCGCCTTGAGATGCCGGCCGTCCGGGGGCTCGGCACTGGGCAGGATGAGCCGCACGACATTGTGGGGGTCGGCGGTCTCCAGGTGCCGCTGTCCCTCGGGCCGGACGACGACGTCGTACGGTGGCGAGGTGACCGCGGCCAGGCTGCCGACCCGCTCGGGGACGTAGCGGAGCGCGCGGAACGGCGCGAGCCGCAAACCACCACCCGGTGCAGCGGATCCGGAAATACTCATCCGGGAATGCTACGCGGGTCATGTGCGCGGGGAGCGCCGAGTGATCGACAACATACGAGGAGCGACAGCCCGATGACGACCCACCGGATCGTGCCGGACGGCAGCGAACGGCCCCTGGACCAGGCGTACGACACGGCGCTGCTCGACCTCGACGGGGTCGTGTACGCGGGCGGCGACGCCATCGCGCACGCGGTCGACTCGCTCGGCGCGGCGCGCGGCCACGGCATGCACCTGGCGTACGTCACCAACAACGCGGCCCGCACCCCGCAGGCCGTCGCGGAGCACCTGACCCGGCTGGGCGTGCCCGCGGAGGCGTCGGAGGTCATCACCTCGGCGCAGGCGGTGGCCCGCCTGATCGCCGACCAGGTGCCCAGCGGGGCGCGGGTGCTGACGATCGGGGGCGAGGGACTGGCGGAGGCGCTGCGCGAGCGCGGACTGCGTCCCGTGGACTCCGCCGACGACGACCCCGCGGCGGTCGTCCAGGGCTACTCGCCCAAGGTCGGCTGGGAACAGCTCGCCGAGGCCGCGTACGCGGTCAACCGGGGCGTGCCGTGGTTCGCGTCCAACACCGACCTGACGATCCCGACCGCGCGCGGTACGGCGCCCGGCAACGGCGCGCTCGTGGAGGTCGTGCGGATCGCCACCGGCGCGACACCGCAGATCGCCGGCAAGCCGCTGCCCCCGATGCACCGCGAGACCGTCATCCGGACGGGGGCCGAGCGGCCGTTGGTGGTGGGCGACCGGCTCGACACCGACATCGAGGGCGCGCACGCAGGCGGCGTCGACTCGCTGCTGGTCCTCACCGGGGTCACCACACCGGCGCAGTTGCTCGCGGCGCCGCCCCGGCACCGGCCGACGTACGTGGACGCGGACCTGCGCGGGCTGCTGGCGCCGCAGCCCGAGGTGGCGGCGGCCGGCGGCGAGGGGGCGTACCGCTGCGGCGGCTGGACGGCACTCGCGGGCGACGGCGAGCTGCTGCTGGACGGGCAGGGCGGACCCATGGACGGGCTGCGGGCGCTGTGCGCGGCAGCGTGGACCACGGCGGGCGGCGGATCGTGCACCTTGGACGCGGAAAAGGCACTGGCCCGGCTGGGCCTGAGCTAGCCGGGGCCGGGGTGCGCCCTAGAGGAGCTTGCGCAGTCGCAGGAGGTCGCGCAGGGCCGCCTCCAGCTTGACCCGGCCGCTGCCCCAGGCCTTCGCGAAGTGCAGCCTGCCTTCGACGAGCGCGACCAGGTCGTCACCGGCCATGGTGAGCCTTATCTGCGCGCGCTCGTCCGGCGTGCCGGGCACCGTGACGACATCCTGGATGCGGCCGTCGGCGAGGCGGCCCACAAAGGTGATGTCGAGGTCGGTGATGCGGCAGCTCAGCGAGCGGTCGAGGGCGGCCGCGCTGCGCATGTCGCCCTCTGCCTTGGCGAGGTTCTCCGACAGCCGGTCGAGTGCGCTGCGGCACTCCTCGATGGTCGCCATCGGTTGTGCGTCTCCCGTTCGGATGCTGACGTGTGCTGATCGACGGTACCGCAGCCGACCCTTGGCAAGGTGCGGGCCGCTACGGGGTAGCGTCATGACCAACGAGAAGCACGGAGACCGGTGAACCCGAAGGTGAGGAGTGAGGGCGATGCGGGACGCGCTGCGGACCTGCCTGCAGATTGCGGGCGGCCTGACCGAGGCCACCCGGCGACGGGCGGTCGGGGCGGCGAGAGAGCTGCTGGACCAGGCGGGGATAGACGTCGAGGAAGTCCAGCGCTCGATCGGCCGGCGTATCCCGGCGGAGGTCCAGACGCTCGCCGATGAGCTGATGCGGGCGGGCCGCGCCAACCGGGACCTGCTCGTCGGGCTCATCCGCGAGGAGATCGACAAGGCGATGACCCGGGTGAGCCGTCTGGCGGACGACGTCACGCGGGTCGGGGTGGTGCTGGAGGCGCTGGAGCGGCGCATCCGCAACCTGGAGGGCGAGGGACGGCCCGAGCCGGCCGCCGACGGCTCCGGCGCGGCCGGTACGGCCGGTACGGGGGACGTGGACGGCGGGGAGGCCGAACCGGGGCTCTACGTGCCCCCGCAGCCGCCCGTCGAGCACGTGCCGGTGGAGGGGGAGGAACCGCCCGCCAAGAGTGCCGCGCCCACGGCGCGCAAGAATGCCGCTCCCGCGACGGCACCGACGACCCCCAAGAAGGCGGCAACGCCGTCCAGGACACCCGTCGCCGCGCCCACCGCGCGCAAGAACGCCGCCCCCGGGGCGGTGCCCGCCGCGCCGAAGCCCGCGACTCCGACGGTGAGGAAGGCCGCGGCCAAGAAGGCGGTGTCCGCCGCCGAGTCGGCACCGGCGAAGACGGCCCCTGCGAAGAAGACCGCGGCCAAGAAGGCGGCCCCTGCGGCCGGGGCAGCGGCCAAGAAGGCAACCGCCACCAAGAGTGCGGCCAAGACGACCGCCGCGAAGAAGGCCGCGTCCGCTGTGAAGGCGGCTCCCGCGGGCCAGGCCCCGGCCAAGAAGACGACCGCCACCAAGAGTGCGGCCAAGACGACCGCCGCCAAGAGCGCGGCGAAGAAGACCGTCGCCAAGAAGACCGCGGCGAAGAGGACCACCGGGACGCGGGAGGCGGGCCGTGACTGAGGCGGGTGCGGCGGAGCCGCTGCCCGAGGCGACGCCCGGGCCCGAGGGGCCGCAGCCGCTGGGGGTCGTGGTGGAGGCGACGGGGAATACCGAGGTGGACGGTGTGCTTGTCCGCCTGGAGGACGCCGATGCGCTGCCCACCGAGGACCACATCGAGGTGTACGAGGATGTACACCGTGGGCTGCGCGACGCCCTCACGAGACTCGACGACAACAGGAGCTGAACCTCACGTGGCACGACGCCGACTCGACGCCGAGCTGGTGCGCCGGAACCTCGCCCGCTCACGGGAGCACGCCGGGCAGCTGATCGCCGCCGGCCGGGTGACCGTGGGCGGGACGACCGCGACGAAGGCCGCCACCCAGGTGGAGACCAGTGCGCCGGTGGTCGTGGCGAAGGACGGCTCGGACCCCGACTACGTCTCCCGCGGCGGGCACAAGCTCGCCGGGGCACTGGCGGCCTTCGTGCCGCTGGGGCTGGGCGTGGCGGGCCGCCGGGCGCTGGACGCCGGGGCGTCGACAGGCGGGTTCACCGACGTACTGCTGCGCAACGGCGCCGCGCACGTCGTGGCGGTGGACGTCGGCTACGGCCAGCTCGCGTGGTCGTTGCAGAGCGATGAACGTGTCACCGTCAAGGACCGTACCAACGTACGCGAGTTGACGCTCGAGCAGATCGACGGCCGGCCGGCCGACATCATCGTCGGCGACCTGTCCTTCATTCCGCTCGGGCTCGTCCTGCCCGCCCTCGTCCGCTGCTCCGCGCCCGGCGCGGACCTTGTCCTCATGGTCAAGCCGCAGTTCGAGGTCGGGAAGGAACGGCTGGGCAGCGGCGGTGTCGTGCGCAGCCCTCAGCTGCGCGCCGAAGCCGTACGCCAGGTCGCCGGACAGGCGGCCGAACTGGGACTGGGGGTGCTGGGTGTGACCGCGAGCCCGTTGCCGGGACCGTCGGGGAATGTGGAGTACTTTCTGTGGCTGCGCGCCGGGGCACCGGAACTGGACCCGGCCGACGTCGACCGCGCCGTGGCGGAGGGGCCCCGTTGAGCGAGACACTTCAGACGCAGGAACGCACCGTCTTCCTGCTGGCGCACACCGGCCGGCCGGCCGCCGTCCGCAGTGCGGAGCGGGTGGTGCAGGGCCTGCGGCGCTGCGGGATCGGCGTGCGGGTGCTGGCCGAGGAGGCCGAGGAGCTCACGCTGCCGGACAGCGGCGCGGTGGAGCGGGTGCAGGAGATCGGCCCGGAGACGGTCGAGGACTGCGAGTTGATCATCGTCCTCGGCGGTGACGGCACCCTGTTGCGCGGCGCGGAGTTCGCCCGCGCCTCGGGCGTGCCGATGCTGGGCGTCAACCTGGGCCGCGTCGGCTTCCTCGCGGAGGCGGAGCGGGACGACCTGGACAAGGTCGTCGACCGGGTCGTCACGCGCGACTACGAGGTCGAGGAGCGCATGACGATCGACGTCCTGGTGCGCAACGACGGCCGGGTCGTGCACACCGACTGGGCGCTCAACGAGGCGTCGGTGGAGAAGCAGGCGCGCGAGCGCCTGCTGGAGGTCGTCACGGAGGTGGACGGCCGTCCGGTGTCCCGGTTCGGCGGCGACGGGGTGGTCATGGCGACCCCGACCGGATCGACGGCCTACGCCTTCTCGGCGGGCGGCCCGGTGGTCTGGCCGGAGGTCGAGGCGCTGCTCATGGTGCCGATCAGCGCCCACGCGCTGTTCGCCAAGCCGCTGGTCACCTCGCCGAGGTCGGTGCTCGCCGTCGAGGTGCAGCCCAAGACACCGCACGGTGTCCTGTGGTGCGACGGGCGGCGGTCGGTGGACCTGCCGGCCGGCGCGCGCGTCGAGGTGCGGCGGGGTGCCGTGCCGGTGCGGCTGGCGCGGCTGCACCACGCCTCGTTCACCGACCGGCTGGTCGCGAAGTTCGCCCTTCCGGTGGCGGGCTGGCGGGGCGCGGCGCACTGAGGGGTGAGGCCCGTCGCGCGGCGGGCCGCAAACCTCGTATGGTCGTATCCGTGTTGGAGGAAATGCGGATCAGGTCGCTGGGAGTCATCGAGGACGCCGTGGTGGAGCTGTCGCCCGGCTTCACCGCGGTGACCGGCGAGACCGGTGCGGGCAAGACCATGGTCGTCACGAGCCTCGGGCTGCTCCTGGGCGGCCGCGCCGACCCGGGTCTTGTCCGGATCGGCACCAAATCGGCGTCCGTCGAGGGACGGATCACGCTGAGCGCCGATGCGCCCGCCGCCGTGCGGGCCGAGGAGGCGGGTGCCGAGCTGGACGACGGCGCGCTGCTCATCAGCCGTACCGTCTCGGCGGAGGGCCGCTCCCGGGCGTACGTGGGCGGCCGCACGGTGCCCGTGGGGCTGCTGGGCGAACTGGCGGACGAACTGGTGGCCGTGCACGGCCAGACCGACCAGCAGGGGCTGCTGCGGCCCGCGCGCCAGCGCGAGGCCCTGGACCGGTACGCGGGCGACGCCGTCGCCGTGCCGCTGGTCAAGTACGGCGCCGCCTACCGGCGGCTGCGCGAGGTCGCGGGCGAGCTGGACGAGCTGACCACCAGGGCCCGGGAGCGGGCCCAGGAGGCGGACCTGCTGCGCTTCGGCCTCGAGGAGGTCGCGAACGCCGAGCCGCTGCCCGGCGAGGACACCGAGCTGGCCGCCGAGGCGGAACGGCTGGGCCACGCCGAGGCGCTCGCCTCGGCCGCCACGCAGGCGCACGCCGCCCTGGCGGGCAACCCCGAGGACCCCGAGGGTGTCGACGCCGGGATGCTCGTCGCGGGCGCCCAGCGCGCCCTGGACGCCGTACGCTCGCACGACCCCGCGCTGGCCGCGCTGTCCGACCGGATCGGCGAGATCGGCATCCTCCTCGGGGACGTCGCCGGGGAGCTCGCCGGCTACGCCGACAACCTGGACGCCGACCCGCGGCGGCTGGCCGCCGTCGAGGAGCGGCGTGCCGTCCTCGCGCACCTGACGCGCAAGTACGGGGAGGACATCGACGCGGTTCTGGCGTGGGCGGCCACGGGCGGCGCCCGGCTGGTCGAGCTGGAGGGCGACGACGAGCGGATCACGGAGCTGACCGTCGAGCGGGACGCCCTGCGGGCCGAGCTCGGCGACCTCGCGCAGGCGCTCAGCGACGCCCGCGCGGAGGCGGCGGACCGTTTCGCCGGGGCCGTCACCGCCGAGCTCGCCCAGCTCGCCATGCCGCACGCCCGGGTCACGGTCGCCCTGCGGCAGACGGACGACCCCGAGGGCGTCGTGGTCGGCGGGCGGACGGTCGCCTTCGGCGCGACCGGCGCCGACGAGGTGGAGCTCCAGCTCGCGCCGCACCCGGGCGCACCGCCCCGGCCGATCTCCAAGGGCGCCTCCGGCGGTGAGCTCTCCCGTGTGATGCTCGCGGTCGAGGTGGTCTTCGCCGGGTCCGACCCGGTGCCCACGTATCTCTTCGACGAGGTCGACGCGGGTGTCGGCGGCAAGGCGGCCGTCGAGGTCGGCCGGCGCCTCGCCAAGCTGGCGCGGACCGCGCAGGTCGTGGTCGTCACCCACCTTCCGCAGGTGGCGGCGTTCGCCGACCGGCAGCTGCTGGTCGAGAAGACCAACGACGGCTCGGTGACCCGCAGTGGCGTGCGAGTCCTGGAGGGCGAGGAGCGCGTGCGCGAGCTGTCGCGCATGCTCGCGGGCCTTGAGGACTCCGAGCTGGGGCGCGCCCACGCCGAGGAACTGCTCGCGGCGGCCCGCGAAGCCCGCTGAGCCGCTGCGCGGCACGACCCAGGGCCGGGGGTGGCGCGCCCCCGGCCCGGCCGCGCGGGCTTGCCTCTTGCGCGGCCTGAGCTGTTGCGGCGGGGCGGGGCCCTGGTCGCGGCGCGCCTTCCGGCCGGGCCGGGCCGGCGGGCTTGCCTCTTGTGCGGCCGGCGTGGTCGGCCTGGGTTGTCACGGCGGGGCGCGGCCTTGGTCACGCTGACCGGTCCGTGACAGCCACGGAATTGCGTGCCCGGCAGGCCGGCGGCGGCGGTTTGGGCTGTCGCGTGCGGATCGCGTCCGCGGATCCGGCTGTGAGGGCCGCGAGAGCGTGTGGGCGGCTTGTCGCACCCTGCACCGGGGCCATCGGCCGCGGACCGTGTCCGTGCATCCGGCGTTGACGGCGGCGAATCCGTGCGCACGGTCCGGGGGTCGTGCCTCGGGACCGGGGTGTCCTGGACGGGCGCCGTGTGAGCCGACGCCATGCCTTGGGCCGTTGCGAGCGGATCGGCCTCCGTGGCTCCGGTTGTGACGGCGACCAATCCGTTCCTGCGCGCGTGGGTGTGCCGGGTGGGTGGGCGGTTCGTCGGCGTGGCCCAGCAGGTTGCCGTGCTGGGCTTGGGCTGTTGCGTGCGGACGGTGTCCGGTGCTCCGGCTGTGGGGGCAGGGAAGGTGTCCGCGTGGGCGGGTGACGCCCTGCCGCGCCGGGCGATCGGCGAGCCGGGGTGGTGGCTTGGGCCGAGATGGCGACGGAGCTGTAGGGGTCGCTGCGTGAGCCGGGGCGGTTGGGTCGTCGCGCGGGCCGGTATGCCCGGGTGGGTGGGCGGTTCGTCGGCCTGGCTCGCAGGCTGCTCTGGTCGGCTTGGACTGTCGCGTGGTGACCGTCTCCGGTGATCCGGCTGGGAGCCGCGTGGGCAGGTCACGCCGTGCCTGGGCGAGCCGGGGCGGCGGCTTCGGCCGCCCGCTGCGGACCGCGTCGGCGACTCCGGCTCTGACGGTGGCCGATCTGTGCGACCAGGACGTGGCCCGCAGGTTGCGGTGGCGGCTCGGGCTGTCGCGTGCTGACCGCCTCCGTTGATCGCGCTGTGAGGGCGGGTAACCGGGGCGGCGGCGAATCCGTGTGCGTGGGCCAGCGGGTCATCCGCCTGGGCCGTCGTGCGGGGAGAGGGCGACGGCGGGCCGGTTCGGCGGGGGCGGCGTGGCGGATGCTGACGCACTCGTAAGGGTGGTCCCGCGTACGTGCGACCGGGCGCGCGCCGCGCAGCGCTCCCTGGATGGCGTATTGGCCTGGCATCCTGGAGGGCAGCACACTGCAAATCCCCTTCATCCGATGCCGAGTCAGGAGTCCGACCGCGCGTGAGCAGTACTCCGAGCCCCCTGCACGGGCAGCTGCACGCCGTCCATGTGCTGGGTGAGACGGGGAGGGCCCATGTGGCCTCGGTCGCGGGCGGGTTGGTGGCGCGCGGTGTGCAGGTGACGGTCTGCGGGCCGGGCGCGGCGGAGGAGCGGTACGGATTCGCCGCGGCCGGGGCGCGGTTCGCGCCGGTGGAGATCGCCCGCCGTTCCGATCCGCGCGTGGACGCGGCGGTGGTGACGGCTCTGCGTGCGGCCTGCGCCGGGGCGGACGTCGTGCACGCGCACGGCCTGCGGGCCGGCCTGCTGGCCGCGGTGGCGTTGAGCGGGCGGCGTACTCCGCTGGTGGTGACCTGGCACGGCGCGGTCTTCGCCGAGGGGGCCCGCAAGCCGCTCCTGCGGTTGCTGGAGCGGCGGGTGGCGCGGGCCGCGTCCGTGGTGCTGGGCGCGTCCTCGGACCTGGTGGACCGGGCCCGCGCGGTCGGCGCCCGGGACGCCCGGCTGGCGCCGATCGGCGTTCCGCTGCCGCCCAGGACCGCCGCGACCTCCGAGGCGGCCGCCGAGGCGGAGCGGCGCCGGCAGAAGGCGCGGGACGAATTCGGCGCGGGGGAGAGCCCGTTGCTGCTGGCGGTCGGCCGGCTGGAGCCGCACAAGGGGTACGGTCAGCTGCTCGACGCCGTGCACGGCTGGACGCGGCTGGACCCGCAGCCGCTGCTGCTGATCGCGGGTGAGGGGTCGCTGCGCCCGGAGCTGCAGCAGCGGATCGACGCGGGGAAGCTGCCGGTGCTGCTGCTCGGCATCCGTGACGACGTGCCCGAGCTGCTGGCCGCCGCCGACGCCGTGGTGCTGCCCTCCCGTTGGGAGGCCCGCTCGGCCGTCGCGCAGGAGGCCCTGCACGCGGGGGTCCCGCTGGTCGCGACCGCCGTCGGCGGCACGCCCGAACTCGTGGGTGACGCCGCAGCGTTGGTGCCCTACGGCGATCCGAAGCGGCTCGCCGACGCCGTCGTGGGCCTGCTCGGCGACCCGGCGCGGCGCGCCTTACTGGCCGCCGCCGGTCCCGCCCAGGCGGGCACGTGGCCGACCGAGGATGACACGGTGGCCCAAGTGCTCAGCATCTACGACGAGTTGTCCTCGCTCTGATCGCCCTGGGATTCGGCGGCCGTTCCTCGCATCGAAATGGCTAGGTTTCATAGAGGATCTCCTCCATGCCGCAGTACACGGCGACACCGAGCGCGCCGATGGTGAGCCACAGGTACAACTGCCCATGGGCGAGGTCTTCGGTGGGGTGCGTCTCGAAGTGGCCGCTGGGATCGTAGGCCACTGCCAGGGGTTGTCCGGGCTGTGCCCGAGCGACCCATGAGGTCGCGACATCGGCTTCGTCGTGGGGGCAGTCCAGACGGTGATTGTGGAATGTCCGCTCGTGTTCGTTGATGGTCACCACGTCGCTGGTCACGGCCGTCACCGTGCACGTGACCTCCCGCCCCCAGCCGACCAGCGCCCACTTGTCGGTCCCCACGGCCGTGGCGTGGTAGACGGTCGCCAGCGCGGCGACGGTCAGCCCGCACGCGAGCGCATGCCTGTATCGCTCCCAGCGCCAGAACAGGGCCACCCCGGAGACGGCCAGGATCGCGGGTATGAACAGGAGGGACCACAGCCCGGTGTCGGCCAGTGCCCCGCCGTGGACATAACCGGCGAGCAGGCACAAGCCGAGGACGGCCACGGGCATACCCACGGCGGCCGACAACTGCACGGCCAGGGTCCGTCTTCCCACGCGGCTCATGGTAAGTGCACAGTCCTCGCCGCATCTTCGGATCCGGTCGACCCACGGGTCGGAACCGTCACCCTGTCCGAAACGGCCCGCCGTGGACATCACGGCGGGCCGTTTCGGACGAGGGATCCGGGATCCGACAGGCGCTCAGCCGCCGTACGCGCCGCTCGCGGTCAGCCGCAGCGCGGTGTCGATCAGCGGGACATGGCTGAACGCCTGCGGGAAGTTGCCGACCTGGCGCTGCAACCGCGGGTCCCACTCCTCCGCCAGCAGGCCGAGGTCGTTGCGCAGGGCCAGCAGCCGCTCGAACAGCCGGCGCGCCTCGTCGACCCGGCCGATCATGGCGAGGTCGTCGGCGAGCCAGAACGAGCAGGCGAGGAAGGCGCCCTCGTCGCCGGGGAGGCCGTCGAGGTTCTCGCCGCCGGGCGGGGCGTCGGTCGGGTAGCGCAGGACGAAGCCGTCCTCGGTGGACAGTTCGCGCTGGATCGCCTCGATGGTGCCGATGACGCGCTTGTCGTCCGGCGGAAGGAAGCCGACCTGCGGGATCAGCAGCAGCGACGCGTCGAGCTCGCGCGAGCCGTAGGACTGCGTGAAGGTGTTGCGCTCCTTGTCGTAACCCTTCTCGCACACGTCCCGGTGGATCTCGTCGCGCAGGTCGCGCCAGCGCTCCAGCGGGCCGTCGACCTCGCCGGACTCGATGAGCTTGACGGTGCGGTCCACGGCGACCCAGGCCATGACCTTGGAGTGCACGAAGTGCCGGCGCGGGCCGCGGACCTCCCAGATGCCCTCGTCGGGCTCGTCCCAGTGGTCCTCGAGGTAGTGGATGAGCCGGAGCTGGAGCAGGGAGGCGTAGTCGTTGCGGGCCAGGCCGGTCATGTGGGCCAGGTGCAGCGCCTCGGTGACCTCGCCGTAGACGTCGAGCTGCAGCTGGTGCGCGGCGCCGTTGCCGACCCGGACCGGGGTGGAGCCCTCGTAGCCGGGCAGCCAGTCCAGCTCGGTCTCGCCGAGCTCGCGCTCGCCGGCGATGCCGTACATGATCTGCAGGTTCTCCGGGTCGCCGGCCACCGCGCGCAGCAGCCACTCGCGCCAGGCGCGGGCCTCGTCCCGGTAGCCGGTGCGCAGCAGCGACGACAGGGTGATCGCCGCGTCGCGCAGCCAGGTGAAGCGGTAGTCCCAGTTGCGGACGCCGCCGATGTCCTCGGGCAGGGAGGTGGTCGGCGCGGCCACGATGCCGCCGGTGGGCCCGTACGTCAGCGCCTTGAGGGTGATCAGGGAGCGGACCACGGCGTCCCGGTAGGGGCCGTGGTAGGTGCACTGGGCGACCCACTCGCGCCAGAAGTCCTCGGTGGCCTCCAGCGAGGACTCGGGTTCGGCGAGCGGCGGCGGCTCCTTGTGCGAGGGCTGCCAGCTGATCGTGAAGGCGACGCGGTCGCCGGGGGCCACGGTGAAGTCGGCGTACGTGGTGAGGTGCTCGCCGTAGGTCTCGACATCGGTGTCGATCCAGACGGAGTCCGGGCCGGCGACGCCGACGATGCGGTCCCCGACCTTGTGCACCCACGGCGTGACCCAGCCGTAGCTGAAGCGCATGCGCAGTGCCGAGCGCATCGGGACGCGGCCGCTCACGCCCTCGACGATCCGGATCAACTGGGGGGCGCCGTCACGCGGCGGCATGAAATCGATCACACGGACCGTTCCGCGCGGGGTGTCCCACTCGGACTCCAGCACCAGGGAGTCGCCGCGGTAGTGGCGCCGGGTGGCGGCCGGCGGCTGCGTACCGTGCGGGAAGGCGGGGCCGAGCCTCCAGTAGCCGTGCTCCTCGGTGCCGAGCAGGCCCGCGAAGATCGCGGGGGAGTCGAAGCGGGGCAGGCACAGCCAGTCGACCGTGCCGTCCCGGCACACCAGGGCGGCGGTCTGCATATCGCCGATGAGTGCGTAATCCTCGATACGCCCGGCCACGTGGGTCTCCAGTCGAACGACGGCGGCGCCCCTTGGGACTGGGGCGGTGATTGCGGTCTGTGGATCTTTCGACGAGCTCTTTCCCGGGAGCAGGCGGGGTGGTGCCGTGCCGGTTCACTCGCATCGAATCGATGTGTCCGAGCAGGATACGACGACAACGCGGGCGGTGCGGAAGCCCCGACGGATCTTGCTGAGCCGGTCGGGTGCATTTTGTCGTACCAATGTCCCGGCGACCTCGCTTTTCATCAGAGAGCCGTCCTCCGCGGCTGGTGCGCGTCACTGATACCCTGGTAGCCCGTGGGCCGGTGGCCTGAACCACTGAACCGCCGCGACGACACCACCCCTCTTCACCGCCATGGTGCCGTCCCGACCACCACCTCGCGACCACGGGAGCCCCCTCTTGGCACTGCCGCCCAAATCCACGACGACCAAGCACCTCTTCGTCACCGGGGGTGTCGCCTCCTCGCTCGGCAAGGGCCTGACGGCCTCCAGCCTGGGAGCGCTGCTCAAGGCCCGGGGCCTGCGGGTCACCATGCAGAAGCTCGACCCGTACCTCAACGTGGACCCGGGCACGATGAACCCCTTCCAGCACGGTGAGGTGTTCGTCACCGACGACGGCGCCGAGACGGACCTGGACATCGGCCACTACGAGCGCTTCCTGGACGTGAACCTCGCCGGTTCGGCCAACGTCACCACCGGCCAGGTCTACTCCTCGGTGATCGCCAAGGAGCGCCGCGGCGAGTACCTCGGCGACACCGTGCAGGTCATCCCGCACATCACCAACGAGATCAAGTCCCGCATCCGGCGCATGGCGACCGAGGACGTGGACGTGGTCATCACCGAGGTCGGCGGGACCGTGGGCGACATCGAGTCGCTGCCCTTCCTGGAGTCCGTCCGCCAGGTCCGCCACGAGGTCGGCCGGGACAACGTCTTCGTGATGCACATCTCGCTGCTGCCGTACATCGGCCCCTCCGGCGAGCTGAAGACCAAGCCGACGCAGCACTCGGTGGCCGCGCTGCGCAGCATCGGCATCCAGCCCGACGCGATCGTGCTGCGCGCCGACCGCGACGTGCCGACGTCCATCAAGCGCAAGATCTCCCTGATGTGCGACGTGGACGAGGAGGCGGTGGTCGCCGCCATCGACGCCCCGTCGATCTACGACATCCCCAAGGTGCTGCACACCGAGGGCCTGGACGCCTACGTCGTCCGCCGGCTGAACCTGCCGTTCCGCGACGTGGACTGGACGCAGTGGGACGACCTGCTCAAGCGGGTCCACGAGCCCGAGCACGACCTGACGGTCGCGCTGGTCGGCAAGTACATCGACCTGCCCGACGCGTACCTGTCGGTGACCGAGGCGCTGCGCGCCGGCGGCTTCGCCAACAACGCCAAGGTCAACATCAAGTGGGTCACCTCCGACGACTGCAAGACCCCGGCGGGCGCCGCGCGCCGGCTCGGCGACGTCGACGCGATCTGCGTGCCCGGCGGCTTCGGTGACCGCGGCGTGGAGGGCAAGGTGTCGGCGATCACCTACGCCCGGGAGAACGGCATCCCGCTGCTGGGCCTGTGCCTGGGCCTGCAGTGCGTGGTCATCGAGGCGGCCCGCAGCCTCGCCGGCATCAAGGACGCCAACTCCACCGAGTTCGACCCGGCGACCGCCCACCCGGTGATCTCCACCATGGCCGAGCAGCTCGACATCGTGGCCGGCCAGGGCGACCTGGGCGGCACCATGCGGCTCGGGCTGTACCCGGCCAAGCTCGCGGAGGGGTCCATCGTCCGCGAGGTGTACGGCGGCGAGCCCTACGTCGAGGAGCGCCACCGCCACCGCTACGAGGTCAACAACGCCTACCGGGGCGAGCTGGAGAAGAAGGCCGGTCTGCAGTTCTCCGGCACCTCGCCGGACAACAAGCTGGTCGAGTACGTCGAGTACCCGCGCGAGGTCCACCCGTACCTCGTCGCCACCCAGGCGCACCCCGAGCTGAAGTCCCGGCCGACGCGCCCGCACCCCCTGTTCGCGGGTCTGATCGCGGCCGCCGTCAAGCGCCGCCAGGGCTGATCGGTACGGTGGACGTGGCGGGCCGGCGGCCCGGCCTGCCACGGCACCGCGTACGGAGGGCACAGCATGCTGCAGGACACCCCTGAGGAGTGGCGGACCACGGCCACCGCCACCCCCTTCACCGGGAAGAAGACCGGTGTCCGGACCGACGACGTCGTCATGCCCGACGGCGGCGTCGCGAAGCGCGACTACCAGGTCCACCCGGGCTCGGTGGCCGTGCTGGCCCTGGACGACGAGGGCCGGGTGCTGGTCCTCAAGCAGTACCGGCACCCCGTACGGATGAAACTGTGGGAGCTCCCCGCCGGACTGCTGGACATCCCCGGCGAGAACCCGCTGCACGCGGCCCAGCGCGAGCTGTACGAGGAGGCGCACGCCAAGGCCGAGGACTGGCGGGTGCTGGTCGACCTCTACCCCTCGGCCGGCGGCTCCGACGAGGCGGTGCGGGTCTTCCTCGCCCGCGGCCTGTCCGAGGTGGAGGGCGAGCGCTACGCGGTGTCGGAGGAAGAGGCCGACATGGAGCAGGCCCGGGTCCCGCTGGCCGACCTCGTGCAGGACGCCCTCGCGGGCCGTCTGCACAACAACTGCTTGGTGACGGGCGCGCTGGCGGTGCAGGCCGCGCTCGCAGGGGACGGTCTGGACGCGCTGCGGCCGGCGGAGGCGCCGTGGCCCGCGCGGCCGTACGCCGTCTGAAGCACCCCGGCCGGGACCCGGACGGGCCCGTCCGGATCGGCTCCCGGTAGGACCATCGGATCGTCCGGGTGGGTGATCATTGATGCTCCCGGCCGCGTCGCGCCAGGGGGTCGGACCCGCCCCGTGAACTAGGCTCGTCCCGTTCTCATTCAGAACGGGAGTGGGCCCGTGGCGGATCACGTGCTGGACGCCGACGCATCGGTGGCGGCCTCGGACGACGGCCTCCGGGAGCCGTCGGTGCAGACCCCCGCCCCCGGCACGCTCCCGCCCGACGTGCCCCATTTTGTCGGCCGCCGCCGTGAGCTCGAGGAGCTGCGGGCCGACATCGACCGGCCGGGCCTGGCGACACTGCGCGGCCGGAGCCCCGACGGGAGCCGTGTGCTGCTGGTCGCGGGCCGGCCCGGCTCCGGCCGCACCTCGCTGGCGCTCCGTCTCGCCCATGACGTCGCGGCGCGCTACCCCGACGGGCAGTTCTTCGTGCGGCTCAGCGACAACGAGGGCGAACCCGTGCCGTCCGACCAGTCCGCGCGCGCCCTGCTGCGGGCGCTGCGGGCCGACGCGGAGCCGGGGGCGGAGGGCGCGGAGCTGTCCGCGGCGCTGCGCACCGCGCTCGCAGGACGCCGGGCGGTGCTCGTGCTGGACGACGTGGCCGACCCCCGGCAACTGCTCGACCTGCTCCCCAAGGGCTCCGGCAGTCTGTTCGTGGCCACCGCGGAGGGGCCGCTGCCCGGCGTGCCCGACGTACGGCCGTGCACCCTGGGCGGACTCGACCCGGCCGCCTGCGTGGACCTGCTCGCCCAGGCCGTCGGGCGGGTCCGGATCACCAACGACCCCAAGGCAGCCGAGGCGCTGGCCCACGAGTGCGGCGGCCATCCCGCGGCCCTCCGCCTGATCGGCGCGTGGCTGGCGACCCAGCCGCGCACCTCCGTGGCCGACGCGACCCGCCGCCTGCACGACATCCGGATCGACTCCCCGGCCCCCGCCCCGGCCGCGGCCCGCGACTCCGCGCCGGGCGCCGCGACCTCCGGGGACGGGGTGCTGCGCGAGGACGTCGGCCGCCGCGGTGCCGCGGACGTCCTGCCGGTGGACGAGCGAGCGCGGGTGGTGGCCCGCAGCGCGCCCGCACCCGCGAAGGCCACCGCCCTTACGGCGGCGGCCGGGCCGCGCGCCACCGCCCCGCCGGAGCTGCTGCGCGCCTTCCGCTTCGTGTACGGGGCCCTCGCCCCTGCCGTGGCCCGGATGCTGCGGCTGCTGGCACTGGCCCCGGCGGGCCTGGTGGACGCGCAGACCGCCTCGGCGCTCGCGGGCTGCTCGGTGGGCGAGGCCGAGGCGACGCTGGAGAACCTGACCGGCTGCGGGCTGCTGCACACGGAGCAGCCCACGAGCGCCGACGCCCCGCTGCCCCGGCAGTACCGCGTGCCGGGCTGGCTGACCCCGTCGCTGCGCGAGCTGCTGCGCGACACCGACCGGCCCGGTGAGACGCAGCTCGCCCGGGCCCGGATGCTGGAGCGCACCGTACGGCTGCTGCACGCCTGCCGGCTGGGCCTGGAGGAGGCCGGCACGGAGCCGGACGGGCTGCCCAAGTCGCTGCGCTTCGCGGACCGCGCGGCCGCGGCGGCGTGGCTGCGCGACCGGCTGCCGGTGCTGCTGGCCGCCGCCCGGCTGGCCGTCGCCGACGGCGAACTGGACACCCTGGCCCGGCGGCTGATGGCCGCGCTCGTGCGCGCGCTGGCCGCCGACCCGGGCGGCGGCGAGAACGCGGCGGAGCGCTACCAGTTGCACCACCTCGTCCTGGACGTGGCCCAGCGGCGCGGACTGCACCGCGAGAAGGCCGCGGCCCTGCTCAACATCGGCGACCTCGACGTGGAGGGCGCGCGCCCGCTCGACGCCCTCGACCGCTACCGGGCCGCGCTCGTCGCCGCCCGCGAGGGGTTCGACGGGGACGCCGAGGGCCGCGCCCTGGAGGCGATCGCCGGCACCTATCTGGAGCTGGACGACCCGCAGCGCGCGTCCGACTGGTACGGCAGGGCGCTCGCCCTGCGACAGGCGCGTGGCGAGCTGGTCCACGCGGCCAGGCTGCACGGCCGGCTCGGCGCGCTGCAGACGTACGCCGGGCGGTACGGGCCCGCGCTGCGCGAGTGGCGGGCGGCGGTGACCGCGTACCGGCGGCTGAAGGACCTGCCGTCCCAGGCCCGCGCGCTGACCGAGGTGGCCCGGGTGCAGGAGTACGCCGGCCATCCCGAGGACGCGCTGCGGACCTGCCGCGACGCCCTGTACTGGGCACGGCAGGCGGGGGAGCGGCGGCTGGAGGGCGCGGTGCTGCTGCGGATGGCCGACACCCTGGACCGGCTGGGCGATCCGGCGGGCGCGCGGTTGCAGCGGGCGGCCGCCCGGCGGCTGCTCCCGGCCTCCGAGATCCCCCGCACGGCGGGCGCCGAGGAGGGCTGACGCCCCAAGGGGCACAGGCTGACCGGCCGCTACCTACGAAACTGCCAATGCCTTCCAAGAAAGTAGTCACTTTGTAAGGCTGGACAGCGAGTCTTCCTTCACTACACTTGGTCACACCGCGAACATCGCGGTCAGGTCCGACGTACCCTGACAACGACTGATATCGACTGGTACTGGCTGGTATCGGCTAGTGCGGGCCGGTGTCAGCCGGCCCCGACCGGCGTGCCGGGTGTCGGAGACCTGGGCACTGGCAAACCCGACGCTCCCCACACAAGGACCGTGATCGACGTGAAGGTCGGCATCCCCCGCGAGGTCAAGAACAACGAGTTCCGCGTGGCCATCACCCCCGCCGGCGTGCACGAGCTCGTCCGAGGCGGCCACCAGGTCTTCGTCGAGCAGGACGCCGGCCTCGGCTCCTCCATCCCGAACGAGGAGTACGTGGCCGCCGGGGCCACGATCCTCCCCACCGCCGACGAGGTGTGGGCGACCGCCGACCTGCTGCTGAAGGTCAAGGAGCCGATCGCCGAGGAGTACCACCGGCTCCGCAAGGACCAGACGCTCTTCACCTACCTGCACCTGGCCGCGTCCCGCGAGTGCACCGACGCCCTCCTGGAGTCGGGCACCACCGCGATCGCGTACGAGACGGTCGAACTGGCCAGCCGCCAGCTGCCGCTGCTCGCCCCGATGTCCGAGGTGGCCGGCCGTCTCGCCCCGCAGGTCGGCGCGTACCACCTGATGCGCTCGGCCGGCGGCCGCGGTGTGCTCCCCGGCGGCGTGCCGGGCGTGGCCCCGGCGAAGGCCGTCGTCATCGGCGGTGGCGTCTCCGGCTGGAACGCTGCGCAGATCGCCATCGGCATGGGCTTCCACGTCACGCTGCTCGACCGCGACATCAACAAGCTGCGCGAGGCGGACAAGGTGTTCGGCACCAAGGTGCAGACCATCGTCTCCAACGCCTTCGAGCTGGAGAAGGCGGTCCTGGACGCCGACCTGGTCATCGGCGCCGTCCTCATCCCGGGTGCCAAGGCCCCCAAGCTGGTCACCAACGAGCTGGTCTCCCGCATGAAGCCGGGCTCCGTGCTCGTCGACATCGCCATCGACCAGGGCGGCTGCTTCGAGGACTCGCGTCCCACCACGCACGCCGAGCCGACCTTCACGGTGCACAACTCGGTCTTCTACTGCGTCGCCAACATGCCGGGCGCGGTCCCCAACACCTCGACGTACGCGCTCACCAACGCGACGCTGCCGTACATCCTGGAACTGGCCAACCGCGGCTGGCGCGAGGCGCTGCGCCGGGACGCCGCGCTCGCCAAGGGCCTCAACACCCATGAGGGCCAGGTCGTTTACGGTCCCGTCGCCGAGGCGCACGGCATGGACTCGGTGGACCTGACGTCGCTGCTCGCGTGATCGTCGGCTGAGTCGACTGATCGACTTTTTGGTCCGGCGTCAACGCGCCGCCCCTCCGGTACCCACGGCCGGGCCCTGCCAGTTCAGGGCCCGGCCGTTCGCGTGGAACCATACCGTTTTGCCGATTCGTCCCTCGGCGAAACATCGGCGGCGCCCCCGTTACGCCCTTGACAGCGGCGTGTTCGGTTGCCGACACATCGTGCCGTGTCCGGTGGATTGTGTTGCTGTGAACCACCGACACGCCATAGAGTCGCCAACCGTCGGCATGCTGCAACGCTGACCTATTGAGAAGTTTCCTGGTCACCAAGGAGGTAAGACGACTTGTGAATGAGTCGACATTTGCTCCCGGGGGTGGTCAGCCAGGAATGACCGTTCAGGCCGAGGGTTCCGCGAGGCTGGAGGCGGTGGGCTCCGTGGCCGTCCGCACCTTCGAGGCGCGCCGGCCCGGGCAAGGCAACCAAGGCAACGAGGCACGCACCCCGATTCCCATGGCGCACTACGAAGAAGAGCTGCAGGACGGTCAGTTCTACGACCCCGACGCCGAGTACGAGCCCGACCCGGAGTACGCGGCCACCCTCGCGCCCGACGCGGCCCGTCAGCGGCGTGAACGCGTCGGCCCCACCGGCCGCCCGCTGCCGTACTTCCCGATCCCCGGCCCGCTGACCGACCACGGCCCGGCGAAGATCATCGCCATGTGCAACCAGAAGGGCGGCGTCGGCAAGACGACGTCGACCATCAACCTCGGTGCCGCACTGGCCGAATACGGCCGCCGTGTGCTGCTGGTCGACTTCGACCCGCAGGGCGCGCTCTCCGTCGGTCTCGGCGTCAACCCGATGGAACTGGACGTCACGGTCTACAACCTGCTGATGGAGCGCGGGCTCTCGGCCGACGAGGTGCTGCTGAAGACCGCGGTGCCCGGCATGGACCTGCTGCCCAGCAACATCGACCTGTCCGCCGCCGAAGTGCAGTTGGTCAGCGAAGTGGCCCGCGAGTCCTCGCTGCAGCGCGCGCTCAAGCCGCTGCTGCCCGACTACGACTACGTCATCATCGACTGCCAGCCCTCGCTGGGCCTGCTGACCGTCAACGCGCTCACCGCGGCGCACCAGGTGATCGTGCCCCTGGAGTGCGAGTTCTTCGCGCTGCGCGGTGTCGCGCTGCTGACCGAGACCATCGAGAAGGTCAGGGAGCGGCTCAACCCCGAGCTGGAGCTGGACGGCATCCTCGCCACGATGTACGACTCGCGGACCGTGCACAGCCGCGAGGTCCTGGCGCGCGTCGTCGAGGCCTTCGACGACCACGTCTACCACACCGTCATCGGGCGGACCGTGCGCTTCCCGGAGACCACCGTGGCCGGTGAGCCGATCACCACGTACGCGTCCAACTCGGTGGGCGCGGCCGCCTATCGCCAGCTCGCCAGGGAGGTGCTCGCCCGGTGTCACGCCGAGTGAGTCTCCCGGGGGCCGACGAACTGTTCCGGACCACCGGGGGGCGGGGGCTCCAGCCCTCGGCTCCGCGGCAGCACGCCAACGGTGAGACTCCCGGTGACAGCGCGGACCGCCCCCTGAGGCCCGTCCCGGCCCCCGCGGGCCCGTCCGCCGCCGAGGAACCGGAGGCGGCGGAGGAGGCACCGGTACAGGAGTCCGCGGCCCCCGCCGAGGCCGCCGAGCACACCGGTCGGGACGGCGAACCCGCCCCGGCCGCGCGTCCCGTGCCGGAACAGGCCTCCCCGGCCGTCCAGCCGGGCCGCCGCACCCTCCAGCCGCCCGCCGGGTCCCCCGGGCCGGCCTCCCCCTCCGCGGCCGCCCCGCAGCCCGTGCAGCCGGCCCAGCAGCAGCGCCGCAAGTCCGGGCGCGCACCGCGCCGGCCCAGCGGCCGCGAGCGCCACGACGAGAAGATCACGGTCTATGTCTCCGCCGAGGAGCTGATGGACCTCGAGCACGCCCGCCTCGTCCTGCGCGGCGAGCACGGCCTCGCCGTGGACCGGGGCCGCATCGTCCGGGAGGCCGTCGCCGTCGTCCTCGCCGACCTGGAGTCCCGCGGCGACGCGAGCATCCTCGTCCGCCGCCTCCGCGGCCGCTGACGCCTCCGGCGCGATACGGTGCCGTCCTCCGCACGGCTCCGCAGCACGACCTGGACCTGAATGCCCTCCGACGACTCCGTCAGCTCCTCCCGCTCCCGCCGCCTCCTGGGCCGCGGTCCCGGCACGGCACCGCCGCCCCCGGACGCGGAGCCGCCGGCGCCCGCGACCCCGGCGGCCCCCGGCGCCGCCGACACGGACGGACCGGCCCTCCTCGCGCCGGCCGCCGAACCTCCCGCGGAGCCCGTGGAGCCGTCCGTCGTCCTCCCGGCCCCCGCCGAGGCCCCTGAGGCCGTCCCTGAGGCCCCCGCCGCCGTACCCGCGCCCGTCGCGCCCACCGCCGTCCCGGAAGCGCCCCACGAGGCGCCGGACGCCCCCGAGGGCGCGCCCGCGGCCGCGGGGGAGGGGGACGGGAAGTTCACCGTGCGGCTGGCGAACTTCGAGGGCCCCTTCGACCTGCTGCTCCAGCTGATCTCGAAGCACAAGCTGGACGTGACCGAGGTCGCGCTGTCGAAGGTCACGGACGAGTTCATGGCGCACATCCGCGCCATGGGGCCGGACTGGGACCTGGACCAGACCACTGAGTTCCTGGTGGTAGCCGCGACGCTGCTGGACCTGAAGGCGGCACGACTGCTGCCCGCCGCGGAGGTCGAGGACGAGGAGGACCTGGCGCTGCTGGAGGCGCGGGACCTGCTGTTCGCGCGGCTGCTCCAGTACCGCGCGTACAAGCGGATCGCGGCGATCTTCGCGGACCGCCTGGAGGCGGAGGCCCTGTACTACCCCCGGACCGTGGGACTGGAGCCGCACCACGCGGAACTGCTCCCCGAGGTGGTGCTGAGCATCGGCCCGGAGCGCTTCGCGCAGCTCGCCGTCAAGGCGATGCAGCCCAAGCCGAAGCCGCAGGTGTACGTGGACCACATCCACGCGCCGCTGGTGAGCGTGCGGGAGCAGGCCGAGCACGTGATCGCCCTGCTGCGCGAACGCGGGGAGGCCAGTTTCCGCGAGCTGACCTTCGACGCGCCGGACACGCTGACGGTCGTCGCCCGCTTCCTGGCCCTGCTGGAGCTGTACCGCGAGAAGGCGGTCGCACTGGACCAGGAGGAGGCCCTGGGGGAACTCCAGGTCCGCTGGACGGGCGGCGAGAGCGCGCCGGAGCAGCCGCTCGTCACCGATGAATTCGACCAGGACCCCGCGGCGAGGAAGGACGGGAAGGATGACTGACGGATCCGCGGAGGGGACCGCCCCCGGGGAGCGCGCCGGGGAGCCGCCCGCCGGGCTGCTCACGACCGCCGACCTGGAGCTGCGCCCCGCGCTGGAGGCGGTCCTGATGGTCGTGGACGAGCCGGCGACCGAGGAGGCCCTCGCCAAGGTGCTGGACCGCCCGCGCCGCGAGGTCGCCGCCGCGCTGCGCGAGCTGGCCGAGGAGTACACCGCCCAGAACCGCGGCTTCGACCTGCGGCTCGTCGCCGGTGGCTGGCGTTTCTACACCCGGCCCGCCTTCGCGCCGGCCGTGGAGAAGTTCGTCCTGGACGGCCAGCAGGCCCGGTTGACGCAGGCCGCGCTGGAGACCCTGGCGGTCGTCGCCTACCGCCAGCCGGTGTCCCGTTCGCGGGTCTCGGCGGTGCGCGGCGTCAACTGCGACGGTGTGATGCGCACCCTGCTGCAGCGGGGTCTGGTCGAAGAGTGTGGGACGGAACCCGAGACAGGTGCGATCCTGTACAGGACGACGAACTACTTCCTGGAGCGAATGGGCCTGCGCGGCCTGGACGAGTTGCCCGAGCTCGCGCCCTTCCTCCCGGAGGCGGACGCCGTCGAGGCGGACTCCCTGGAGGGCGTCCCCTCATTCGACCCGGACTCGACGACGGAAACTTGATGCGAAGCAGTAGCGGCAGCGGCAGGAACAGCGGTGGCAACCGGAACAACCGGGGCGCCGGTGGTGGTACGCCCGGGTCGAGGTCCGGCGGTGAGCGCGACGACCAGCAGAAGCGCCCGCGCCGGCCCCGTCCCGAGGAGCGCCGCTACGACGTCGGCGCCGATGCTCCCGGCGCAGCCGGGAAGGGCAGGGGCGGCGCCGGCCGGCCCGGCGGTGCCTCCGGCAAGCCCCGCAAGTCCGTCCCGGCGCGTCCGCGGGAGCTCGACGCGCAGATCGAGGAGCGCAACCGGGCGCGGCACGACAAGCCCAAGCTGAACCTGCCCAAGACCTTCCCCGGCGCCGAGCAGGAGGGCGAGCGGCTGCAGAAGGTGCTGGCCAGGGCGGGCATGGGCTCGCGCCGCGCGTGCGAGGAGCTGATCGCGCAGCGCAGGGTCGAGGTCAACGGCGAGATCGTCACCGAGCAGGGCCTGCGCGTGGACCCGGACCGGGACGAGGTGCGTGTCGACGGACTGACCGTGGCGACGCAGTCGTACCTGTTCTTCGCCCTGAACAAGCCGGCCGGCGTCGTCTCCACGATGGAGGACCCGGACGGCCGCCAGTGCCTCGGCGACTACGTCACCAACCGTGAGACCCGGCTCTTCCACGTCGGGCGGCTGGACACCGAGACCGAGGGCATCATCCTGCTCACCAACCACGGCGAGCTGGCCCACCGCCTCACCCACCCGCGCTACGGCGTGCAGAAGACGTACCTCGCCGCGATCAACGGTGTGCTGCCGCGGGACATCGGCAAGCGCCTCAAGGACGGCATCGAGCTGGAGGACGGCTGGGCCCGCGCCGACAACTTCCGCGTCGTGCAGCAGACCGGCAAGAACTACCTCGTCGAGGTGACCCTGCACGAGGGCCGCAAGCACATCGTGCGCCGCATGCTGGCCGAGGCCGGCTTCCCGGTGGACAAGCTGGTGCGCACCGGCTTCGGCCCGATCGCGCTCGGCGACCAGAAGTCCGGCTGGCTGCGGCGGCTGACCAACACCGAGGTCGGCATGCTCATGCGCGAGGTCGATCTCTGATCCCGGTGGCCGGTCGTGGGTGCGCGGGAGACGGGCAGGTCTTCTGATCGACTTCTCATCCCATAAAGACTTTCCCGCAGGCCCCACCTGCGGGAAGGATGGGGCGATGACCATCCACGCCGAGCGGCTGCGCGAAGCCGGGCTCCCCGAACTCACCCCGGTGATCGCCCGGCAGGGGCACCGGCTGCTGTTCGCCACCGTCTCGGGGGCGCACCTGTACGGCTTCCCCTCCGACGACTCGGACGTGGACGTACGCGGCGTCCACCTCCTGCCGCTGCCCGAACTCATCGGGCTGCGGGAGGGGGAGGAGACCCAGACCCGGATGTGGGAGCAGGACGGCCTCGAACTCGACCTGGTCACCCACGACCTGCTGAAGTTCGCGCGCCTGATGCTGCGCCGCAACGGCTATGTGCTGGAGCAGCTGCTGTCCCCGCTGGTGGTGCACACCAGCGGGGTCCACGCCCAGTTGGTCGACCTCGCGCCGGGCGTCGTCACGCACCGGCACGCGCACCACTACCGCGGCTTCGCCCGCACCCAGTGGGAGCTGTACGAGAAGACCGGCGAACTCAAGCCGCTGCTCTACACGTTCCGCGTCCTGCTCACCGGCATCCACCTCATGCGCACCGGCACCGTCGAGGCCCATCTGCCGACCCTGCTGGACCTCCAGGCCGCGCCGGGGTACGTCCGCGACCTCATCCGGGACAAGGCGCACGCCGAGCACGGCCTGGCCATGGACCTCGACCCGCGCCGCGTGCGCGCCGACGTCGAGGCGCTCCAGGCGGCCCTGGACGAGGCCGAGCAGGCCTCTCGGCTGCCCGCGGAGCCGACCGCGTACGACGCGCTGCACGACCTGGTGGTCCGCACCCGGCTGGCGGCGGCGTGAGGCGGCCGGCCGCCGGCGCGATGGCCGGACTCGCCATCGGCGACGCGCTCGGCTTCCCGACCGAGTTCAACGACGTCCCCTCGATCCTCGCCAAGTGCGGCCCGTGGCGCGCCATGGAGCTGCCGCGCCCCGCCGTCGTCACCGACGACACGCAGATGACGCTCGCCTTCGGGCGCGGCCTGCGCACCGCCATGGACCGCGGCCCGCTCACACCGTCCCGGCTCGCCCGGCCGGTGCGGGAGGAGTACGTCGACTGGTACCACTCGCCCGACAACAACCGCGCCCCCGGCCGCACCTGCCTGGTCGCCTGCGAGAAGCTGAACCACCCGGACCGGCGCTGGCAGGAGGCCAGCCAGACCGGCTCCAAGGGCTGCGGGGCCAACATGCGCGTCGCCCCCGCGGGACTCGTCCCCGGGCTGAGGCCCGGCGACCGGGCCGGCGTCGCGCAGTTGCAGGCCGCGCTGACCCACGGACACCCCACGGCGCTGGCGGCGAGCGACCTGACCGCGTACGCCGTGCACGTCCTCGCGCAGGGCGCGGCGCCCGCCGAACTGCCCGCTCGCTTGCGGGCGTACGCGCACGAGAACCGCGGGACCTACCACGAGTGGTGGCTCGGCGACCTGTGGCGGTTCGCGCACGACCACAGCCCCGACGACTTCGTCCGCCGCGGCTGGGACGAGTGCCTGGAGGTCCTGGACCGCCTGGACGCGGCGCTCGCCGCGCCCGACCGGGAGGCGGACCCGTGCCTGGCCACCGGGGCGGGCTGGATCGCCGAGGAGGCGCTGGCGACCGGGCTGCTGTGCTTCCTGCTCTTCCCGGACGAGCCGCTGATGGCGGTGCGCCGGGCCGCGTGCACCTCCGGGGACTCCGACTCGATCGCCTGCCTCACGGGGGCGTTCGCGGGCGCCCACCTCGGCCTGGCGGCGTGGCCCGGGGAGTGGGTGGCGCGGATCGAGTACCGCGAGGAGCTACTGGCCCTCGGTGACCTCTGGGACGGCGGCACCGGCTGACGCCCGGCGGACGCGCACGAGGAAGTCCTCGACGCGCGCGCGGTCCGGTCCGGCCGGGAGCGGGGAACGGGTCGCGGCGGCCGCCGTCTCCTCGTGGAGCCGGTTCATCCACGCCTCCGCCTCCGGCCAGGGGACCTCGCCGCGCTTGACGTCCAGCAGGCGGGTCCGCAAGTCACCGACGTCGACGCGCAGTTCACCGGTGCGCAGCAGGTCGCGTGCGGAGACCAGCAGGCGCAGCAGATGCATCACGTGCTTCCAGCGCGGTGCGCCGTGGTTGCGCAGATCCCCCTCCAGCTTCGCGCGCTGGCCCATGGCGTAGCGGGTGAAGGTCTCGTGGACCTGCCGGGACAGGAAGGCGCCGCGCAGCTCCAGCAGTTCCCGGCCGGTGGCGTCGGCGTGCTCGACGAGCGGGGAGTGCAGGCACTCCAGGATGTTGGGGTTGGCGCGCAGGGCCAGTTCGCAGAAGCGCTCCAGCTCCCAGGAGAACTGCTCCGGCGCGGGGCCGTCCACGTGCGTCGGGGGCTTGGCGAAGCGCCAGAACAGCGCGGTGGGCGCGACGAAGACCCCGCGGCGGTCGGTGTCGCTGCCGTCGGTCGCCAGGCCGAAGGCCCGCGAGCCCATGACGCAGGCGTAGACGGTGTGGTGGCGTACGAGGTCGTGGTCGCGCATGGGGCGCGATCGTACGCGTCAGGCGAGCCGGACCTCACCGGATTTCACGGTGACCGGCCGCGGCTCCAGCGGCCGGGGGGCCGGCCCGGCGGCCACCGAGGCGTCGGCGACCTTGAACTTGCTGCCGTGGCAGGGGCAGTTGATCGTGCCGCCGGAGACGTCCTTCACCACGCAGCCCTGGTGCGTGCAGACCGCGGAGAATGCCTTGAACTCGCCGGCGGCCGGCTGCGTCACCACGATCCTCCGGTCGGCGAGGACCGTGCCGCCGCCGACCGGAACCGCGTCGGCCCGCACCAGGACCTCGCCCGCGCCCGCCGCCGGCGGCGACCCGGCGGCCCCGGCCGGCGGGTTCTCGTCGCCGTACTTGGCGCACCCCGCGAGCGCCGCCAGGGACAGCAGCAGCGCACGCCGCCTCATGTCGTGATCCCGTTGGTGCGGAAGAACCACAGGGCGGAGGTCAGCCACAGCACGGTCAGCACGGTGAAGACCAGCCCGCCGACGACCGGGAGCAGCCACCCCGGCAGCCTTTCGGCGCGCAGCAGCAGCATCTTGGCGCTGAAGGCGCCGAAGAAGAAGCAGCCCAGCAGCGAGTGCCACAGCACCCGGGGGCTGTAGGTCTGGTAGCCCAGCGCGTACAGGCAGTGCACCGCGACCGGCACCGACAGCAGGAAGGCGATCCGCCCCGACCAGCGGTGCAGCGCCCCGGTCCAGGACGGCGCGCGCAGCCCCGGCAGCTTGCCGTACATCGCCAGCGCGGAGACGAGCTGGACGAGGGCGAAGGCGAAGGCCGAGGTGGCGAGCCACGACTTGACCGCCCCCGTGCCGGAGAAGCCCGCGAGGTTGAAGGCGGTGCCCGCGGGGTCGTGCAGCCTGCCGTACGCGCCCAGCCCGACGCCCACCGCGGCGGCGGTGAGGGCGGGCACGAGGTACACGGCGGCGGCGCGCAGACCGCCGCCGCGCGGCGGCGGCACCGGGAAGGACGTGGTGGCGGCGTTCGGGTCCACGCTCATGGGACGCTCCTGCTCCTGCCTGCGGGACGAACACATGGGGACGAACACATCGGGGACGGCCGGACGGTCAGGGGATGGGCAGTGCGGTGAGCCGTTCGCCGTCGACGGTCACCGCGCCGGACCCGGTGTCGATGGGAGGCGCGGCGGACGGCTCGCCGTCGCGCGAGACGATCCCGATCTGCGCGCCGCCCTGGAGCACGATCCAGCCGCCGACGACCCTGGCGCCGCGCACCGAGGCCGTCGTCCGGTACAGGCCGGACGGCTTGACCGCCTTGCGCGCCTCGAAGGGCTGCCGCAGGCCGGTCAGTTCGACGTCGCCGCTGATGGTGGTGGAGCGCAGGGTGCCCTCCAAGCGGGCTCCATGGTCGCCGGTCAGCCGCAGGGTGCCGTCGTCCCCGACGTCGCCGCGCAGCCACGCCTCCTTGGTGCGGCCGTCGCAGACGTAGGCGATCGCCTTGCCCTTGCGCAGGGCGAGGGCGACGCTCGCCGCGCCGTCGGCGGTGCGGCCGGCGTAGTCGGCGTCGGGCGGGGCGCCGCGCGTCGAGGGGGCCGGCGAGGGCGGTGCCGTCGGCGGCAGCGACGGCGAGGGCGCGGAAGAGGCCGAAGGCGCCGAGGAGGGGGCGGGCGCAGAGGAGGCCACGTCCCCCGTGGTCGCGTTGAGCGACAGCATGATCAGCGCCAGGGCCAGCCCGGCGAGGAGCGTGTAGAGCGGTCCGGAACGCTGCATGTCCGCCTCCCCCGGGGCCGTGCGGCCCGGGCACCATGGAAGCGGACTCCCCGCCCCGCGTCCAGGGCGTATTCGGACATAACGGCGCCTACGACCACACCGCGAGCGCCACCGCCCGGCCGTCACCGTCCCGGCGCACCTCCAGCATCCCGGCCACCGCGCTGCGGTTGATGCGCCCGTACACGTGCGGGAAGCGGGTCTCCGGCGGGACGCCGGGCGGCGGCACCGGTTCGGCCTCCTCCCACAGCACGCGGGCCTCCAGCGCCCGCTCGTCGATCAGCAGCACCATCAGCGGGCCAGGCGTGCGCCGGTAGAAGGCGTCGGCGACCGCGAGGGTCACGTCCTCGTCGGGCGAGCAGTGGACGAAGCCGTCCTCGGCGAGCGACGAGGGGGCGTACGGCCGGTCCGGGTCGCGCAGCCAGTCGTCCAGGGGAACGAGGTGGTAGATCATGCCCAAGTTGTACCGCGCCCGTCTCGCGGGACGGGCGTGTCCGCCGCGTCCGGGCCGCCGCGACTACGCTGACCAGGTACGTGCGGGGCGAGGACACAGGGAGCAGGGACGTGGCGGTACGAGCGGTCCGCGGAGCCGTGCAGTTGGAGCGGGACGACGCGGAGCACATGCACGGACAGGTGGCGGAACTGCTCACCGCGATCCTGGAACGCAACGCCATCGCGGTGGACGACCTGATCAGTGTCTGGTTCACGGCCACCCCCGATCTGCACAGCGACTTCCCGGCGGTCGCCGCGCGCAAGCTCGGCATCACCGACGTGCCGCTGATCTGCTCCCAGGAGCTCGACATCACCGGCGCGATGCCCCGGGTGGTCCGGATCCTCGCGCACGTCGAGAGCGATCTCACCAAGGGCGAGATCTCCCATGTCTACCTCGGCGCCGCCGCCGCCCTGCGCAAGGACATCGCCCAGTGAGGACCGCCCTCGTCATCGGCACCGGCCTCATCGGCACCTCCGCCGCGCTCGCGCTGGCCGCGCGCGGCGTGGAGGTGCACCTGGAGGACCACGACCCGCGCGCCGCCCGTACCGCCGCCGCCCTCGGGGCGGGCACCGACGAGCCGCCCGCCGGCCGGGTCGACCTGGCGATCGTGGCCGTGCCGCCGGCCCATGTGGCCACGACCGTGGCCGAGGCGCAGCGCCGCGGCCTGGCCCGCGGCTACCTCGACGTCGCCAGCGTCAAGGCCGGGCCGCGCCGCGACCTGGAGGCCCTCGGCTGCGACCTGACGTCGTACATCGGCACCCACCCGATGTCCGGCCGGGAGCGCTCCGGCCCGCTGGCCGCGACCGCGGACCTCTTCGAGGGCCGCCCCTGGGTGCTCACCCCGACCCCGCGGACCGACACCGAGGTCCTGAACCTGGCCCTGGAGCTGGTCGCGCTCTGCCGCGCCGTGCCGGTGGTCATGGACGCCGAGGCGCACGACCGCGCCGTCGCCCTCGTCTCGCACACCCCGCACCTGGTGTCCAACATGGTCGCCGCGCGCCTGCAGAACGCCGAGGACAGCGCGGTGCGGCTGTGCGGCCAGGGCATTCGCGACGTCACCCGCATCGCCGGCTCCGAGCCCGGCATGTGGATCGACATCCTCTCGGCCAACCCGGGGCCGGTCGCCGACGTCCTCGCCGAGATCGCCGCCGACCTGACCGACACCGTGGAGTCGCTCCGGGCGCTGCAGTCCGCCGACGACGCCAAGCGCCGGGCCGGCGCGGGCGGCATCGAGGACCTGCTGCGCCGCGGCAACGCGGGCCAGGCCAAGGTGCCCGGCAAGCACGGCTCCGCGCCCAAGGCCTACGAGGTCGTCGCCGTGCTCATCGGCGACCAGCCGGGCGAGCTGGCCCGCCTCTTCGCCGACGCCGGGCACGCGGGCGTCAACATCGAGGACGTCCGCATCGAGCACTCCACCGGCCAGCAGGCCGGCCTCGTCCAGCTCATGGTCGAGCCCGCGGCCGCCGCCCGGCTGTCCGCCGCCCTCCGCGAGAAGGGGTGGAATCTGCGGGCCTGAGCCCGGGCCCCGCGCGCGTTCCCCATGGCGGGACGGCAAACGTGGTACGGAGCCGAATGGGTGGCCCGGTAACCTTGTGGGGATGGCGTTCGCCAGCAGCACAAGGCTCCGCGTACAAGGAAGGTCCCCCGACTGTGTCGAATCCGGTGATCGTCGCGATCGACGGCCCCTCGGGCACTGGCAAGTCCAGCACTTCGAAGGCGGTCGCGGCCCGGCTCGGGCTGAGCTACCTCGACACCGGTGCCCAGTACCGGGCGATGACCTGGTGGATGCTGAGCAACGGCGTGGACGTCGGCGACGCCGCCGCGGTGGCCACGGCCGCCGAGAAGCCGGTGATCATCTCCGGTACGGATCCGTCCGGGCCGACGATCACGGTGGACGGTATGGACGCCTCGGGCCCGATCCGCACCCAGGAGGTCACCGGCGCGGTCAGCGCCGTGAGCGCGGTGCCCGAGGTGCGCACGCGGCTGGTGGAGCTCCAGCGCTCGGCGGCCACGGGCGCACCGGCCGGCATCGTCGTCGAGGGCCGGGACATCGGCACCACGGTGCTGCCGGACGCCACTCTCAAGGTCTTCCTCACCGCCTCGCCGGAGGCCCGCGCCGCCCGCCGCGGCGGCGAGCTGACGGCCGCCGGCAACGGCGCGGTGGACCTCGCGGCCACCCAGGCCGCCCTCGTCCGCCGGGACGCGGCCGACTCCGGCCGCAAGACCTCCCCGCTGGCCAAGGCGGAGGACGCCGTCGAGGTCGACACCAGCGACCTCACCCTCGACCAGGTGATCGACCGCATCGTCGCCCTGATCGGGGAGAAGCGGGACGCATCGTGACCAGCGCGTCCGGGGTTCCGGGGCCGAAGGGGGTGGCCGTCGGCCGCCGCCTCGGCATCGGGATCATCAACGGCCTGTGGCACCCCCGGGTGCTCGGCGCCTGGCAGGTGCCCGCCTCGGGCCCGGTGATCCTCGCCGTGAACCACGCGCACTACGTGGACGGCCCGGTGCTCATGGGGACCTCCCCGCGCCCGGTGCACTTCCTGATCAAGAAAGAGGCGTTCATCGGGCCGCTGGACCCGTTCCTGCGCGGAATCGGCCAGCTCCCGGTGGACCGGAAAAGCACCGACCGCACCGCCGTGACGGCCGCCCTCGGCGTGCTGGAGCGCGGCGGGGTGCTCGGCATCTTCCCGGAGGGCACCCGGGGCGAGGGCGACTTCGCGGAGCTCCGCGCGGGCCTTGCCTACTTCGCGGTGCGCTCCGGCGCGCCCATAGTGCCGGTCGCGGTGCTCGGCACGACCCGGCCGGGTCGGCTGATCCGCGGCCTGCCGCCGTTCCGCGGCAAGGTGGACATCGTCTTCGGCGAGCCCCTCGAGGCCGGGGACGGCAGCGGACGCCGCACCCGGACCGCGCTCGACGCGGCCACGGAGCGCATCCAGAAGCACCTGACCGCCCATCTGGACCACGCCCGGCGCAGCACGGGCCGCGTGTCGTAGCGCCGGCCTGATCCACACCGGGGCAGACGGCCCCTGCCGGGCCCCGCACATTTGACGATCGACGGAGAAGCTTTCATGGACATCGAGAACGAGTACGGCGAAGTCGGCGCGCTCGGCGACGCCGAGTACGCCGAGTTCATGGAACTCGCCGCCGAGGAGGGCTTCGACCTCGAGGACGTCGCCGGTGACCTGGCGGCGGCGGGCCACGGCCCGCTGCCGGTGCTCGCCGTCGTCGGCCGGCCGAATGTCGGCAAGTCGACTCTGGTGAACCGGATCATCGGCCGCCGCGAGGCGGTCGTCGAGGACCGCCCCGGTGTCACCCGCGACCGCGTCACCTACGAGGCCACCTGGAACGGGCGCCGTTTCAAGGTCGTCGACACCGGCGGCTGGGAGCAGGACGTGCTCGGCATCGACGCGTCCGTCGCGGCGCAGGCCGAGTTCGCGATCGAGGCCGCCGACGCCGTGGTCTTCGTCGTGGACTCCACGGTCGGCGCCACGGACACCGACGAGGCCGTCGTCAAGCTGCTGCGCCGGGCAGGCAAGCCGGTCGTGCTGTGCGCCAACAAGGTCGACGGCCCCTCCGGCGAGGCGGACGCGGCGCTGCTGTGGAACCTGGGCCTCGGCGAGCCCTTCGCGGTCTCCTCGCTGCACGGCCGCGGCACCGGCGACCTGCTGGACGCCATCCTGGAGGCGCTGCCCGAGGCGCCCATGCAGACCTTCGGCAACACGATCGGCGGCCCGCGCCGGGTCGCCCTGATCGGGCGCCCGAATGTCGGCAAGTCGTCCCTGCTCAACAAGGTGGCGGGCGAGGAGCGGGTCGTCGTCAACGAGATGGCCGGCACCACCCGCGACCCGGTCGACGAGCTGATCGAGCTCGGTGGGAAGACCTGGAAGTTCGTGGACACCGCCGGCATCCGCCGCCGGGTCCACCTCCAGGAGGGCGCGGACTACTACGCCTCGCTGCGCACGGCCGCGGCCCTGGAGAAGGCCGAGGTCGCCGTCGTCCTCGTGGACGCGAGCGAGACGCTGGCCGAGCAGGACACCCGGATCATCTCGCTGGCCGTCGAGGCGGGCCGCGCCATCGTCATCGCCTACAACAAGTGGGACATGATGGACGAGGAGCGCCGCTACTACCTGGAGCGCGAGATCGAGAAGGATCTCGTCCAGGTGCAGTGGGCGCCGCGGGTGAACGTCTCCGCCCTGACCGGGCGGCACATGGAGAAGCTCGTCCCCGCCATCGAGACCGCCCTCGCGGGCTGGGAGACCCGGGTCCCCACCGGCCGCCTCAACGCCTTCCTGGGCGAGCTGGTCGCCGCCCACCCCCACCCGATCCGGGGCGGCAAGCAGCCGCGCATCCTCTTCGGCACCCAGGCCGGCACCAAGCCCCCGCGGTTCGTGCTCTTCGCCTCCGGCTTCCTGGAGGCGGGCTACCGCCGCTTCGTCGAGCGGCGGCTGCGCGAGGAGTACGGCTTCGAGGGGACGCCGATCCAGGTGTCGGTCCGGGTCCGCGAGAAGCGCGGCCGCAAGAAGTGACGCCCCGCCCGGGGGCCTGTCTCACAGGCCCCCGAGGCGGTTGTTCGGCAGGCCGGGGGGCAGCGCCGCGGGCTCCGTCAGATGGGTGCGGTGCCGCCCCGCCCGGTAGGCGGCGGACGACGGCAGATGCCGCGGGCCGAAGCCGTTGAACTGCAGTTCCTCCTCACCCGTGCGGTCGCCGGGGAGGGTGCGGAACAACCTTCGGTACTCCGAGTAGAGCGCATCGTAGATCGGCGTGCCCTCGCTCGTGGACGCCTCCTGCGCGGTGCGCATGGGGGGGATCGGGCTGCGGTACGGGGCTCGTGAGGAAGCGTCAAAGGTGTGCACGTCGTGCCAACGACCAGGAAATGTCACGGGATGCGGTTCGTACGGATGAATTACGCATATGCACCCGCACAGGCCAAAGGCGCGTACGGACTTCCGTACGCGCCTTGACGGGGACCGGTCGGATCAGGTGCCGGAGAGGGGCATCGTCGCCGCGACGAGCACCCCGCGCCCGCACGCCCGTTCCAGTGCCTCGCGCAGCAGGTCCTCGCGGGGCTGCTGGCCGATGGTGCCGTGCGGGGCGGCGTAGACGTACACCTCGTTGGACTTGTTGACGGCCGCGCGCCAGCCCTCGCTCACCGCGAGCGGCTGATGCGCCTGCCACCACGCACCCGCCGTGCCGGGCTGGAGGATGGCGTGCAGCTGGCCCATGGCGAGCAGCACGGACCAGCCGGGCAGCGGGGCGGGCGGCGCGCTGAGGTCGCCGACCGGCACGAAGCCCTGCTCCATCAGGATCGGCAGGAAATCATCGCCGAAGCCGCCGGGACCGCCGGGGCTGTTCTCGCCGGGCCGGGCGATCGGGCCGGTGGGCTCGATGACCAGGGCCGGGCAGACCTGGTCCTTGATCAGGATCAGTCCGCAGGTGATGCCGAGCACCGCCTGGCGCGGCGCGGCGCCGGCCGCACCGGGCGCCTGGCTGCCGGAGATGCTCTCCACGGCGCCCTGCAGTTGCTCCTCCGAGACCGGCACGACCTGCGAGGGGATGCACGTGGCGTGCGCGAAGGCGAGCACCGCGGTCTCCTCGCCGACGAAGAGCACGGTGCTGGTGCGCTCCGTCGAGGTGTCTCCCGGCGTGCGGCAGGAGGTGCAGTCATACGTGCCCGGCGCGCTGTCGCCGGCCAGCAGGCGAGCCGCCTCCTCATCGCCGATCTCGGCTCGTACCTCGTCGCTGACGTCGAGCATGGGCGGCACGAAAGCCTCCTTGGAATGTACGGCTACAGGCTCCTTTGCCGGGCCTTGCCCGGCACACAGTGACAACGGCCGATCTGTGGCGGGAGTCACGGGTTGGTTCGCTCGCACTGCTCTTGCTGCGTGCACAGGGTGAACGGCCGTGCGGAGCCGGTCACTCCTTGTCCAACGATGGCCCCTCCCGGGCCCGGTGTGCATGTGAAAGACGTCACAGGCCGCATATTCCCTGTGTTGACATGCGCTGATAAAGCCCGATCAATCGGGTGTCCTGAATGCGGCCTTACTCCAGGTAACCGTCAACTGGCCTGCGGAAAAGGGGATTTGTTTGGCGACAGGGGGTTGCGCTGCCTAGATTTGCCCGCCGTGTGCAGAGAGCACCACCCGGGAGAGCTCGCACGGAGGGTGACGGCGGATCAGTGAACCGCCGTTCAGCGAGCGAGGGGGACGGGGCACCGCGTCCAATGCGCGGGGCTGTTGTCCGCCGGGTGCCGCACGGCATGTGCGGCGCCATGGGGGAAGCCCGGGTCCGTGGAGAGGGATTCCATGGCCGTAAACGCCAAGTACCGACAGACCGCACTGCTCGCCGGCGCAGCCGCGCTGACCCCGCTGGCCCTGCTGGCCGCCGCGGGGCCCGCCAAGGCCGCCGACAGCGGGGTCTGGGACCGCATCGCACGGTGCGAGAGCGGCGGGAACTGGCACATCAACACCGGCAACGGGTACTACGGGGGACTTCAGTTCTCCGCCGGTACCTGGCGCGCCTACGGCGGCACCGCCTACGCGGCGACCGCGGCAGGAGCGAGCCGGGAGCAGCAGATAGCCGTCGCCACCAAGGTGCAGCGGTCGCAGGGCTGGGGAGCCTGGCCGACCTGCTCCGCCCGTGCGGGGGCGTACGGCAGCGCGCCGGGCGGCGGTTCGGCCCCGGCGGCACGCAAGGCGCCGAAGGCGCACAAGGCGCACAAGCCGTCCAACGTGGCCAAGGCCCCCGCGGCGTCCGGGCACTCCGCCCCGCGCCACGGCGACCGCGGGCACCAGCGGGTCGAGGGACACGGCAACTACCGTGTCCGGCCCGGTGACACGCTCAGCCGCATCGCGGCCGACCACGGCACCAGCTGGAAGAAGCTGTACGCGGTCAACGCGTCCGTGATCGGCGCCGATCCGAACCTGATCTACCCCGGTCAGCGGCTCTCCGTCTGAGGCCGCGGAACCCGTCCGCACCGCGCCCGCCCGGTCGTGCTCCGACCGGGTGGGCGTCGTGCCCCCCGGGCGCGGCGGACGGCGGCCTCCACCGCGTGGTCCCTAGCGTGCCCCCCATGTCCCCGACGTCCCCCCGCCGCCGCGCCGCCGTATTCGTCCTGCTCGCCCTGTGGCCCGCCCTGGCGCCCGGCCGGGCGTTCGCGGACCCGGTCGCGCACGCCCCGGTCTGGCAGGACGTGGCGCAGTGCGAGTCCGGCGGCCGCTGGGACGCCAACAGCGGCAACGGCTTCTACGGCGGCCTCCAGATCTACCAGCCCACCTGGGTCTCGTTCGGCGGACTGGACTTCGCCGACCGGGCCGACCTGGCCTCCGCCGACGGGCAGATCACCGTGGCGGAGGCGATCCTGCGCAGCCAGGGCTGGCAGGCCTGGCCGACCTGCTCGCGCAAGCTGGGCCTGTTCGGGCGGGCCCACGCCGTCCAGCCCGGCGACACCCTGCAGAGCGTTGCCGAGCGCTTCTCCGTCGCCGGCGGCGCGGCCGAGCTGATCCGGCTCAACGAGGCGACTGTCGCCCCCGAGCCGCTCGCCCCGCTGGCCCCGGGGACGCTGATCCGCCTGCCGTAGCCGGGCGTTCGGCCCCCGGCTCGACCAGATCCCTTCCCCGCTCCGGGGGAAGGATGTGACGACCGGTGACTGGGCGGGCGGACGGTCCGCGGCAGCGGCGACGACGACGGGAGCGCACGCACATCCCGTCCGGCGGGTCGGGCCGCCGGCGAAGCGGGCGGCGCAGCCCCAGGTCACGGCGCGTCCGACGGCGCCGTCCGCCGTGCCACCGCCGGGTGGTGGAGATCGAAGGCGGGGGACTCGGAGCGGATCCGCGGCAGCGCCGTGAAGTTGTGGCGCGGCGGCGGGCAGGAGGTGGCCCATTCCAGGGACCGGCCGAAGCCCCAGGGGTCGTCCTCCTCGACCTTCGCGCCGTGCCGCGCGGTCTGCCAGACGTTGCAGAGGAACGGCAGCGTCGAGATGCCCAGCAGGAACGCGCCGATCGTCGAGACCGTGTTGAGCACGGTGAAGCCGTCCGCCGCCAGGTAGTCGGCGTACCGCCTCGGCATCCCCGCCACCCCCAGCCAGTGCTGGACCAGGAAGGTGGTGTGGAAGCCCACGAACAGCGTCCAGAAGTGGATCCGCCCCAGCCGCTCGTCGAGCATCTTCCCGGTGAACTTGGGCCACCAGAAGGAGAAGCCGGCGAACATCGCGAACACGACGGTCCCGAAGACCACGTAGTGGAAGTGGGCGACGACGAAGTACGAGTCGCTGACCTGGAAGTCCAGCGGCGGCGAGGCCAGGATCACCCCCGTCAGCCCGCCGAACAGGAAGCTCACGAGGAAGCCCACCGCCCACAGCATGGGCGTCTCGAAGGAGAGCGAGCCGCCGAGCATCGTGCCGATCCAGTTGAAGAACTTCACCCCGGTCGGCACCGCGATCAGGAAGGAGGTGAAGGAGAAGAACGGCAGCAGCACCGCGCCCGTGACGAACATGTGGTGCGCCCACACCACCATCGACAGCCCGGTGATGGCCATCGTCGCGCCGATCAGGGTGGTGTAGCCGAAGACCGGCTTGCGGGAGAAGACCGGCAGGATCTCGGTGATGATGCCGAAGAACGGCAGCGCGATGATGTAGACCTCCGGGTGGCCGAAGAACCAGAACAGGTGCTGCCACAGCAGCGCCCCGCCGTTCGCCGCGTCGAAGACCACCGACCCGAAGTGCCGGTCCGCCTCCAGGACGAGCAGCGACGCAGCCAGCACGGGGAAGGCCATCAGCACCAGGACCGAGGTGAAGAGCACGTTCCAGGTGAAGACCGGCATCCGGAACATCGTCATGCCCGGCGCCCGCATCCCGACGATGGTCGCCACGAAGTTGACGGCGCCCAGGATCGTCCCGAAGCCCGCCAGCGCCAGCCCCATGATCCACATGTCGGCGCCGATCCCGGGGGAGCGGGTCAGGCTGTTCAGCGGCGCGTAGGCGAACCATCCGAACGACGCGCCGCCGGTCGGCGTGAGCAGGCCGCCCAGCACGATCAGCCCGCCGAACAGGAACAGCCAGTACGACAGCATGTTCAGCCGGGGGAAGGCGACATCGGGGGAGCCGATCTGCAGCGGCATGATCTCGTTCGCGAAGCCCGCGAAGGTGGGGGTCGCGAAGAGCAGCAGCATGATCGTGCCGTGCATCGTGAACAACTGGTTGAACTGGTCGTTCGTCATCAGCTGCAGCCCCGGGCGGGCCAGTTCGGCGCGCATCAGCAGGGCCATGGCGCCCGCCGCGAGGAAGAAGCAGAACGAGGTGATCAGGTAGAGATGCCCGATCTTCTTGTGGTCGGTGGTGGTCAGCCAGTCCACCATCACACGCCCCGGCCGCCGCGGCGTCCGCGCCCGCTCGTCGGTGGCCGGCGCCGCGTACGTCCCCATCCGCGCGCTCCCTCGTGATCGGAGTTCCTGCCGGTGTGTGCACCGTAGCCCGGGGCGGGCGTGCGGACGGCGCGCCTCGCCCACCGCGCGTGGCACGGCCGCGGGGGGCGCGCGGGGGCGTGCGGAGACGGGCGGCTGCGCGCTTCGGATCGATTCGGGGCTGCTCCGGGCCCCATTGAGCACGGCGTCGAACGAAAGTACGATAAAGGTGTCATGCCGTAGCGCAGCGAGGGGGGCACCCCGTGACGCACCCGGACTTCCACTGCGCGCTCGCCTGCGCGCTCGCGGCCGCCCGGCGCGGCTTCCCGGTCATCCCGCTGTCCCGCACCAAACTGCCCGTCGTGCGCTCGCCGCACCGCGGTGAGACCGGCGGCGGGATGTGCCGCGGCCAGTGCGGGCGGTTCGGCCACGGGGTGCACGACGCCTCCACCGACCCCGTGCGGATCGCCGAGCTGTTCGCGGCGGCGCCCTGGGCCTCGGGGTACG
Source organism: Streptomyces sp. NPDC046977 (assembly GCF_040644455.1). NCBI lineage: Bacteria > Bacillati > Actinomycetota > Actinomycetes > Kitasatosporales > Streptomycetaceae > Streptomyces > Streptomyces sp. NPDC046977. The sequence continues at coordinate 40,421 of NZ_JBEYWO010000009.1, forward strand.
GCATCGCCTGCGGCCGCCCGCCGCACTATCTGATCGGTCTCGACCTGGACCGCAAGGGCGGCGCCGACGGCCTCGCCGATCTGGTCGACCTGGCGGCGCGTCAGGGCTTCTCGGTGCCCTGGACGCGTACGGTGCTCACCCCGAGCGGGGGACGGCACCTGTGGCTCACCGGGCCGCCCGAGGTCGTCGTCCCGAACTCCGTGAGCCGGCTGGGCCGCGGGATCGACGTCCGCGGGAGCGGCGGCTATCTCGTGGGCCCGGGCTCGGTCACCACCGCGGGGCGCTACCGCTGGGACCCGCCGACGGCGTCGATGCCGCCCGCCGCCGTGCCGCGGCGGCTGCTGCGGCTGCTCATGACGCCGTCACCGAAACCGTGGGCGGCACGCGCGGGGGCCGCCGGGGCCGCCAAAAAACAGCGCGTGGGGGCCACGACGGCGGGCCCGCTGATCCGCTTCGTCCTCGACTCGCTGGAGGGGGAGCGCAACGAGCGGCTGTTCTGGGCGGCCTGCCGGGCCTTCGAGAACGGCCACGGCGAGGACGTGGCCGCCGAGATGGTCGGCGCCGCCGTCCGTACCGGTCTGCCGGAGCGCGAGGCGGCCGCCACGGTGGGCTCGGCACGCAGACATGTCCTGCGGGGGTCTGGCGGCCCGGGCGTCGCGGGAGCACGCTGACGGCATGACCTCAACCGTATCGAGTGCCGGACGGGTCGCGATCACCGACGACGCCGCGGGGCTGCTGCGGCGCCTGGCGGACGAGCACGGCCCGTTGATGTTCCATCAGTCCGGCGGCTGCTGCGACGGCAGTTCGCCGATGTGCTACCCGCAGGGGGAGTTCCTCACCGGGGACTCCGACGTGCACCTGGGCGATCTCGGCGTCCCGGGCATCGACCCGGTGCCGGTGTGGATGTCGCGGGATCAGTTCGCGTACTGGAGCCACACGCATCTGACGATCGACGTGGTGCCGGGGCGCGGCAGCGGCTTCTCGCTGGAGGCGCCCACCGGCAACCGGTTTCTCATTCGGTCGCGGTTGCTGACCGACGACGAGCTGGCGGCTCTGGGGATGTGATGTGAGGGAAGTGTGAGGGCCGTTTCCGGTAATTCCTGGACTGCCGGAGCCGGTTTTATCGGCGCCGGACGGCATGAATTCCAGGGGTGACGGGAAAACGGGATGCCGCGCGTGTGAACGGTGCACGCCAAACAAGTCTCGGCATTCTGTGACAGAAGTGTGACGACGGCGCGTCGGCGTGTCTTCCGTCACGGCTCGTGTGCGCCTACCGTGGCTCATATGGCTGACGACCCGGGCGGCACGCCCCACGCACCGCAACCCCAGGACCCGCCGGACGCCTATGTCGGCCTCGCGGCGGACGAGGCCGAGCGCCGTGCCACGCAGCGTGGCTGGAGCAGTGTCCGCTCCCTCCCGCCGGGCGCGATCATCACCATGGAGTACCGCGCGGGGCGGCTGAACTTCACCGTCGACGGCGGCCGGGTGACCCGCTGCTGGGCCGGCTGACGCGCTCCGCGCCCCCGTACGCCGACGGCCTCGGCACCCCCTCTTCAGGGGTGCCGAGGCCGTCGCCGTGATCCGGGGAGGGCCGGGTGCGCAGCGGCCCTCCTGGGGGGTCAGCCGGTGGTGCCGCGGCCGCGGCCGGCGCCGCTCTGCCCGAGCGGGCCCTGCCGGGTGGTGGAGCGTTCGGCGGGCGGCCTGCGGCTGCCCGCGGGGGTGACCGGGCTGCGCTCGTGGCGGGTGGTGTGCGGACGGACCGCGTGGTGCGCCACCCCCGGCGCCGGGTTCGGCGTGCGGCCGCTGACCACCAGGCTGTCCCGGTCCGCCTCGGAGTCCTCCGCGACCTGCGGGGCGGCCATGGCCGGGCTGACCGGACGGACGGTGGCGGGGAGCACGGAGGTGCCCCGGCGGCGGGCCCAGGCGCTGGTGATCCACTGCTCGGAGGAGGCCATCAGGGGCTCGAACCAGGGCAGCGCCAGCAGGATCAGCAGGCCGGCGGCCCAGCCGAGCAGCACGTCGCTGACCCAGTGGGTGCCCAGGTAGATGGTGGTCATGCCGACGCCCAGGGCGAGCAGCGCCGCGATGACCGACGTCACCCGGCGGACCCACGGAGTGGTGGCCAGATAGGCGAGAACGCCCCAGGTCACGACGGCATTGGCGGTGTGGCCCGAAGGAAATATATCGCCGCCGGCGAAGAGTTCGGCGGATCCCGCTGTGGTCGCGTAGTGGGGCCCGAGCCTGCCCAGCCCGTACTTCACCGATCCCACGGTCACGTTCAGCAGCAGGAGCGAGGTGCCCAGCACGAGCAGCGGGTGCAGGGTGCGCTGCCGCCAGGCGCGCCAGCCCAGCCAGACCGCCACGATCACGGCGGTGGGGCCGCGCTGGCCCAGGACGACGAAGTAGTCGAGGAAGGCGTGGATCTGCGGCCACTGCTTGTACGGCCGGAACATCATGACCTGCCAGTCCAAGGTCACGAGTTTGGACGTGGTCAGCACGGCTACGACGATGGCCACATACGCCACCAGCGTCGAACCGAACAGCAGTCCGCGTGTTCGGCTCATGCGCGGGAGCGCCTGGGCTGTCTCGGGCTCCGCCGGACGGCGAAGCTTGTCATCGGTACGCACTCAATCGACGTTACAGCGTGTGATGGGTGAGTTCGGCCTGAAGAGGCCCTTCGTAATGACGATGTGATGTGGACTGCGTCTCAGTGCACCCATTGGAGGTACGCCCGCGGGGTGCATTGAGCCAAATGCGCGAACTCCTGGATTTCGCGTTTGGAAGATGCTCCGACCGATGACCGGAAATCCCGTGTTCGATTTTCCTCCTCCGGTTTATCGCTGACTGCGCGAGGGTTTTCCTCCGGGTCGACTGGCGTTCGCCTGCCGTTCATGATCACTGCCGGTCACCGGGCGGCTCCGCTCCGGGCGGCCGGACATGTCCGGCAGGTCCGCCGTGCCCTCGCCGGGCGTGACGGGGACCACGCCGGAACGGCGACCCGCGCCCCCCACCGGCCTCCGGGACTCGCGTAGTGTGTCGATCTCACTCGCCCTCGTCGCTGGGTTCCCCCGGGACCGTTCCCCATCGTCCTGCCCGGCCGCACCGCGAGCGCACCGCTGGGAGGTACGTACATGACCGGGACGACCTCGCCCGGCATCCCCGGGCCGGCCGCCGTCCCCCGGCGGCGCAGCCGACCGGTCAGCCGCTGGACCGTCCTCATCGTCCTCTGCGTCAGCCTGCTGCTCGTCGCACTCGACGCGACCGTGCTGCACGTCGCCGTCCCCGCCGTGAGCGAGGACCTGCGTCCCAGTGCGATAGCGCTGCTGTGGATCGTCGACGCCTATCCGCTCGTCGCCGCGTCCCTGCTGATCCTCTTCGGCACCCTCGGCGACCGCGTCGGCAGACGCCGCATCCTGCTGCTCGGGTACGCGATCTTCGCCGTCGCCTCCGCGGTGGCGGCGTTCGCCCCGACCCCGGAGATCCTGATCGGGGCCCGGGCGCTGCTCGGTGTCGGCGGCGCGATGATCATGCCGGCCACGCTGTCGATCCTCCGCCAGGTCTTCCCCGACCGCCGGGAGCGGGCGGTGGCCATCGGCGTGTGGAGCGCCGTCGCCGCCGTCGGCGCGGCGGTCGGGCCGGTCCTCGGCGGGTTCCTCGTCGAGAACTTCTGGTGGGGCTCGGTCTTCCTGATCAACATCCCCCTGATGGTGGTCATCCTCCCGGTCGCCCGCTGGCTGCTGCCGGAGTCCCGCGGTGATCAGGACGGCCCGTGGGACGTGGTCGGCGCGCTGATGGCGGCCCTCGGTGTGCTCGGCGCGATCCTCGGGGTGAAGCGGCTCGGCGGCGGGGCCGCGGTGTACGAGCCCTCCGTACTGGTGCCGCTGCTCGGCGGCTGCCTGCTGCTGGTGCTCTTCGTACGGCGGCAGAACCGGCGCGAACACCCGCTGATCGACATAGGGATGTTCCGCCGCCCGGCGTTCGGCACCTCCGTGGGGTGCATCGTCCTGGCGCTGCTGGCCCTGGTCGGCCTGGAGCTCATCGCCGTCCAGTACCTCCAGCTCATCCTGGGCCTCAGCCCCCTGGAGACCGGACTGCGGCTGCTGCCCCTGACGTTCGCCGCCATGGGCGCCGGACTGCTCGGCTCCCGGATGCTCACCCGCTTCGGGCCGCGGGCCATGGTCGCCGGAGGCTTCGTCATCACCGCGGTCGCCGTGCTCGGACTCACCCACATGGGTCAGTACGACCGGCCCTGGGTGCTGACGGGCTGCTTCGTGCTCCTCGGTTTCGGCCTGGAGACCACCTTGTTCGCGGCGTACGAGTCGATGCTGAGCGAGGCACCGGCCGAGCACGCCGGCGGCGCCGCCGCGATCGGCGAGACCTCGTACCAACTCGGCGCGGGCCTCGGTATCGCCCTGCTCGGCAGCGTCATGAACGCCGCCTACGCGCCGGGCGTCGCCCGCACCCACGGCGTGCCCGCCGACGCGCGGGCCGCGGCGGGCAAGTCGCTCGGCGAGGCCTACAAGGTCTCCGACCGCCTCGGCGGGACGGCGGGCGCCTCCCTGCGCCACGCCGCCCGGCACGCCTTCGTGCACGGCCTGCACATCACCCTCGTCGTCAGCGCCGCGCTGCTCCTGCTGGGGGCGGTGGCCGCGCTGCGGCTGCCGCGCCGCATGGAGTGCGCCGCACGCCAGACGACGTCCTCCGCGGCCGGGCTCCCCGCGCAGCGCGACCACGCGATGACCGCGGTGGAGGCCTCCCGCTGAACCGGGAGCGGGCTCTTTACCCGGACCCGCCGCACAAGTAGCTTCGGGCGTGGAGCCCGTGATCACCGGAGGGACGACGATGTCCGCTGGAAAGCCGCAGTTCGACCCGCACGACCCGCTGGGTCTCGACGACCTGCTCGGCGACGAGGAGCGCGCCGTGCGGGACACCGTGCGCGCCTGGGCCGCCGACCGCGTGCTGCCGCACGTGGCGCAGTGGTACGAGCGCGGCGAACTGCCGGTCATCCGCGAACTGGCCCGTGAACTCGGCTCGATCGGGGCGCTCGGGATGTCGCTCACCGGCTACGGCTGCGCCGGGGCGACCGCCGTCCAGTACGGCCTGGCCTGCCTGGAACTGGAGGCCGCCGACTCCGGCATCCGCTCGCTGGTCTCGGTCCAGGGATCGCTGGCGATGTACGCCATCCACCGCTTCGGCTCCGAGGAGCAGAAGCAGCAGTGGCTGCCCCGCATGGCGGCCGGCGAGGTGATCGGCTGCTTCGGGCTCACCGAACCCGACCACGGCTCCGACCCGGCCGGCATGCGCACGTACGCCAAGCGCGACGGCTCCGACTGGGTCCTCACCGGCCGCAAGATGTGGATCACCAACGGCTCCGTCGCCGGGGTCGCCGTCGTCTGGGCCCGCACCGACGAGGGCATCCGCGGCTTCGCCGTCCCCACGGACACCCCGGGGTTCTCCGCTCCCGAGATCACGCACAAGTGGTCGCTGCGCGCCTCGGTCACCAGCGAACTGGTCATGGACGACGTCCGCCTGCCCGCCGACGCGGTACTGCCGGAGGTCACCGGTCTGCGCGGGCCGCTCAGCTGCCTCAACCACGCCCGCTACGGCATCGTCTGGGGCGCGATGGGCGCCGCCCGCAGCAGCTTCGAGGCGGCACTGGAGTACGCGCGGACGCGCGAACAGTTCGGGCGGCCGATCGGCGGCTTCCAGCTCACCCAGGCCAAGCTCGCCGACATGGCGGTCGAACTCCACAAGGGCATCCTGCTCGCCCACCACCTCGGCCGCCGGATGGACGCGGGCACGCTGCGGCCCGAACAGGTCAGCTTCGGCAAGCTCAACAACGTCCGCGAGGCGATCGAGATCTGCCGCACGGCCCGCACGATCCTGGGCGCGAACGGGATCTCGCTGGAGTACCCCGTCATGCGGCACGCCACCAACCTGGAGTCCGTGCTCACCTACGAGGGCACGGTGGAGATGCACCAACTCGTCCTGGGCAAGGCCCTCACGGGCCTGGACGCCTTCCGCTGAACGGGCCCGGGGGCGGGGACCCCGAGCGGCTGCCTCAGCTCTGGTTGAAGAAGCCGTCGCCGCCGCGCTTGCTGTCGGCGTTGACGACGAGGTAGTCGGGCGGGGTCAGCAGGAAGACCCGGTTGGCCACCCGCTCGATGGAACCGCGCAGACCGAAGGTGAGGCCGGCCGCGAAGTCCACGACGCGCTTGGCGTCGCCGGAGTCCATGGCCGTGAGGTTGACGATGACCGGGACGCCGTCCCGGAAGAGCTCGCCGATGCCGCGGGCGTCCCGGAAGCCGTCCGGGGTGACCGTGGCGATGCGGCGCCCCTGCTCCTGCGCCGACTCGGAGGCCACGCGCACACGGGGGTCGGTGACCCAGGAGTCGCTCGGGGCCGGCTCGGCGCCCTCGCCGTAGTCGGCGTACTCCTCGTCGTAGTACTCCTCGCCGCCGTTGTCGTCGACGAGGCCCAGCCAGGCGCTCGCGCGTCGTACCGAACCCATGGACGCCTCCTCTCTCACACACGGTCAGTTTGCCGTCCGCGTCCCTATCGTCGTCCATGATGCGGAGGATGCGCCAAGTGGATACCCGGCAGGGCGGGGATTCGTGACATACCTGGTGCATTAATCTGCCCGGAAGTACCCGGTTGACGCAGGCGATACGGGCATCTGACGGATCATCGGAAAGTTTCCCGCCCGGGAGGGTGACGTCGCGCGGCCGGATAGCCGAATCGGCTGACCTATAACATGACCAGCGGATGAGGGGTCCATCGCGGCACGAGACGTGTGGGGGAAGCGATGTTCGGAATCGTCAGGCCGTGCCGGCACCGGCTGCCGGAGCCTCTGCGTACCTCCTGGACGGCCCATCTGTGCGGGCTCTGCCTCGCGCTGCGGGACGACCACGGGCAACTGGCCCGCGCCGCCACCAATTACGACGGCCTGATCATCTCGGTGCTGGTCGAGGCGCAGACCGCCCTCGGTGCGGGTGCGGGTGCCGTTTCGGGCGGCGTACAGGGGGCGGCTGTGCCGGCTGTGTCCCGCAGGACCGCCGGGCCGTGCCCGCTGCGGGCCATGCGGACCGCTCCGGTCGCCAAGGGGGAGGGCGCACGGCTGGCCGCGGCGGTCTCCCTGGTGCTGGCCTCGGCCAAGATGCGCGACCACGTGGCCGACGGCGACGGACTGCTGGCGCGCCGCCCGATGGCCGCGGCCGCGCGCACGGTGGCCCGGCGCTGGGACCGCGCGGGGGCCGCGACCGGAGCGGCGCTCGGCTTCGACACCGCGGTGCTCGTGGACGCCGTCGACCGGCAGACCGCCATCGAGGCGGCCGCAGGCCCCGGCACCGCGCTGCTCACCGTCACCGAGCCCACCGAGACCGCGACGGCCGCGGCCTTCGGCCACACCGCGGTGCTGGCCGGACGGCCGCACAACCGCGCGCCGCTGGAGGAGGCGGGCCGCCTCTTCGGCCGGCTGGCCCACCTGCTGGACGCGGTCGAGGACCTGGACGCGGACGCCGCCGCCGGCGCGTGGAACCCGCTGGCGGCCACGGGTACCGGCCTGGACGAGGCCCGGCGGCTGTGCGACGACTCCGTACGCGGCGTCCGACTGGCGCTGCGGGACGTGGAGTTCACGGACGGGCGGCTCGCCCATGAGCTGCTGGCGCACGAACTGCGCCGCTCGGTGGAGCGTGCGTTCGGCGCGGGGTGCGAGCATCAGGCCGCGGGGCGGGGGCCGGGAACGGGACCGGGGCAGCCTCCGTCGTCGCCGTCGCCGTCGCCGTGGCTCGCCCCCGAACCCCCGCACCGGCCGGGCCCCGGACGGGGGTTGCTCGCGGGCTGCGCGGTGTGGACGGCGCTGTGCTGCACGTGCCAGATCTGCTGCCGCGACCATTACGAGGACCCCTGGTCGGGGAAGCGGCGCGAGGGGTGGTGCTCCAACTGCGACTGCGATTGTTCCGGGTGCGGGGATTGCTGCGATTGCGGCGACTGCTGTGATGGGTGTGATTGTTGTGGGTGCGACTGCTGAGGCCTGACGGCGTGACCGGGTTTTTTCCCCGCCCGCCCTCCCGTGTGCCCTGTGAAGTCAGGGCGCCCCGACGCGCGTTGTGGGGTGGGCCGGGTTCGGGGCCTCCGGGGCTGCCATTCTGGACAGCACATTTAGGTGCCTCAGGTGCTTTCCGTTGATCACTCCGGGTTGTGCACCCAAATATGCTCCACAGTCCAGAACGCCACCCTCCCCCAGCTACCGCTGGGAGGTGCCCCCAACTCCCCCGCCCCCTCCGTTTCGTCCTGCGCCTGATCCCCCGTGGGGGGTGTTGAGCGGCACCGTGCTCGGGGTGGTGGTGCGAGGGCGGCTGAAAGGTGCCCTTGTGCGATTGTGCGCGGCTCTTGAATACTCCGGTATGCGCAGCGGCTTGACAGGGGCACGCCACCCCCCACGGTGGTGGAGTCCCCGCTGCGCCTCACCGGCTCGCGCTACGCGGGTCAACTTCCGTTCCCCCACAGGAGGACAAGCGTGAGGATCAAGCGCACGACGCACACCCCCGCCCCCAGACGTGTACGGCTGATCGCCATCGCGTCCGGTCTGCTCGCGGCCACCGCGCTCACCCTGCCCGCCGCGCAGGCCGCACCGTCCCCCAAGGCCTCTCCGGAGGCCGCCACGGCGCTCGCCGCGTCGCTGGGCACCGGCTCCACGGCCGGTTCGTACTACGACGCCAAGGCCAAGGCCATGGTCGTCAACGTCACCACCACCAAGGCCGCGCAGGCCGTCAGCGCCGCCGGTGCCGTGCCCAAGATCGTCGCCCACAGCACCGCGCAGCTGAACCAGGCCGGTGCCGCCGCCCTGGCCGCGGATGTCGCGGGCACCTCGTGGGTCATCGACCCCACGAGCAACCGCCTGGAGATCACTGCCGACAGCACGGTCACCGGGGCCGAACTGTCCAAGGTGCAGCAGGCCACCGCCCCCTACGGCGCGGCCGTCACCTTCCGGCGGACGGCGGGCACCTTCAAGCGGCTGATCGCCGGCGGCGACGCCATCTACGGCGGTGGCTACCGCTGCTCGCTCGGCTTCAACGTCCGCAGCGGCAGCACGAACTACTTCCTGACCGCCGGTCACTGCGGCGAGGTCGCCTCGACCTGGTACTCCAACTCCAGCCAGTCGACGGTGCTGGGCAGCAACGTCAGCTACAGCTTCCCGACCAACGACTACGCGCTGGTCCGGTACACCAACACCTCGGTGGCCAAGGGCGGCACGGCCGGCAACACCGACATCACCAGCGCCGGCAACGCCTTCGTGGGCCAGGCCGTCCTGCGTGACGGTTCCACCACCGGCATCCACAGCGGTACGGTCACCGGCCTCAACGCCACCGTCAACTACGGCGGCGGCGACGTGGTCTACCAGATGATCCGCACCAACGTCTGCGCCGAGGGCGGCGACTCCGGCGGTGCCATGTACACCTCCGGCGGTGTCGCGCTCGGTCTGACCTCGGGCGGCAGCGGCAACTGCTCCACCGGCGGCACCACGTTCTTCCAGCCGGTCACCGAGGCCCTGAGCGCCTACGGCGTCAGCGTCTTCTGACCCTTCCACCTCGATGTGCCCGGCGGCTCCGGCCGCCGGGCACATCGGCGTACTGCCCTCTTGTCCGCAAGCCGTACGGTCGCAATACTCCGCGAGGCACCGCATAACCTCGTAGGGGGGCACAAATGAGGAACAAGGGGCGCAGGGACACCACTTCGCACAGCGGCACTGCCAGAGGGGCGGGGTACCTTGCCGTGCTGCTCGGACTGCTCGCGGCCACCGTGTCCGCCCTGCCCGCCGCGCAGGCGGCTCCCTCGCCCGCGCAACTCGCGGCGGTGGTCCGCGCGGCGGAGTCCGCCGACGTCCCCGGCAGCGCCTGGTCCGTCGACTCTGACGGCACGCTGGTCGTGGTCACCGACGCGACGGTCTCCAGCGCAGGGCTCGACGCGCTGCGCCGCGCCGCGGGACCGTACGGCGGCGCCGTCCGCTTCGAACGCGCCCCCGGCGTCCTCCGCCGCTTCGCCTCCGGGGGCACCGCGGCCTACGGTGGCGGCTTCCGCTGCTCGGTCGGCTTCAACGTCCGCTCCGGGGGCGTCCACTACTTCCTGACGGCGGGTCACTGCGGTGCGGCCGCGGACCGCTGGTACGCCGACGCCGCCCAGACGCGCCCGCTCGGGACCACCGTCGCCCATCGCTACCCGGTCGACGACTACGCGCTCGTGCGCTACGACACGGCGAAGGGCCACCCCGGCTCGGTCGGCCGGCAGGACATCAGGAAGGCCGCCGCCGCGTACGTGGGCGAGGCCGTCAAGCGCGCGGGCTCCACCACCGGCGTGCACAGCGGCACCGTCACCGGGCTCGGCTTCACCGTCAACTACGGGGGCGGCGACATCGTCCGCGGCCTCGTCCGCACCGACATATGCGCCGAGCCCGGCGACTCCGGCGGCCCGTTGTACGACGGCACGAAGGCGCTGGGCCTGACCTCGGGCGGCAGCGGCGACTGCGCGAGCGGCGGCACGACCTTCTACCAGCCGCTGCCCGAGGTGCTGAAGGCGTACCGGGTCGCCCTCTACTGACCGGCGAAGCGCACCTGACCTCCCGTCGTCCCCGGCGCCGCGAACGCCAGCAGGCGCTCGCCCTCCGCGGCGAGCGCGTCGCGCGCCGCGGACGGCAGGGGCGCGTACGGCAGGAGATGGAGCACGGCCGTGCCGCGCGACGACTCCATCCGCCACAGCCCGGCGACGAAGCCGTCGTGGAGGAAGAAGCCGCGGTTGCTGCCGCTGCCGGGGAGGGCGGGGACGGGGGAGGAGGGGCCGGGCGGCACGATCCGCGAGCGGTCGGCGTGCGACAGCACGATGTTGTCGTACTGCGGCAGGAAGCGGGGCGGGGCCGGTGTCCCGGGAGCGGGGAAGGGCGCGCCGGGGACGTCGTACAACTCGGCGCCGTACTCGTCGCGGTAGACCCGCAGCCCGGGGCGGAGCCGGTCGATCACCGCACGCACCCCGGTGAGCCCGGACCACACGGCGACGTCCCTGACCGCCGCGGGGCCGAACGCGGCGAGGTAGCGCAGCACCGTCCGCTCCGGGCCGCTGTCCCCGGCGGCCTCGAAGGTCCGGCCGAGCCACTGCTCGGCCGGGGTCTGCAGCGCGGCGCCCGGCGTCCGCCACAGTCCGCGCGGCGGCGGCTGGACCGTGGGCACGCGGGCGGTCACCGCCAGGCTCAGGGGGAGCCGTTCGCGCTCCGGCCACCGCTCGCGCAGGCCGTCGCCGAGCCGGCTCGCGGACAGCGGGCCGGCGGCCAGGAGCACGCGGCCCGCCTCGGCGACCTCCGCGAGATCCAACCCGTCGAGCTGCCGCCGGAACTGCCCGAGCAGCCGCCGTTCCAGGACGTCCTGGACGACCGGGCGCAGCACCATGCAGTCCTCGGCGGTCACCAGGTGAACGGTCCAGCGCAGCAGGGACATCCGGACCGCGCGGCGGTCCGCCAGCATCCCCGACAGCTCGCCCGGCTCGAAGTCCGCGATCCGCGACCACAGCGCCACGTACGGGTCCTGCGGCTCCTGCGCCTGAAGCCCCACCAGGTGCCCGAGCACGTGCTCCGCGCTCACGTCCGCCCGCCGCAGCAGGAACTGGCGGGCCAGCAACGAGCGATTGAGGGTGAGGCGGTCCAGGGCGGTGCCCTCGGGCACGGTCTCGGTCTCCATGGCGGCACCGTATCCACGATTGCGGTCAGAGGCTGTCCGCGACGGCTGCCAGACTGGGCACGTGCTGGAAACCTCCGCCCGCCTGCTGCGGCTGCTCTCCCTGCTCCAGTCGCGGCGCGACTGGACCGGCCCCGAGCTGGCCGGACGCCTCGAGGTCACCGCCCGGACCGTGCGCCGCGACGTGGAACGGCTGCGCGCGCTCGGCTACCCCGTGCACGCCTCGCCCGGTACCACCGGCGGCTACCGGCTGGGCGCGGGCGCCGCCCTGCCGCCGCTGCTGCTCGACGACGAGGAGGCGATCGCCGTCGCCCTGTGCCTGCGCACGGGCGCGGGCGGCAGCGTCGAGGGCATCGAGGAGACCTCCCTGAGGGCCCTGGCCAAACTGGAGCAGGTGCTCCCGTCGCGGCTCAGGCACCGGGCCCAGGCCATGGGGGCGGTCGCCGTCTCCCGTCCGATCGCGCAGCCCGACGCCGTCGCCCCGGACGTCCTGGCGATGATCGGCGCGGCCTGCCGCGACCGGGAACGCCTGCGGTTCGACTACCTCACGCACGACGGGACGGCCGGCCGCCGCACCGCCGAGCCGCACAGCCTCGTCCACCACGGCCGCCGCTGGTACCTGCTGGCCTGGGACACCGACCGCCAGGACTGGCGCACCTTCCGCGTCGACCGGATGGAGCCCAAGTCGCCCACCGGGCCGAGGTTCGCCCCGCGCCGGCCGCCCACGGACGCCGCCTCCTACGTCGCCCGCGGCGTCACCTCCCGCGCCTACCGGCACCAGGCCGTCGTGACCCTGCACACCTCCGCCGAGTCCATGGCCGAGCGGGCCTGGTGGGGTTTCGCCACCGTCGAGGCCGCGGGCCCCGACCGCTGTGTCCTGTACACCGGCGCGGAGTACCTGGACGTCCTCGCCCTCTACATCGGCACGCTCGGCGTCGACTTCGAGGTCCACGAACCCCCCGAACTGGCCGCCCACCTGCGCGAGGTGGCCGCCCGCCTGGTCCGCGGCGCGGGCGGCGAGGCGTAGCTCAGGGCGTGCGGAGGCCCAGGTGCCGCAGCACGGAGCCGGCGGCCCGGACGACGGCGGCGCGGGACTCCGCGGTGGGGTCGAGGGTCTCGAAGCCGTGGCGGCCGCCGGGCACGTCGACCACCTCGACGCGGGCACCACACCCCTCGGCGGCGGAGAGGAAGTCCGCGACCGTGGCGGCGATGTCCGGCGCCTCCCGCCCCACGCGGGTCAGCACCACCGGAAGGGAACCGGCCGTGCGCAGCGCGGCCGCGGGGCGGAAACGGGCTTCCACCATGCCCCAGTTCGGCAGCGGCGCGAGCACGGGGTAGGTCGCCGCGACGCACCGCAGCCAGGCGGGTGGCGCGGCCAGCCAGTCCGCCGCGAGCAGTCCGCCGCCCGAGAAGAACCACAGAGCCACGCGGTCGCCGTCGACGCGGGGGTCGCCGCGGACGAGCTCCACCGCCCCGGCGACGTCGTCGGCGGCACGCGCGAAGTCGGCCATGCCGTGCAGCCGGTGGTCCACGACCGCGCCGACCGCGCCCAGCCCGGCCAGGTAGCGGCCGTAGCCGACGAAGCAGGACCAGTCGCGCGGCGTCGGCCGCGCGCCGGCCGGGACCGGGCCGCCGTGCACGAGGACCACCGCGGGCCGGGGGCCGTCGGCGTCGGGCAGGTGCAGGTCGACCCGCCCGTGCCGCTCGCGGGGCCGCTCGGGCAGATCCATCAGGAAGGGCCGCAGGTGGGGCGGGAGTTCGGTCCCCGCCCCCCGGAGCCGGTACCCCTCGCCCGCGGCGGCCCGCAGAAGCACACCGGCCAGTTCGGCGGGGACGGACAGCATCGGCCAGTGCCCGGTGGCGAGTTCGAAGAAGGTGACCCGCGGGTCGACGAGCGCCCGCAGTCGCGGGTCACCGAAGCCGGCCAGTGCCTCGACCCGGTCGATGGTCGACCCGTTGGAGGTGCACAGGACGCCGGTGGAGGGCACCTTTGCCCCCGCCCCGGAGAGCCGGAGCGGCTGGGTGAACGTCCCCGCGGGCTGCGGCGCGGCGAGCCGGGCCATCCGGGCCAGCGCCTCCTCCGCCACGCCGTCGAGGCTGCCCCACCGCTGCCATCCGTCCCGGCCGGGCGGGGCGACGAGCCCGTCGTCCCCGGACCGTCCGGCGGTGTGCCGCAGCCGTTCGCCGACCGCCGGATCGGGCACGAGCGCCAGCGCCGGGTCGCCGTCCCGGGGGATCCCCGCGTCGAGGTGGACCACGCGGGCGACCCGCTCCGGGCGGCGGTCGGCGGCCCCGGCCACCGGGTGGATGCCGTAGCCGTGGCCGACGAGCACCACCTCGGACGCCGGGCCGGCGTCGTTCTCCTCGTCGATGACGCGCAGCACGTCGCGGACATGCATCTCCAGGTCCGTGCCCGGTTCCGCGACGGCGCCGCCCTCGCCCATGCCGGTGAGCGTCACCGGACGGGCCCGCGCGCCCGACTCCCGCAGCCGTGCCGCCACGTCGTGCCAGATCCAGCCGCCCGTGTGGGCCTCGGACACCAGGATGAACACCGTCATCAACGCCTCCCGTACGCGTGGTTCGCCGGACCCGGCGCCGTACCGGGTCCGTGCGTTCGCCGGTACCGTAGGAACTCCCCCTGAGGGAGGTTCAAGCCGTGCCGCCTGACGGGCTGTGGAGCATCGGTGAACTGGCCGAGCACGCCGGCGTCACCGTGAAGACCGTCCGCTTCTACTCCGACCGCGGCCTGCTGCCCGAGGCGGGCCGCAGCGCCGGGGGGCACCGCCGGTACGGCCCCGGCGCGCTCGACCGGCTCCGGCTGATCCGCTCCCTGCGCAGCCTCGACCTGCCGGTCCCGGACGTCGGCCGGCTGCTGGACCGGGAGGACGTCCTGGCGGACGCGCTGGAGGACGCCGTCGCCGGGCGGCTGCGCGAGCTCGGCAGCCAACTGTCCGCGCTGCGCTGGCGGGAGGCCGCCCTGCACGCCCTCCGCGACTGCGCCGCCGCGGAGCGCGCCGACCGGCTGCGGCTGATCGGCGCGCTGTCCACCCCGCCCAGCACCGCCCCGATGAGGCGCTTCTGGCGGCGCTGGCTGCCGCCGCGGCTGCCCGCCGGACTGGTCGGCCGGATCCTGGAGTTGTCCGTACCCGAGCCTCCCGGCGACCCGACGCCGGACCAGGTGCTCGCCTTCGCCCGGCTGCACGCCTTCACCACCGGCTCCTGCCCCGACGACGGCCGCCTGCGGCCCGCGGACCACTGGAACGGCGCCGGCGGCCGCCCCGCCGCGCTCTACGAAGGACTCGGGGAGGCGTACGACCTGGCCGCCGCGGAACTGCTGGCCGGACGGGAACCGCGCGAGGGCGACGCGCTGGACTGCTTCGTGTCCGCCTACGCCCTGGCGCACCGCACCCGGGACACACCCGCCTTCCGGCGCCTGCTGTCCGGACTGCTCGCCGCGGAGCCCCGCGCCGACCTGTACTGGCGGCTCGCCGCGCAGCTGTGGGGCCCGGCGCGGCCCACCCCGGGCGCCGCCGACGACTGGCTGCGCGCGGCCCTGCCGGGCCCGGACGCGGCCTGAGCCTGTCTTGCGCCGGCGACCCCGGGCACCGTCCGCCGCCGGGGCCCCGGCGGCGGCGACCCCGATGCCCTGGCCGGTGCCCGGCCGCCGTACGGGGCGCTCACCGCACCGCTTTCCGGGAGGGCCGCGAGATCTTCCCCCGCCGTTCCCGATGGCTCCGGCGACATCACCGCGCACGTGGTCCTGGAGGCCTGAGCCACCCCTGGCGCAGTCCTCACCACCCGGCGCGAGGCCGTGCCCGCCCCCATCAGGACGGCGAGGCGTCCGGTCAGGCCGCGACCGGGTTCGTGACGCGCTCACCTCGACGAACAGCTTCATCGCCCGCTTGACCTCCAGGACACCGAAAGCCCGACGGGCGCTCACTCAGGGAACGTGATGACGGGATGGCGCCCTCGGCGAGGAGCGCTACGGCGCGCTCGAAGTCGTGGCGCCGGCAGGCCCGTGCACCGGGCATCCTCGGCTCCCGCCGGAACACGCGGGTGCAGGTCGACGGGCCGCGGTGGCGAGGGGGCGGCCACCACCGCGAGCGTGCCAACGACCCGGGAGGTGCCCCCAGGCGCGGCACTCCCCCCGCATTCGGCCGGGGGTCCCCACGCCGCGTTGTCGCATCGCCCGAGAAGACGACTCCCCGCCGTGCGGGGCACCCCCGGCGGCAGCCCCGGGTACCGGTCCGCCGGATCGGGGCATCCTCGCCCGTATCCGGTGGATTGACCGCGAGGTACCGTGGAAGTACGCGATCCCGGACGGCAGGGGGCCGTGATGGTCGTCGAGTTGATAGCCGCCGTGCTCTCGGCCGGAGCACTGTACTTCGTGGCCGGGGCCCGCGTCGTGCAGCAATTCGAGCGGGGAGTGGTGTTCCGCCTCGGCCGGGTCAGGGGCGGGATCCGGGGGCCGGGGTTCACGATGGTCGTCCCGGTCGTCGACCGGATGCGGAAGGTGAATCTGCAGATCGTGACGATGCCGGTGCCGGCCCAGGAGGGCATCACCCGCGACAACGTCACCGTCCGGGTCGACGCGGTGGTCTACTTCAAGGTCGTCAACGCCGCTGACGCGATCATCAACGTCGAGGACTACCGCTTCGCGGTCTCGCAGATGGCGCAAACCTCGCTGCGCTCGATCATCGGCAAGAGCGATCTGGACGACCTGCTGTCCAACCGGGAGAAGCTCAACCAGGGCCTGGAGCTGATGATCGACAGCCCCGCCATCGGCTGGGGTGTGCAGATCGACCGCGTCGAGATCAAGGACGTGTCGCTGCCGGAGACGATGAAGCGCTCGATGGCCCGCCAGGCGGAGTCCGAGCGGGAGCGCCGGGCCCGGATCATCAACGCGGACGCGGAGTTCCAGGCGTCCAAGAAGCTGGCGCAGGCCGCGCACGTGATGGGCGAGGAACCGGCCGCGCTGCAGTTGCGGCTGCTGCAGACGGTCGTCGCGGTGGCCGCCGAGAAGAACTCCACGCTCGTCCTGCCGTTCCCGGTGGAACTGCTGCGCTTCCTGGAACGCGCCCAGCCGGGCCCGGGCACTGCTGCCCCCGCCGGCCCGGCCGCGGCGCCGGAGGAATCCGTGGCGCCGCCCGCCGCCGAACCGGTCCGGGACGGTGCCCCCGGCGAGCTGCCGGAGCCGCTGCTGGACAGCATCCGGGCGCCGCGGCCCTCCGACACCGTCTGACGCCGGGGCCTCAGGCCGGGCCGTCCGCCGTTCCCGCGTCCGGTTGCCACAGGTACGGCACGGTCGTCGTGACCTCCACCAGCCCCAGCCGCCGCAGGACCGGAGCGCTGTCCGCCGAGGCGTCGACCTGCACGAAGCGGTGGCCCGCGGCGACCGCCAGCCGGGCCCGGTGCGCCACCGTCGCCCGGTAGACACCGCGCCCGCGCCACTGCGGCAGCGTCGAGCCGCCCCACAGCGACACGAAGTCCGTGCCCTGGTGGAAGCGGGCCCAGCCCGCGCAGACCACGGTGTCCCCGCTCTCGGCGACGACCACCACGCACGGGTCCCCCGGCCCGGCCACCTCGCTCTCCAGCATGTCCGGCAGCCAGTCGTGGCCGACGCCCCAGATCTCCTCCTCCATGGCGCGGATGCGTTCGAAGTCCGTGCGTGAGGTGACCTCGCGCAGCGTCACGCCCTCCGGCAGCCGCGGCTCGCCGGCCAGTGGCGCGGCCTCGCCCACCAGCACCGTTTCCGGCTCGTCGGGTACGAAGCCGGCCGCCGTCAGGCGCTCCGGCAGCCCCGGCGGCAGGTCGTGCGCGAAGTACTTCCACTCCACCGCCGTGCCGAGTCCGGCGAAGTGGTCCCGCTCCCCGGCGATCAGGGCGTCCAGCTCCGGCCCGTCCAGCCCGCCGAGGTCGCGGTAGTCGAGGAAGCCCGCCTCGCCGTGGCGGTAGATCTTGCGCAGCAGGGGGCCGACCCGCTCCACCGACGCGTGCCGGGAGAAGCCGTCGGGGATGCGGGCGCGCAGTTGTGCGTCGTACGCGGCGCGGTACTCCAGCGCCGTCGCGGAAGGTCCGGGAGTGCTCATCGGGCGGAGTCCACCACATCCCCCGGGCGGGGTCGACCGAATTTCCCGTGCTGAACGCGGCGCGCTCCCGTTCCGTATGACAGGCCGCACGGCGCTGCCGTCCGCGCTGTCGACGACCGGACCCCGTATCCCCCCACAGGAGGTCGTGAGTTGAAGCACAAGCATGTGTCGAAACGGAACTTCGCACTGGTCGCGGCAGGTGTCGCGGCGATCGCCGCGGCCGCCGTCCTGCTGCCGGACGCCAACGCGTCGCAGTCCCCGCAGCCCTCGCGGCAGGACGCACCGCCCCAGGCCCTCGGCGCCGGTTCGGCGGCGGGGACGGCCTCCCGGCTCACCGCGGAGTTCGGCTCGTCGATCGCGGGCGCGTACTGGGACCCGTCTGCCCGGCGGCTCGTGGTCAATGTCGCCGGGAACGACCCCGAGGCCGTCCGCGGGGTCCGGCAGGCCGGCGCCGTACCCCGCCGGGTCCGCAACACCGCCGCCGAACTGACGGGCGCGGCCGGGGTGCTGAGGCAGAACGCCACCATCCCGGGCACCGCCTGGGCCGTCGACCCCAGGACCAACCAGATCCTGGTCACCGCGGACGGCACGGTCACGGGCGGGAAGTGGGACAGGCTCCGGGCCACCGTGCGGTCGCTCGGCAGCGGCATGGCCCGGATCGAGAGGTCCGCGGGCCGGATCACGCCCTTCGTGGCCGGCGGTGACGCGATCTTCGCGGACGGAGCGCGCTGTTCGCTCGGCTTCAACGTCGTCAAGGACGGCGCCCCGGCCTTCCTGACCGCCGGCCACTGCGGTGTCGCCTTCCCCGCCTGGTCCGACACGCAGGGCGGCGCCCCCGTCGCGACGGTCGCGGCCGCGACCTTCCCCGACGACGGCGACTTCGCCCTCGTGACCTACGACGACCCGGGCACCGACGCCCCCGGTCAGGTCGACCTGGGCGACGGCCGGGCCCTGCCGATCACCGGGGCGGCGGACGCCGCGGTGGGCCTGGAGGTGTTCCGCATGGGGAGCACCACCGGTCTGCACAACGGCACCGTCCTCGGCCTCGACGCCACCGTCAACTACCCGGAGGGCACCGTCACCGGGCTCATCCAGACCGACGTCTGCGCGGAGCCGGGGGACAGCGGCGGCTCGCTGTTCACCCGCGACGGGAGCGCGATCGGGCTGACCTCCGGCGGCAGCGGCGACTGCCGGTCGGGAGGGGAGACGTTCTTCCAGCCGGTGACGACGGCCCTGGCCGCCGTGGGCGCGGAACTCGGCTGACGTGCGGCGCTGACACGCACGGGGGGCGCGCGGGTTCCGGCGGCAGGCTCAGCGGTCGAGCGGGAAGGCCATCACGACGGCGCCCGCGGTCCGCGGTGCCGGTACGCGGGGGGCCCGCGCGTCCTCGTGCAGTCCGACCAGCAGCGCGGCGAGCCGGTGCCGGAAGTCGTCCCAGATCTCGGCGGCCTCCGCGTCGCCGGCGGCCTCGACGGGCCCGGTGTCGCCGGCCCGGTGCGGCTGCCGTGCGCACGGCGGCTCCACGAGGCCCGCGGCCGCCAGGCGGCGCAGATGGTTCAGCATGCGCAGCCGGCCGGGGTGCGCCGCGGGTCTGAGGGTGGTGCCGGTCGCCGTCATGGCGGTCAGTAAACCGTGCCGTCCCCTTGCCTTCGCAACCCCTTCCGGGTCTTCGGTCACCCGGGGCGTGACGGGTGTTGACGCGCGGGACGAACGGATACGCGCGGGACGTCCGGACGTGACCCATCTCGCACCGTCGCCGGGTTTGGCCCCCCGCCGGCGGCCGGCGGCCCCTCACCCTCCGCAGCTGAAACCGCCCCCACCGGACGTCCCGGTGCGGGAGACGTAGAGGCTGTCCGTACGGTCGCGGCCGAGCAGACCGCTGTCCCGGGCGAAGTGCGGGGCGGCGGCCAGCAGGGCCGGCGCACCGTGGAGGGCGGCGGCGAGCAGGGCGGACTCGGGCGACAGGGACCGCGACCGGGTCAGGGGGAAGCGCTCGCGGGTCCGCCGCAGCGCGCGGCGGCCGGCGCGCGTGCGCCGCGGCACCGCCCACACGGCGCAGGCGCAGGCCACCAGCGCGGCGGGGACGGCCACCCGCAGCACCGGTCCCCAGCCGTCCGCCCCCACCAGGGCGACCACCGCCGCCACCGCGGCGGCGCACGCCAGCACCCGCGCGGTACGCAGCCCGCGGCTGCGGCGGACCAGCCCGGCAGCGGCCAGCCGCTCGCGCAGGGCGTCGGTCTCGCGCCGCACGGAGCGGGACGCGGTGACGCCGTTCACGCCCGAGGGCCGGTACAGCGCCTTGTAGACCGCCAGTTGCAGCGGGTGCGACAGCCCGGCCATCGCGCCGGAGATCCGCGTGGTGCCGTGCGGGCCCGCGTCCACGGTGCCGCGCAGATGGAGCGCGAGCAGGGCCACGGTCGCGGCGCCGCGAGGGCCGTCGCGCAGATACGCCGCCTCGTACGGATCCGTCACCTCATCGAGTGAAGCGCGCGGCGCGCGCAGCAGTACGGCCGCCGCGGCGAGCAGTCCCACCGCGATCCCGGAACACGTCCATGCGAGCCAGGACATTCCCACCACCCCCTGGAGGTGGTGTGCCCGCCGGCGCACGCCGGAACGCCCGGTTTGAGCAAGGCCAGAGGTTGGGGCGTAGCCTGAACCGCCGTGACGGACCAGGTGGATCTCGCGGCAGTGGTGCGTGACTGCACCGACGGTATCGACCGGCTGGACGCCCGGGTGCGGGCGTTCGTGCCCGAGCCCGACCGGCGGGGCCGGCTCGCGGCGGAGGCGGCCGCGGCGCCGCCGGGTGTGCTGACCGGGGTCGTTGTGGGCGTCAAGGACATCGTGCGCTGCGACGGGACGCAGACCCGTGCCGGGTCGCGGGTGCCGGCGGAGGTGCTGGCGGGGCCGCAGGCGTCGCTGGTGGACCGGTTGCGCGCGGCGGGGGCGCTGGTCGCGGGGAAGACGGTGACGGCCGAGTTCGCGGTGACCGCGCCGGGACCCACCCGTAATCCGCACAACACCGCGCACACGCCGGGCGGTTCGAGCAGCGGGTCGGCGGCGGCCGTCGCCGCGGGCATGGTGCCGCTGGCGGTCGGCACGCAGACCGTGGGCTCGGTGATCCGGCCCGCGGCCTTCTGCGGGGTGGTGGGCTTCAAGCCGACCTTCGGGCGGATCCCGGTGGACGGGGTGATCGCCAACGCCCCGAGTTTCGACACGGTCGGTGTGCTCGCCGCCGACGTCGCGGGCGCGGCGCTCGGCGCGTCCGTGCTGTGCGACGACTGGCGGGCGCCGGTGCCGGGTCGTGGCGGGGCCGGCCGTCCGGTGCTCGGTGTGCCCGCCGGGCCGTACCTGGACCGGGCCGGGGCGGAGGCGCGGGCGGCCTTCGCCGCGCAGACCGCGCGCCTGGCGGCGGCGGGCTGGACCGTGCGCGAGGTGCCGGTGATGGACGCGCCGGGCGAGTTCGAGGCGGTCGTACGGCAGTTGTTCACCATGAACCGCTACGAGGTGGCCCGCACGCACGCCGGCTGGTTCCCCCGCCACGGGCACCTCTACCGCGAGCAGACCGTCGCCGCCATCCGCGAGGGCCAGGCGATCGGCCGCGGCGACTACGAGCGGGCCGTGCGCGAACGCCGTGATGTGCGGGGGCGGTTGCTGGACGCGATGGAGGGGATCGACGCGTGGCTGGCACCGCCCGCCACCGGCCCGGCCCCGTTCGGCCTGGACAGCACCGGCGACGCGGTGATGTGCCTGCCGTGGAGCAACGCGGGCCTGCCCGCCGTGAGTCTGCCCGCCGGGTACGCCGCGAACGGCCTGCCTCTGGGGCTGCAGGTCGTCGGGCATCCGGGGGAGGACGAGGAACTGCTGCGCTGGGCGGCGGAGCTGGCCTTGGCCGTCATGCCTCGGTGAAGACCAGCTCCTCGATCGGCCGGGTCATCCGCACCGTGCCGTCGTCCGTGACCTCGACGACGTGGTGCAGCCCGCGCACCTGCGCGCGCGGCGTGGCCGAGGACGTGATCCGGTACGTGTCGGCCGCTCCCGCGAGGAAGGCGCGGAACGCCGGTACGGAGAACTCGCCGGACGCCAGGTGGTCGTACAGGCGCCGGAAGAGCTTGGGGACGACCACGGCCTCGTCGGTGAGCGAGGAGAGCCCGGTGACCTTCACCCCCGCGGTGCTCGCGTCCTGCGGCCACAGCCCCGTCCCCGCCGTCCTGGCCTGCCGGGTCACGGCGGCCAGTTCCTCGCGCAGGTCCTCGAAGAGATTGCTGTAGAAGGTCGGGTACGCCAGGCCCCGCTCGATCAGGTGGTGGTTGACCGTCCGGCGCAGCAGCGGTACGCCGACCGAGACCTCCTGGCTGCTGCGGGTGCCCTCCGGCAGCGGGCCGCGGCCGGCCAGGGCGACGCAGCGGCCGTGCACGTCGACGCCACCGGTGAGGATCCACCCCGGCACGCTCTCGGGGTCGGCGGAGACGACCCGTTCGCTGTCGGGCGCGCGCCGCACATCGGTGAAGCCGAGCCACGCCAGGAGTTCGTCCCGGGCCGCGTGGGCGAAGGGCAGCGGCTGGTGGGCCGGTGCCGAGGTCGGCCCGTAGTGGGTCTCCAGGGCGTCGACGGCGTCCAGGCGCAGCTTGCCCCGGCAGGAGTTGGTGAGGTCGAGCCGGGCCGCTCCCGGGACGCGGTTCCAGTCCGGGTGCCGGGTGGGGACAAAGCCCACGGTGTCGCCGTCCGGCTCGCTGCCGGTTATCTGGAAGGACCCTTTGACCAGCAGCATCGGCATGGCGGCTTCCCCTCGGGTGTGCGCCGGCGGTGACGTCGTGTGCAGGAAACCACACGGACGGTGGTGGAGGACAGGGATCCGGCACGTCTCCGGCATGTCTTCGTACGTGTGTTCGAGAAGTGGTCTATGGTGGGTACCGGAGGGTCCGGAAGGGGGGAGACGTGAGCGGTCGGAGGTGCGTATGCCGGGATTCACGCATCTGCACACCGTCTCCGGCTTCTCGCTGCGGTACGGGGCCTCGCACCCCGAACGGCTGGCCGAGCGCGCCGCCGAGCGGGGCATGGACGCGCTGGCGCTGACCGACCGGGACACCGTGGCCGGCGTCGTGCGGTTCGCCAAGGCCTGCGCGCGGGCCGGGGTGCGGCCGCTGTTCGGCGCCTCGCTCGCGGTGCCCGCGGCGTACGACGGGCCGGCCGCCCACCCGCCCGGCGGCCGGCGGCGCACGCCGGTGCGCGGCGGCTCCTTCGTCCCGGAGGCGGCCGACCGGGCGGTCTTCCTCGCCCGGGACCGGCGCGGCTGGGCCGCGCTGTGCCGGCTGATCAGCGCCGCCCATGCCGGGGAGGTGGGGCTGGGCTGGGCGGACCTGGGCCAGGAGGGGGTGTTCGTCCTGCTGGGCGCGGACTCCGAGGTCGGCCGGGCGCTCGCCGCCGGCCGCCCCGACCGGGCCGCGAAGCTGCTGCGCCCCTGGCGCGCGGCGTACGGGGACGCGCTGCGCCTGGAGGCCGCCCACCACGGCCGCACCGGCACCGGGCCGGGGTCGCTGCGGCTGGCCGCGCGCATCGTCGGTTTCGCCGCCGAGCAGGGGGTGACCCCCGTGCTGACCAACGCCGTCCGCTACGCCGACCCCGGGCAGGGGGAGGTGGCCGACGTGCTGGACTCGGCGCGCCGGCTCGTGCCCGTCGACGTCCGCACGCCGGAGGGCCTGGACGGCGGCGGCCGCTGGCTGAAGGACGCGGGGGACATGGCGCGCACCGCCGAACGGATCGTGGAGGCGGCCGGGTTCGGCCGCCGGGACGCGCACCGGCTGCTGCGCGCCACCGAGGAGACCGCCGCGGCCTGCGCCGTCGACCCCGCGGACGACCTGGGGATCGGGCAGGTCCACTTCCCCGAGCCGGAGACGGTGGGGGCCGGCGCCCGCACCGCCGACCGCGTCCTGCGCTCGCGCTGCGCCGCCGGGATGGTCCGCACCGGGCACGACCGCGCACCGGCGTACTGGGCGCGGCTGGAGGACGAACTGCGGATCATCGAGCGGCTCGGCTTCGCCTCGTACTTCCTCACCGTCGGCCAAGTGGTCGACGACGTGCGGGAGATGGGCATCCGGGTCGCCGCGCGCGGTTCCGGCGCGGGCTCGCTCGTCAACCACCTGCTGGGTATCGCCGCCGCCGACCCCGTCGAGCACGGCCTGCTCATGGAGCGCTTCCTGTCCGGGCGGCGGGCCTCCCTGCCCGACATCGACATCGACGTGGAGTCCGCCCGCCGGCTGGAGGTCTACCGGCGCATCCTGGACCGCTTCGGCGGCGAGCGGGTCGCCACCGTCGCCATGCCGGAGACCTACCGGGTCCGGCACGCCGTCCGCGACGTGGGGGCCGCCCTGGGGCTGGAGCCGGAGCTGACCGACCGGCTGGCCAAGGCCTTCCCGCACATCCGGGCGCGCGACGCGCGGGCCGCGCTCGCCGAACTGCCCGAGCTGCGGCAGGTGGCGGGGGAGGACCACGGCCGGCTGTGGGAGCTGGTCGAGGCGCTGGACGCGCTGCCGCGCGGGGTCGCCATGCACCCGTGCGGGGTGCTGCTGTCGGACGCCGGGCTGCTGGACCGCACGCCGGTGATGCCGACCAGCGGCGAGGGCTTCCCGATGTCGCAGTTCGACAAGGACGACGTCGAGGACCTCGGGCTGCTCAAGCTCGACGTGCTCGGGGTGCGGATGCAGTCCGCGATGGCGCACGCCCTGGACGAGGTGGAGCGGACCGGCGGCGGCCGGATCGACCTGGAGGACCCGGCGCAGGTCCCGCCGGGCGATCCGGCCACCTACGAACTGATCCGCTCCGCCGAGACGCTGGGCTGCTTCCAGATCGAGTCGCCCGGCCAGCGCGACCTGGTGGGGCGGTTGCAGCCCAGCACCTTCCACGACCTGGTCGTGGACATCTCGCTGTTCCGCCCGGGCCCGGTCTCCGCCGACATGGTGCGGCCCTTCATCGACGCCCGGCACGGCCGCACGCCCGTCCACTACGCGCATCCCGATCTGGAGGACGTGCTGAGCGAGACCTACGGAGTCGTCGTCTTCCACGAGCAGTTGATCGAGATCATGCGCGTGATGACCGGTTGCGACCGGGGGTTCGCCGACGAGGCCCGGCGGGCGCTGTCGGACGAGGCGCGGCAGGGCCGGGTGCGGGCCTGGTTCGCGGACCGGGCGCGGGAGCGCGGCTACCCCCGCGAGGTCGTCCGGCACACCTGGGAGATCGTCTCGGCCTTCGGTGCGTACGGCTTCTGCAAGGCGCACGCCGTCGCCTTCGCCGTGCCCACCTACCAGTCGGCCTGGCTCAAGGCGCACCATCCGGCGGCCTTCTACGCCGGGGTGCTCACCCACGACCCGGGCATGTACCCCAAGCGGCTGCTGCTCGCGGACGCCCGGCGGCGCGGGGTGCCGGTGCTGCCGCTGGACGTCAACCGGTCGGGCGCCGCCTATCGAATCGAACTGGTGTCCGACGATGAAGGGGAGGGGGCCGGGATGCCCGGGGTGTGGGGACTGCGGCTCGCGCTGTCGGAGGTGCACGGCATCAGCGAGGCGGAGGTCGCCCGGATCACCGCCGGGCAGCCCTACACCTCGCTCCAGGACCTGTGGGAGCGGGCCCGCCCCGGCCGGGCCGCGGCCGAACGGCTGGTGCAGGTCGGCGCGTTGGACGCGTTCGGCGGCAACCGCCGCGACCTGCTGCTCCAGGTGGCCGAGCTGCACCGGCAGGGCCGCGCCTCCGCGTACGACGGCCAGCTCGCCCTCACCGGGGGAGAGGCGGAGGCCCCGCCGGCCGGCCTGCCCGACATGGACGCCGGCGAACGGCTCCGCGCCGAGCTCGGTGTGCTCGGCATGGACGCCTCCCGGCACCTGATGGAGGACCACCTCGCCTTCCTGGAGGAACTGGGCGCGATCCCGGCGCACCGGCTGCGCGAGGTGCGGCACGGCGAGACCGTCCTGGTCGCCGGCGCCAAGGCGGCCACCCAGACCCCGCCCATCCGCTCCGGGCGCCGGGTCATCTTCACCACCCTCGACGACGGCACCGGCCTGGTCGACCTCGCCTTCTTCGACGACAGTCACGAGGCCTGCGCGCACACCGTCTTCCACTCCTGGCTGCTGCTGGTCCGCGGGGTGGTCCAGCGCCGCGGCCCGCAGAGCCTGTCCGTCGTCGGCTCCGCGGCCTGGAACCTCGCCGAACTCGTCGAACTGCGCGGAAAGGACGGCCTGGAGGCGGTCGCGGCCCGGCTGGCCGAGACCCCGGGCGGGACCGCGGACGAGCCCGCGGGCCTGCCCGTCGCGCCGCCCGACGGCCGCCGGGTGCGGATGTCCACCGGCTACGAGATGCACCCCTGGGCCGACCTGCGCCCCGCCGGCGAGGGCGTCCCCACCGGCCGCAAGCTCTGGCACTCCAGCCCGGGGAGCGCGGGACGATGACGAACGGCGACACCGGGCGGCGGCGGGACGGCACGGCGAGCATCCTGCACGTGCGCTGCGCCCCGGCACTGCCCGAGGAGCGCTACCGGGCGGTGCTGGACCTGCTGCGCGCGTTCTCCCCCGTCGTCCAGGCGGTCCCGCCCCGGGCGGCTCTGGTGCAGGTGCGGGGCGCGCAGCGGTACTTCGGCGCGGACGCCGAGCGGATCGCGGAGCTGGTACGGCTGCGGGCGATGGCCTGGCTGGCCGCGGACCTGCGGATCGGGGTCGCGGAGACGTGGGCGGTGGCGGCGACGGCCTCGGACCGCGTGGCGGGCCCGGGCGGCGTCCTGGCCGTGCCCGAGGGCGCGGCGGACGCCTTCCTGGCGCCGCTGCCGGTGGAGGCGCTGCACGGCGTCGGCCCCCAGCAGGCCGAGGCACTGCGCACGTACGGGCTGCACACCATCGGGGCGGTCGCCGCGGTGCCGCCGGGTGTCGTGGAGCGGATTCTGGGCCGGCGCGCGGGCCGGCTGGCCGCGGAACGGGCCCGCGGCACGGACCCCCGTCCCGTCGCCCCCAAGGACCTGCCGCCGTCGGCCGGTGTGACGCACCGGTTCCCCCGGCACGAACTCGACGGCCCCGCCGCCCGGGCCGCGCTCCTGGACCTGGTGGTGCGGCTGGGGGCGGTGCTGCGCGGCCGCCGGCAGGTCGCCGGGTCCCTGTGCCTGACGCTGCGGTTCGCCGGCGACGGGCAGTGGGAGAGGACCCGGCGGCTCGCGGAGCCGTCCGCGCACGAGGAGGATCTGCGGTTCCTGGCCTACCGGTTGATGGACGCGGCCGGACTGCAGCGGGCGCGCCTGGCCGGTATCGGGCTGCGCGCGGAGGACCTCACCGGCGCCGACCGCGTGGCCCAGCAGCTCTCGCTGGACCCGATGCGCGCGTCGCACCTGACGGCGGAGGCGGCCGTGGACCGGGTGAACGCCCGGTTCGGCTTCGGCGCGGTGCGTCCGGCCGCCACGTTCCGCAAGGCGTCGTAGTCCGCGGTGCCGTCCCTCTTATCACACGGCAGTGAAGTCAGCGTGACACATTCTTTACCGACCAGTAGCTGGCCGGTTTTTGTTACCCGTGCGTAAATTGACGGAAGCTCAGCAATCTTGTGATCCGGATCACAGGTCGTCAGGGAACGGTCCCCCCTGCTTTTCCCCCACCTGCGAGGAGATCGCTCGATGCTGCACTTCAGACGGACAACGCTGCGGCTGCTGTCCGCACTCACCCTCGCCGCGGCACTCACCGTGACGCCCGCCCTGGCCGGTACCGCCGCCGCCTCCGCCCCCAGCAGCGGCTGGAACAACTGGTCCTGCAAGCCCTCCGCCGCCCACCCGCGCCCGGTCGTCCTGGTCCACGGCACCTTCGGCAACTCCATCGACAACTGGCTCGGCCTCGCCCCGTACCTCGTCGCGCGCGGCTACTGCGTCTACTCCCTCGACTACGGCCAGCTGCCCGGCGTCCCGGTCTTCTACGGACTCGGCTCCATCGCCGCGTCCTCCCAGCAGCTCGCCGACTACGTCGACCGGGTCCGCGCGTCCACCGGCGCGGGCAAGGTCGACATCGTCGGGCACTCCCAGGGCGGCATGATGCCGCGCTACTACATGAAGTTCCTGGGCGGCGCCCCCAAGGTCAACGCCCTCGTCGGGATCGGCGCCGACAACCACGGCACCGACCTCAACGGACTGCTCAACCTGCTGCCCTACTTCCCCGGGGCGGCCGACGCCATCGACGGCCTCCTGCCCCAGGGCCTCACGGACCAGATGGCCGGATCGGCCTTCCTGACCAAGCTGAACGCCGGCGGCGACACCCTTCCCGGCATCCACTACACGGTGATCGCGACCCGGTACGACGAGGTCGTCACGCCGTACACCTCGCAGTTCCTGTCGGGACCCGACGTCCACAACGTGGTGCTCCAGGACCTGTGCTCGCTCGACCTGTCCGAGCACGTCCTCATCGGGCTGACCGACCGCATCGTCTTCCACGAGACGGCCAACGCCCTCGACCCGGCGCACGCCACGCGGACCGACTGCACGGACGTCTTCAGCTGACCCGGACGGCTCCGCCACTGCTTCCGGTCCCGTCCGGGACCGGAAGCAGCCCCATGGCGGCCGCCGGCCGGTGGCGCCTCAGGAATGCCGCCGGCTGCGCGGGGTGCGCCGCGGCGGCCGGGTGAGCGTGATCTGCCGGACGAGCTGGTGGAAGCAGGACAGGGCCGCGATGGCGGGCAGCGCCGCGACGGTCCAGTTGGTAATCGTCCTGGGGGCGCAGGCGATGCAGAACAGGATGGCGAACGCCGAGAAGAGCAGCACGACCGCCCACGAGTGCGGGGCGCGGCGCTGGTGGAGGGCGGCACGCAGGATCGACAGCGAGGCCACCATCCACGGGCCGTACACCAGCAGCGGCCACCAGTCGGCCAGGCCCGCGGACCCGTCGGCGGACGCGATGTTCCGCAGCGGGTCGTGCGCGATCATCCCGCCGAGCACGCTCACCATCGCCACAATGGTCGCCGCCAGCGCGGCGACGACGAAACTCAGCGTCTGGGTCCGGGTCAGCCGGCGGCGCAGCGCGGCCCGGCGGATCTTGCGGTGGCGGCGGCGCGTGAGGGGGAGCTCGTGCGTCGCGGTGTCCGGGGCGTGCTGGAAGACGTCCTCCTCGTCGTCCTCCCCGGACTGGTCGAGCAGCTGCGCCAGCTCCTCCTCGGACGCCCACGCCCCGTTGAGGACATCGAAGTCCGGGGCGGAGAAGACCCCGTGCCCCGACGTGTCGTCGTGGCCGGACTGGCGGGGGCTGTAAATGGTGGAACCGTGGAGCTGATCCTCGTACGGCAGACCATTCTCAGGGCGGAAACGGTCCTGCAAAGGCGGCATGAAGGCATTCCTGTCGGGCCGGGCGGGGGCAAAGGGGCAAGAGGGCAAGAAGAGGGAGCGGGCGGCCCCTCAGTACGGCGCCGCCGGGTCGATGCCGGAGCAGCGACGGGTGAAATCCCCCTCGATCCCGGCCATCTCCCGCGTGAACTGCTCCAGCTCCGAGGAGCAGTGGACGAGGGGGACCCGCTCGTCACCGCGCTCGATGTAGGCGTCCGAGGCACCGGAACCGCCGAGGAAGTGGTCGGCCCGCGGAATGAAGACCCACTCCCCGAGGGGGAAACCGGGCGAGGTGCGCGGGGGGTGCGTGCGGCGGACGGACGCCGGGACGGTCCGGGGGGTCGCGCTCCCGGACGACGCCTCAGGCGCGCTCTGGGGATTGACTGTAGCCACATCCCCACAACGACGGCCGACCCGGTGATGGACGTGGGCCACACGAGTGACCCCGGCGCGCCCGGCGGCGCTCGCGCCCGCCCCGAGTACCGCTCCACAACGGCGCGTTGACCTGCGGGCCAACGCCTCGGCGGGATGGCAGGGTGTCCCCATGACCGAACCGCCCTGCCGCCCCGCCTCCCTCCGGCTCGTCGACGAGGTCCTGGACCCCGGAACCTGGCGCCGCTGGGATGAACCCGTTCCCCCTGTTCCTCCGTATCTGGACGGCGAGGAGTACCGGGCCGACCTCGTCAGGGGCCGCGCCCGGACCGGGCTCGACGAGTCGGTGGTCACCGGCGAGGGCCGCGTACGGGGCCGGCGGGTGGCCGTCGTGGTGGGCGAGTTCGGCTTCCTCGGCGGGTCGATCGGCGTGGCCGCCGGGGAGCGGCTGGTACGGGCGGTCGAACGGGCCACCCGCGAACGGCTGCCGCTGCTGGCCTCCCCGGCGTCCGGCGGGACGCGCATGCAGGAGGGCACCATCGCGTTCCTCCAGATGGTGAAGGTCGCCGCGGCCGTCACCGACCACAAGTCGGCGGGACTGCCCTACCTGGTCCACCTGCGCCACCCCACCACGGGCGGCGTCCTCGCCTCCTGGGGCTCGCTCGGCCACGCCACGTCCGCGGAACCCGGTGCGCTCATCGGCTTCCTCGGCCCCCGCGTCCACGAGGCCCTGTACGGCGAGCCGTTCCCGCCCGGCGTGCAGGTCGCGGAGAACCTGCTGGCCCACGGCATCGTGGACGCCGTCCTGCCGACCGAGCGGCTCGCCGGGGCGGCGGCGCGGGCGCTGGCGGTGCTCTGCGGCGACCCGGCCGGTGCTGCCGTCCCGGCAGATGACGCCGTACCGGCCGGTGACGCCGCCGCCGACGTGCCGGCCGCGGAGTCGATCCGCCGCTCACGGCGGCCCGAACGGCCCGGACCGCGCGCCCTGTTGGCCGTGGCGGGCCGCGACGTCACGCCGCTCAGCGGCACCGGCGCGGGGGAGCGGGACCCCGGACTGCTGCTCGCGCTCGCCCGGATCGGCGGCACCCCGTGCGTCGTCCTCGGCCACGACCGGCGGGGCGCCGGCGACGGACGGCCCCCCGCCCTCGGCCCCGCCGGACTGCGCATGGCCCGCCGCGGCATGCGCATCGCGGCCGAACTGGACCTGCCGCTGCTCACCGTCGTCGACACCGCGGGCGCCGCACTGTCCCGGGAGGCCGAGGAGGGCGGCCTCGCCGGCGAGATCGCCCGCTCCCTCGCGGACCTGGTGACCCTGCCCGCGCCCACCCTCTGCCTCCTCCTCGGCCAGGGCGCGGGCGGCGGCGCCCTCGCCCTGCTGCCCGCCGACCGGGTGCTGGCTGCCCGCCACGCCTGGCTGTCCCCCCTGCCGCCCGAGGGCGCCTCCGCCATCCTCTACCGGACCACCGAACGGGCCTTCGAGGTCGCCGCCCGCCAAGGCGTGCGCTCCGCCGACCTGCTCGCGCGCGGCATCGTCGACCGCGTCGTCGAGGAGGCCTCCGGCGGAGCGGACGCGGCGGACACAGGGGACGCCTCGGATGCCCCGGAGACCTTCCTCACCCGCCTCGGCGCGATCCTCGGCGCCGAACTCGCCGGCCTTCGTGCCGTACCCCGCCCCGAACGCCTCGCCGCCCGCCGCGCCCGCTACCGCACCCTCGGCCTCCACTGACCCCGCGGGGCCGCGGGGGTGCGCCGCACGGTCCCGTGATGGGGGCGAAGGCGGCCCCTTCGCAGGTGTGTGCGGCGCGTGAGTCGGCGGCGCTTGGGGATCTCGCCCGAGTCGCGGCGCGTGTACACGCAATCGAGTGTCCCCGTGAACGCCGCCCCCAAGGCAGAATGTGCGCATGGCGATGTGAAGAGCACCGGCCGGACGGAAGTCCTGGCGCAAGTGGGGATACGGCTGGTCCGTCGCCGACGGTGACCGCTGGATCTGCCGTGTGTGCCACGAGCCCGTCCGTTCCTACGAGTACCGCTTCCATCCGCCCGAGTCCTCCGGCTTCGAGCGCTGCATCGGGTTTGCCTGGTGCTCGGGGTGCCGGATCTACACGGGCAACATGGTCCACGTTCCTCGCAAGCGGGTTCTGGTCGACGCCCTTGCGTCGCTGCCTGCCGACGACCGCGACCAGTTGCGCCGCAAGGAGGCCGCGTTGATCGACTATCTCGACAGTCAGGGGCCCGGCAGGCACTGACCCGAGCCCCATGTCGAGCCGTCGTGCTCGGCGCCATCACCGGCCTGCCCCGGCGTGTGGCCGCCGGGCGATTCCAGGGCCTTAGGTGAACCGCTGTTGGAGGAAGGGCTTGTAGGGGTCGAGGATGCTGGTGCGTCCACTTCAGCGGCCGACCCGCAGCTCATCCGGGTCCTATGCGCCGACCAGTCGGCGCACTGTGTTGCGGGCCAGGCCCGATCGTCGGCCGATGGCGCGCGCGGGCTGAACCCGTCCGCCATGACTCGATGCGGCGACGGCGCCGGGCTCACGCCGCGGACCTGCGCCCTTATTGCTGGTGGGCACTGTGACGGCGCACGCCCGTCCGGCCCGGTAGGCGTCGCCGGTGAGTGCGAGAACGCGCCGGCCAGGCGCACGACACGGGGGCGTCGCAGGCAGGATCGGCGGAAGGCCCGAAGCGGCTGCCTCCGCACGGCTCACCGCGACAGCGCGGACGTGGTGTCCGCGCAAGTCGCCGCCCCGGGACGGTGCCAGTGAGGGATGGAGGGTCGGCCGGAGGCCCGAAGTGGCTGCCTCCGTACGGTCCGGCGCCGCCCCGGGCGGTGTCAGTGGGGGGTGGCAGGATCGGAGGGTGGACGAAAAGAGCGGGGAGTACTGGGACGCCGAGGCCGACCGGTTCGACGAGGAGCCGGATCACGGGCTGCGGGACCCTGAGGTCCGGGCGGCGTGGGCGGGGCGGCTGCGCGGGTGGCTGCCGGACGCGCCGGCGGACGTGCTGGACCTCGGGTGCGGGACGGGCAGTCTCGCGGCGCTGGCGGCGGAGCAGGGCCACCGGGTGACCGGGGTGGACCGGTCGCCGCGCATGGTGGCCCTGGCCAGGGCGAAGCTGGCGGGGACGGACGCGCGGGTGGTCGTCGGCGACGCGGTGCGGCCGCCCGTGGCGGCGGGGCGGTTCGACGTCGTGCTGGTACGGCACATGCTGTGGGCGATGCCCGACCCGGCGGCGGCGCTGCGCCGCTGGGCGGGACTGCTGCGGCGCGGCGGCCGCCTCGTGCTGGTCGAGGGATGCTGGGGCGAGGCGGAGCCGGTGGGGATCACAGCCACGGAACTCGCCGCCCTGGTACGCCCGTTCGCCGCGCACACGGAGATCGAGCAGCTCGCCCACGACACCGCCCTGTGGGGCCGCCCGGTCCGGGACGAGCGGTACGCCGCCGTGGTGCGGCCGGCCCCGCCCCGGCGGCACAGCGAGATCGTCGACGTCCACCTGATCCTGGTGCGCGACGGCCACGTGCTGCTCGGCCGCCGCGTCAACACCGGGTACGCCGACGGCCTGTTGCACGCTCCGTCCGGCCATGTCGAGGACGGCGAGGACGTGCGGGAGGCCATGATCCGGGAGGCGTACGAGGAGGTGGGTGTCGTGCTGCGCCCCGAGGAGACCGGCGTCGCCCTGGTCATGCAGCACCGTGCCCCCGGCGGCGAGGCCCGCGTCGGCTGGTTCTTCGTCGCGGACGGGGCCGGCCGGGAGCCGGTCAACCGCGAGCCGGACAAGTGCTCGGAGCTCGGCTGGTTCCCGCTGGACGCGCTGCCGGACGACATGGTCGCGTACTGCAGGGCCGGTCTGGACGCGTACCGGGCGGGCGAGCGCTTCGTGCTGCACCTGCACGAGCCCGGCGACACCATCGCCCACGACCCGCACGCCCCCGGCCGTGCCGTCGCCCTGCCGTCGGGCGGCTGCAGCACAATGGCCGCGGCAAACGCCGTGCCGTGACCCACCGGGAGAGCGAACAACAGTGAGTTTGAAGATCGTCATCCGCCCCACCGCGGCCGCCGCGCCGTTCGAGCAACTGCGGGCCCAGATCGCCGACCAGGCCCGTTCCGGTGCCCTCCCGGTCGGCTACCGGCTGCCGACGGTGCGCGGACTCGCCGACGAACTCGGCCTGGCCGCCAACACCGTGGCCAAGGCGTACCGCGCCCTGGAGTCGGACGGCGTGATCGAGACCCGCGGCCGCAACGGCACGTTCGTGGCGGCCGCGGGCGACGCCGCCGACCGCGAGGCGGCCACCGCGGCGACGGCCTACGCCGAGCGGGCCCACCGCCTCGGCCTGGACCGGGCCGCCGCCGAGGCCGCCGTGCGCGACGCGCTGCGCGCCGCGTACGACGCGTAGCGCGTCGTCCCGCTCACAGCAGCCCGGCCAGTTTGTACAGCGCGAGCGAGCCCGCGACCGCGACGTTGAGGCTGGCGCCGGTCCCCACCATCGGGATCTCCACGGCGACGTCGAGCAGGTCGAGCGCCTCCGGCGGGATGCCGTGCTGCTCGTGGCCGAGGACGGCGACCGTGGTCCGCCGTGCGGCCGGCAGGTCCGCCAGCCGCACGGCCTCGTCGGCGAGTTCGACGCCCACGATGTGCGCCCCGCGGTCGCGCTGCCGCTGGAGCCAGCCCAGCGGGTCGCCGGTCCAGTGCACACAAGCGGGGCGCCGCAGCGTGTTGCCGCGGGCCAGCGCCTCCGGTACCCAGGGGAAGCGCGGGACGACCAGGCACGCCCCCACCGCGTCGCAAGTGCGCAGCAGCGTGCCCAGGTTGGCGCCGTGCAGCGGCCACAGGGGCGCCGCGTACAGGTGGTCCCAGCAGCCGTGCGCCCGGGGGCGGCGGCCGCGCCGCAGTTCGGCGCCGGTGCGGGTGCGGATGTTCCGCTTCGTCCCGTCCGGGCGACCCGCGGGCATCAGAGGTAGAGGCCCCCCGAGGAGGAGGCCGGGGTCTGGGCGGGGAGCACGGGGCCGCCGGCGGAGGACGCGCCGCGGCGCAGCGCGTACAGCTCGGCCAGCGTGGCGCCGTCGCGGCCGACGCCCTCGGAGGTGCCGAGCCAGTGGGTGGCCTCGGCGCGGGTCAGCGGGCCGACCTCGATCCGGGCCAGGCAGCGCCCGGGGCGGACGACCGCCGGGTGCAGCCGCTCCAGGTCCTCGTTGGTGGTGATGCCGACCAGGACGTTGCGGCCCTGCCCGAGCAGCCCGTCGGTGAGGTTGAGCAGCCGGGACAGCGCTTGGCCCGTCTGGTGCTTGGCCTGGCCGCGGATGAGCTCGTCGCAGTCCTCCAGGAGCAGCAGCCGCCAGCGGCCGGGCCCTTCGGCGTCGTCCTCGCCGATGGCGATCTCCATCAGGTAGCCGACGTCGTTGAAGAGCACCTCGGGGTCGAGCACGCAGTCCACCTGGCACCAGTCCCGCCACGCGCGGGCCAGGGTGCGCAGCGCGGAGGTCTTGCCGGTGCCAGGCGGCCCGTGCAGGAGCAGCAGACGGCCGCTGATGTCGTCCGCGGTGAGCTTCATCAGCCCGTCCACGGCCTCGGCGACCGGCGCGGTGTAGTTGCCCCGCACGTCGTCCCAGGGCGCGGCGCTGATCTGCCGGGTGATGCGGTGCGGCCCGCGGCGCGGTGCCACGTACCAGAAGCCCATGGTGACGTCGTCGGGCTGCGCTTCCGGCTGGTCCTCGGCGTCCTCTACGGCCTCGGCCAGCACGCGCTGCGCGAGCTCCTCGCTCACGGCGGTCACCGTCACGTCCGCGCGGTGGTGCCAGCGGGAGACCAGGATCGTCCAGCCGTCGCCCTCGGCGAGGGTGGCGCCGCGGTCCTTGTCGCGTGCCGCGCGCAGCACTTCGGCCCCGGCCGGCAGCAGGGTCAGTCCCGACTTCACGCGCTCCACGGAGGAGCCGCGCGAGTACGGCTGCTCGCCGGTGACGAAGCGGCTGAGGAACAGGGCGTCGATGGCGTCGGACGGCGAGTCGTCGTCGTTCATGCCGAGACGGATGGACAGGGCGCGATGCGGGGGCGTTGCGTCGGGCATGGGGCTCATGATCCGGCACGGGCTCCGCACGCGCACAGGGTTTTCGCGGAGCGGCGCAATCCCGTCGAACCCCCGGTGAAACCCGCCCGATCCGGGCAACGCGGCGGTTACCCTGGCTGGTGATGGGACGCCATGGGGACGTGCGTGCGAAGGTACCGGGGGCGGGGCGGCGGGGCATCACCGCGCTTCTGGGGATCGGTGCGGTCGCGCTGGCGCTGCTGCTGACGACGTGCGACCTGCGGGGCGGTACGGGCGACGGCGGGCGCGCCGGTGCCGGGCCGGGTGCCGGGGTGCACAGCCCGTTCCGCATGCCCACGGGGAAACCCTCCACCGAGCTGGGTTTCGGCCTGACCCACACCGAGTACAGCGCCGACCACGGCGAGGGCCCGGCCAAGCGGTCGGTGGCCGGACTGCTCTCCGAGCGGTCGCTTCCCCAGGACCAGGCGATCATGGGCTGGGGCGCCGACAACCCCGAACCGGCGCCGGGCACGTACGACTTCGGCGAGCTCGACGACCGCGTCGACCTCATCCGGGCCAGCGGCGGCACCCCCGTGATCACGCTGTGCTGCGCCCCGGACTGGATGAAGGGCGGGGCGCCGGGCGCCGGAACGGATTGGTCCCGGCTGGAAGTCGCCCCCGACCCCGCCCACTTCGACGACTTCGCGGCCCTCGCCGCCACCGTCGCCCGCCGCTATCCGGACGTGCGGCACTTCATTGTCTGGAACGAGTTCAAGGGCTTCTGGAACGACGGCGAGCAGCGCTGGGACTACGAGGGCTACACGGACCTGTACAACCGCGTGTACCGGGCGGTGAAGAAGGTGAATCCGGACAATCTCGTCGGCGGCCCCTACCTCGTCATGGACAGTTTCGCCCCCGGCGACGACGGCAACGGCGACGCCTCCGGCACCCTCAAGGGCCCCTGGGGCGCGGCCGACCGGCGCGTCCTGGACGCCGTGGACTACTGGCTGCGCCACAAGGCCGGCGCGGACTTCCTGGTCGCCGACGGCTCCAGCACCAACCGCGACGACTCCCTGGTGCCCGACGAGTTCGCCGCCACCGAGAAGTTCGCCGCCGTCGGCCGCTGGCTCAAGCAGCGCAGTGGCGGGCTGCCGCTGTGGTGGGCCGAGTGGTACGTGGAACCGGACGGGAAACCGACCGGCTGGGACGAACGGCACCGCACCGCCGTCCAGGCGGCCGCCATGATGGAGCTCGCCCGCGGCGGCGCCGACGCGGCGTTCTACTGGAACCCGCAGGAGCGCGGCAAGGCGTGCCCCGGCTGTCTGTGGACCAGCACCGAACTGTCCTCCGGCGGCGGCCGGCAGCTGCCCATGCTGGACCTGCTCCGGCGCTTCGGCGCCGCCTTCCCGCCGGGTACGCGCTTCCGTACGGTGTCCGTCGCCGAGGACGACCGGCCGAATGTGCGCGTGCTCGCCGACGACAAGGCGGTGCTCGTCGTCAATGTGCTCGACCGCCCGATCCGGGCGACGGTGGACGGCCGCTCCTTCGACCTGCCCGCCTACGGCGCCCACTGGCTGGGCCGCGGCCGGTAGCGGCCGCCGCGGGCGTCAGACGACGTTGCGGACCAGCCACTCGTCCGGGTTGTAGGCGTCGCGGTCCGGGTCGTGGACCGTGGCCCGCACCGCGGGGACCGCGTCCTGCGGTCGGACGCGCTCCGGCAGCCGGCCGAAGCGGGCGCGCCGGGCCTGCGCCGCCGTGTCCGCCGCTTTTGCCGGGGCCTGCGGTGCCGTGACCTGTGCCTGCGAAGTGGTGCCGTTCTCCTTGTGCGCCATTGCTCGCACCTCCTTGGCCCCGGGAACGCCGCGTGGCGGCGCGGTGTTCCCGGGGCTGTCCCGGGGAGGCCGGGCGGCCGGTCAGCTCAAGGTGAGGAAACGGATCACCGTCGCCGCCAGGAACACCAGCAGCAGCGGCGCGGCCGCCACCAGCGACCAGCGCATGCCGCGCCGCCGCCTGGCCTCCGGCAGGGTGACCCGGGCCAGCTCGCGCGCCCCGAGCAGCACCAGCAGCGAGACGCCGGCGAGCACGCCCGCCGCCGTCCATGTGTTCCATGTCACCACCGGGAAGACCCGGCCGGGCCGGGGTTCGGGCGCCTCCCAGCCGGCGGGCTGCTCGCTCAGCTCGTAGACCGTCGCGTCCTCGTTGCGCACCACCGGCCGCAGCTCGGTGCGCGCGTCGAGGGAGCGCAGCAGTTTGTCGGGCCAGGTCCGGGAGAACCCGGCGTCGAGCTGGAGATAGGCGTTCTGGCCGCGCGAGACCATCAGGTACGCGTTCGGCCCCGCGTCCTGGAGCGCCTCGACCAGCGGATCGACCAGCACCGGGTCGCGCGGCGCGAGGACCGGCACGTAACTCACCCGCTCCATGTCCCGGGCGTTCCACGGCAGGCTCGGCGTCACGTCGTTCACCGGGTCGGTGCTGAGCCACACCAGGCGCGCGGTCGGCTTGTCGTGCGCGTACACGTACTCCATGGCCGCGACCTCGCCGGTGCGGACCCGCTCGAACGGCTCGTTGCCCCAGCGGGCCACCAGGAAGCCCGCGATGAGCACCCAGCCGGCCAGCAGTGCCGCGGCCGGCCCGCGCCATCCGCGGTCCGAGGAGGACCGAGGGAACAACGCGAGCGCGCCCAGCACGGCGGCCCCCGGCAGGGCGAACAGGAACACCCGCAGGGCCATCTCGCCGCCGTAGGACTGCATGCCGAAGCCGAGGAACGGCACGACCAGCAGCACCAGCAGCGCCAGGTCGCTGAACCCGGCCCAGCGGCGCCGCAGCCACCCGGCCGCCGCGAGCATCATGACGCCGCCGGCCAGGGCGACCCGCACGTACAGCACCAGCTTGTGCACCGTGCTGCCGCCCTCGATGCGCCCGGAGACGCTGGAGGAGACATTGCCGCCCAGCGAGCCCATGCCGCCGAAGAGTTCGTCGAAGTGGCCCGACCAGTACGGCTCCGCCAGGTAGCAGATCCACCCGATCAGCAGCACCCCGCACAGCAGCGGCAGCCCGAGCGGTGTCGACCGCCGGACGAGCACGAGCACGGTCAGCACCCCCAGCATCACGAAGGGGGTGAGCTGGTGGCTCACCACCGACGCCGCGAACAGCGCGACCAGCAGGGCCAGCAGCACCGCGCGGTCGGTCCGGCCCGTCGGGGGCACCTCGGCCTCGCCCGGCAGCAGCTTGCCGCGCGGCGCCCCGGGGGACCGGAACCAGACCAGGAGCACGGCCGCGAAGAGCAGGTAGATCAGGTAGTTGAGCGACTGGGGGGAGAAGTAGTCCTGCCCCACCCAGCCGCACAGCGCGAACATCCACACCGCGCACCACTTCGCCCGCCATCCGGCGCGCACCGCGCGCAGCAGCAGCATCAGCGGGGCCAGGTACAGCAGTTCCACGGCCAGCGGCCACCAGCGCAGCACCTCGGTGAGGTCGGTGAGTCCGATGGCGCGGGTGACGAAGGTGACCGCGGCGAAGAATCCGGGCCAGGAGAAGCGGGCGTCCATGTCGGGCGCGGCGTCCCCGGTACGGCCGATGTAGTCGATGAAGCCCGCGTGCTGCCAGGCGGTGGCGAACCGCGGCTGCTCCTCCAGGACCGCGGGCACGGCGTGCAGGGACACCACCGTCGCCAGCAGGACCGCCAGCAGCAGCCACCGGCGCGGCGCGCCCAGCCACAGGCCGGCCGCGAAGGCCACCACCAGCAGCGCCGCCCCGGCCAGGGTCGCCGGCGGGAGGACGGAGATCAGGCCCAGGCCGTTCATCGCGTCGAGCGAGGCGTCGTCCATGCCGGTCAGCGGCAGCCAGTACAGGGCCAGCGCGCCCAGCAGCATTCCCCAGACGCCGAGTTCGAGCAGCCGCGCCCGGCGGCCGCCGGGCGCGTCGGGCGTTGCCGGTGCCTCCGGCGGTGTCTGCGCGGGTGGTCCGGACGCGGGCGGCGGGGACGCCGGCGCCGCGGCGGCCAGGGACTTCTCCGCGCGCGGCGCGGGCAGCTCCGGGACCGCGGTGCCCTTCGGCGGCGTCACCCAGGGACGCCGCTCGGGGTGGTCGAAGTCGAGGTGGACGCCCAGTTGGAGGGTGTCGCTGTCCAGCGCGGCGGCACGGGCCCAGCGCGTGCCGTAGACGATCTCCAGGTCCTCGCCCGCCGCGGCCGTCTGCTCGGGCGCCGGCTCGGAGGCGGCCGCCGCCTCGTGCGCCTCCTCCGCCTCATGGGCATCGCCTTCGGGCGGCGCGGCCGCGGGGGCGGTGACCAGCCGCCGCAGCCCGAAGACGGCGACCACCGCGATCACCACCAGGCTGCCCAGCTCGGCCCACCCGGCCCCGGTGATGCCCAGCGGCCCCAGCAGCGCGAGGGTGGATCCCAGCACCAGCAGGCACAGCAGGCCCTGGAGGAAGGCCAGCAGCCCGGTGCGGCTCTGCGCCCGCAGGACGCCGAAGTAGACCTCGATCAGCACCCGGGTCAGCGAGCACAGCGCCAGCAGCCGCAGCAGCGGCGCGCCCTCCTGCGCGTAGCCGTCGCCGAAGACTCCGAGGATCTGCGGTGCGAAGACGCCCATGAAGAGCGTGATCGGCACCATGATCCTGGCCATCCGGCGCAGCGCCGCCCGGCAGTTCTCGGCGATCCGGCCCGGGTCGTGGGCGCCCTCCACGGTCAGCGAGGACCCCATGTTGATCGCCAGCAGGTCGATCGTGCCGCCGATCGTCATGGTGATGTAGAAGTACGCGTTGTCCGTGGCGGAGATCTGCGAGGCGACGATGACCGGGACGAGGTACACCACGGCGAGCGCGAAGAACGAGCCGGTGGCGTCACCGGCGACGAAGCGGCCCATCTGACGGCCCGTCGGCGGGTCGCCGGCCCCCGCCGTGGCCTTGACGTGCCGGGGCACCAGCCGGCGGAAGACCAGCCAGCCCAGCGGCACCACCGACAGGCCGATGGCGGCGACCCAGGACACGAACACGCCGGCCGTCGGCACGGCGGCGGCCAGGCCCACCAGCAGGGCCAGTTTCGCCGCGGAGAAGACGGTGTTGCCGACGGGCACCCACACCGCTTTCCGCAGCCCGGTCAGCACCCCGTCCTGGAGGGTCAGCAGCGACCAGCCGATCACCGCCGCGATGAAACCGAGGCCGTTGACCGTGCCGTGCAGAAAACTGTACGAGGGGCCCCAGAGGCCCAGGGTGAGCAGGAAGACCGCCGCCGCGAAGGCCACGATCGCCGAACTCCCGGCGTACGTACCGAAGATCAGGCGCCCGGTGCGCCGCCCGGAGACCGGGATGAAGCGTGCCAGGGCCCCGGTGAGGGTCACCGCGGTCAGGCCCGCGAGGAACTTCATGGCGGCGATGGCCGCCGAGCCCTGGCCGACCGCGTCCTCGGTGTAGTAGCGGGCCGCGACCAGCCAGTAGCCCAGGCCCAGGACCGCGGACACACCGGTGTTGAGCATCAGCGCGTAGGCGTTGCGGAACAGCTGGTTCCCGCCGCGCTTCGCCGCGGCGGACGCGGTTGCGGGATCGCCGGCGGCCGCGCCGGCGGACGCCTGCCCGGGCGCCGGTTCGTCCCCGGGCGCGGTGGACGTGGCCGGCGTGGTGGTCGTCTCAGACACCGCTCTCGCGCACCTTCCGCACACCTCTGCGGGCTCTGCGCACCAGGGAGTACCCCTGGGTCAGGACCCGGTCCACCGCGAAATTGCGGGCGACGGCGCGCCCTTCGACCAGCCGCTCGAACTCCTCGGTCCCCGTGCTGCGGCGGACCGTCACCCGGGCCAGCGCGTAGGGGCTCTGGCGGCGCGGGTCGGCGAGGGCGTTGCCCACGGCGAGCGCCGCGCCGAAACCGGCCGTGCGCACGGCCTGCCGCACCCGGCGGGTGGAGTAGCCGTACGGGTAGGCGAAGGAGGACGGGGCCGCGCCCAGTTCGTCGTGCAGGATCTCCTTGCAGCGCAGCAGCTCGAACCAGAGGCGCTTGTCGCCGAGTTGGTCCAGCTGCGGATGGCTGTGGCTGTGCCCGCCGATCTCGGTGCCGGCGTCGCGCAGTTCGCGCACCTGGTCCCAGTCGAGCATGGTGTCCAGCGCGGCGCCCGGCAGTTCGTACGCGCCGCGCAGCCAGCCGGTCGAGACGAAGAGCGTCGAGGCGAAGCCGAGGCCCTTGAGCACGGGGAGGGCGTGCCGGTGCACGCCCTCGTAGCCGTCGTCGAAGGTGATCAGCACCGGGCGGTGCGGCAGTGCCCGCCCCTCGCGCCAGGCGGACGCCAGCGCGGACGTGCCGAGCGGGGTGAACCCGCGGTCCTCCAGCAGCGCCATCTGCTCGGCGAAGGCCGCGGGGGTCACGGACAGCCCCCTGGTCGCCCGGGCGGGCGTGTCGGTGACGGCGTGGTACATCAGGATCGGCACGGGGCCGTCCCGCCGTCCGTCGTACTCGGTCATACGAGGGCACCTCCCGGTGTGCGGTGGACGGACGGCAGGGGGACGGCCGGTCTCACGGCGTGGCCTCCCCCCGGGTGCGCAGTCGGGCGACGGCATACCCGGCCGCCGTGGTCGCCACACCGGTCACGATGGCGCCGGCCCGCCCGGCGCCGCCGGGCCGGCCGAACAGGGCGTCGCGCAGTCCGCGCGCGGCGCCGGCGGGCAGAACGCGGGTGGCGTACCGGCGTTCGGTCTCCAGTCCCGCCTCGGTGCCGACGCTGCGGGTGACCAGCGCCTTGGACAGCCCCTCCGCGTAGCAGCGGGTCCGGAAGTAGGCGAAGCGCTCCCGGGCGGCGGGGACGCGGTGCCAGATCACGGCGCGGTCGTCGATGAGCAGCAGCGCGCCGGGCTTGGCCTGCGCGAGGCGGATGCAGAACTCCGTCTCCTCGCAGCCCAGCGGGCGTTTGTCGCCGTCGCGGCCGATACCGGTCGCGAAGCCGCCCGCGATGTCGAAGGCGGTGCGGCGGAACGCGGCGTTGCCGCCGAGGACGTTGCGCACCGGGGCCCGGCCGGGCGGCTGGCCCCGGTAGGACGCCCCCACCACCCAGTCGAACTCCTCCGGGAACCAGGCCGGCCGGTGCCCGGAGGCCCAGACCGGCCGGGTGCGCCCGCCGACGCCCAGGACGAGCGGGTCCTCCAAGGCGTCGGCGAACCAGTGCAGCCAGTCGCGTTCGGCGACCGCGTCGTCGTCGAGGAAGGCGACGGCCTCGCCGGTGGACGCCTCGATCCCGGTGTTGCGGCCGGCCGACAGTCCGCGCGGCCCGGCGTTGGCGAGCACCCGCACCGGGGTTCCGGCGTAGTGCTCCACCAGCCGGGCCCGGAGCGCGGGGTTGTGGTCGACGACCAGCAGCACCTCGTGGGCGGGCAGGCTCTGCGCCCGCACCGAGGCCACGGCGGCGAGGATGTCGCCCCAGCGGTCCTCGGTGTAGACGCAGATCACCACGGACACCGGGGTCCGTCCGGTCACCGGACGTCCTTGCGGCGTGCGGCGCGGCGCTCGTTCTTCTCCTGCACGATGACCTTCAGCACCCGTAAGCCGTCGCGCACCGCGCGCAGGTTGCTCACGCCGTGGATGCGGACGTACTCGTGGCTGGGGATCTCCTGCACCTTCAGGCCGGCCGTGACGACTCTGATGTTCATCAGGGTCTCGACCTCGAAGCCGGTGCAGTCCAGCGTGATCTTGTCCAGGCAGTGCCGCCAGAACGCGTTGTAGCCGTAGCACAGATCGGTGTAGCGGGCCCCGAACTTGGCGTTGACCACGGCGCACAGGACGCGGTTGCCGAGCTTGCGGATGGGGGTCATGTCGTCCGTGCCGCCGCCGTTGGCGAAGCGCGAGCCCTTGGCGAAGTCGGCGCCCCCGACCAGGGCGGAGACATAGGAGACGATCTCCGACCCGTCCGCCGAGCCGTCGGCGTCCACCATCACGATGATCTCGCCGGTGCAGGCGGCGAAACCGCTGATCAGGGCGTCGCCCTTGCCCTTGCCGGTCTGCGTCACGATGCGGACGTCCGGCCACAGTTCACGGGCGACCTCGATGGTGCCGTCGGTGGAGTTCCCGTCGACGAGGACCACTTCGTGGATCCACGACGGCAGGGTCGCGAAGACATGCGGCAGGTTCTCCGCCTCGTTCATCGCCGGGATGACCACGCTGACGAGCGGAGCGATCGCCAAGTGCGTGGAGACCGGCGTGAAATGGTCCGGCGCGAGGACCGCGGTCGGCTGCGCGTGCCCGGTGACTGCCGGGCGCAGAGACGAGCTCATGAGTCTGTTTTCCCTCTCGTCCGGTGGGTCGCCCGCCCCGGGCGCCCTCTGGTGTGCCGGTTCGAAAGGGGGGTTGTCTCACCCCGCCCGGGAATCCGCGCATGCGGGGCATGGCGGTGTCCCCTGTGCTGGCGGGCCGGGTGAGTGGACATGCGTGACTGGCCGCGCGGCTCGCGACTCGGCACACACGTTCCGGTGACCGAGCACGGCACCCCCCTACCGCGCCCCGCGCTCTTCCTGTGGCGACTGTCCGGCCCTCCCCTTGAGCCGCTTTGCAGAACAGGTCGATGCGGGTGGATGTATGACGATATTGACGGTTGGAACTCTATGGCAAGTCTCGTGAGAGTGAATACCGTTTCACGGATTTGGCGAATACTCGTCCTGAAGGGTCCTGAAGATCCGGGAGAGTCATGGTGGGTCCCGTGGAACGCTAGTAGATCCCGATCAGTGCGGATCAATACCGATCAACCGTGTTGAAAGCTATTGATCATTCCTGTGACGCAATGTCCGTTATTGTGCTCCGGCGCGCAACCGCCCCATACGCTTGAGGAATCGGTCCGCCGGCTCGCGAAGAACGGGGTGCGCCGTGACCGCGTTGCGCAGGGCGCGCACCGGCGCACGCCGGGCGCGATGACCCAGCGCCACCGGGTGCGGCCGGGTCACCCAGCCCTCCGAGACGGTCAGGTCGCGGGTCTTCAGGGATTCCTTGTACTCCTTGTGACCGCGCCCGAGGTCGAGATGGGCCACCCCGTCGGCCGCCGCCCCCTCCGCCATCCGCAGATGCAGCACCAGCCCCGGCGAGTACTTCGAGAACTGCGGGTCGTACGCCGGGAACCAGCAGGCCAGCACCGCCGGCGTGCGCATCCCGAAGTGCGCGGCGATCGGCCGGTCACCCGCGTACAGCACCGACAGCAGGCCGCTGAAGGACTCCTCGCGCGTGTGGAAGAGATGCTCCACCAGGTCGACGATCCAGGGCCGCGCGAAGCGGTCGCTGCGCCCGGTTCTTC
The DNA here is from genome assembly GCF_040644455.1 of Streptomyces sp. NPDC046977. Lineage (NCBI taxonomy): Bacteria > Bacillati > Actinomycetota > Actinomycetes > Kitasatosporales > Streptomycetaceae > Streptomyces > Streptomyces sp. NPDC046977. The sequence continues at coordinate 85,198 of NZ_JBEYWO010000009.1, forward strand.
GGTACTGCGCCGACTTCCACCCCATCAGCGTGCGCAGCGCGCCGACGTCGCGCTCGTCGTGCACGTAGCGCACCTCGCCGACGTCCCGGCCGAGCTTGCGCTCCTTGGCGAGCGTCGTGCGCACGAACTTCGGCGAGTGGCTGCGAAGATGGCCGAGATACGCCTCGTAGCCCTGTTCGACGTCCATGACGGGCGACGCGTACGTACCGGTGGCCCCCTCCTCGAAGGGCTTCTGGCCCTCCACGAGGTGGTCGAACTCCCAGACGGCCAGCCCGCAGGCGCGCAGCAGCTCCCGGGCGTCCCACTGGAACCCGGGCCGGTGCACGAGCCCCTGGCAGTCCGAGAGCCCCAGCCCGATCGCCCGGCCCACGCCGGCCGCCGAGCGCTGGAACGGGAAGAAGGCGACCGGGTCGCCGTCCTCGCGGACCACCGCGACACGCACGCCCCGGTGGTGGTGGGCCACGGCGGAGGTGAAACCGGGTGACAGGAAGGGATTGCCGAGCTGCGGGCTGCCCATGGCGACCGCCTGGCTCTGCACGCGGGTCCAGGCCGCCCGGTCGGCGGCGGTGAGCTCGCCGGGGCGGTACACGGTGATGTCCACTTTACGGAGTCCGCCTTCTCTCGGCCCGGCCACGGGAGTGCCGCACGAGCGGCAGCAGGAACAGCACGGCACTGACCGCCGCGACCGCGGCGACCCCGCCGCGCACCGACCACATGTGCAGCGCGAGCATCCCCTGCGCCACGAGCAGGTCGATCACGACGGTGCCGCCCACGGCGACGACCGCCCGGCTGAGCGGGTCGAGGCCGCGCAGCCCGGCGGCGAGTGCCGCGGCGGGCGCGGCGAGCAGGAAGAAGAAGGTGAACGGCGCCCGGACGGGCGAGGCGATGTCCGCGAGCGCGAGCACCGCGCCGACCCCGCCGACTCCCACGGCGGCGCCCGCGAGCAGCGGTAGTGATTCCTTGCCGATCGGGTGACCGGACGCGTTGTCTGTGTGCGTTGGTTGCATTGGCGACTTTGCCCCCCAAAACGCCGGATGCAGACGTTCAATGTCGCTCAATTCGGGCGCGGGCGTCAAGGAAGGAGGGAACAGAAGCGGCCGCCCTGCCCGGACCGGGTGGCGGGCCGGGCAGACGTGGACGATTTCCCCCGAACTGCCCGGCGGCGGGCGGCCGTTTGTTCGGTACGCCGGGGCGGCCCCCGGGGGCGCGCGGGCCCGGCGTGCCCACCGCCTCGGCACCGGCACGTCCCTGGCGGGGTGTCAGGCGGTGCGCGCGACGCGGCGGGGATCCTGCTAAGGGAGATTGCATGAGACTGTCCCGATTCGCGTCAGCCGCGTCCGCGTTCGTCCTCGCCGCCGCACTCGCCCTGACCGGTGCCGGCCCGGCACACGCCGCGGGCCCCGTGTACGTGGCCCTCGGCGACTCCTACGCCTCGGGTGTCGGCGCGGGGAGGTACCAGACCTCCAGCGGCGGCTGCTACCGCAGCAGCAGGGCGTACCCCCGGCTGTGGGCCGACAGGCATACTCCGTCCGGGTTCTCTTTCACCGCCTGTTCCGGCGCCACCACCACCGATGTGATCAACCGTCAGCTCGGGCCGCTGAACGCCGCCACGACGCTGGTCAGCGTCACCGTCGGCGGCAACGACGCGGGCTTTGTCGGCGTCATGACCACCTGCCTGCTCAGCGTGTCCAGCGCCTGCCTGGACCGGATCGACCAGGCCCGCGACTACATCGAGAACCGGCTCCCGGCCCGACTGGACGCCGTCTACGACGCCATCGCCGACCGGGCGCCGGCGGCCCGCGTGGTCGTCGTCGGCTACCCGCACTTCTACCGGCTGGGGACGTCCTGCATCGGCCTCACCCAGGCCAAGCGCAGGGCGATCAACGACGCCGCCGACCTCCTCGACACCGTCACCGCCAAGCGCGCCGCCGACCACGGCTTCGCCTTCGGCGACGTCCGCGGCACCTTCGGCGGCCACGAGCTCTGCGCCGGATCGGCGTGGCTGCACAGCCTGACGATCCCGGTCTACGAGTCGTACCACCCCACCGCCGCGGGCCAGTCCGGCGGCTACCTCCCGGTGTTCACCGCGGCCGCCTGACCCGCGGCACCCGTGCCGTGCGGGGGCCGGTGCACGGCCCCCGCACGCGGGGTGGTCAGGGCGAGGCGGCCGTGCCCGTGGGGGACGGCGACGACGAGTCCGCCGACGGGGAGGCCGCGCGGCACGTGACGGTGAACGGGACGCGTTCCGACACCAGCGCCACCGGGGCGCCGATCTCCAGCGTCATCGAGTCCTCCCAGGTGGCGTCCGGCAGGTACGACAGCTCGACGTGCTCGACCGTACGGCTGCCGTCCCCGCCGGCCGGGAAGTCGAGCGTCCGCCACACCGGGTCCCCGCCGGTCCCGCTCACCGTCCGCCAGCGGTAGGAGACCCTCGCGGGGGTCCGGTCCACCGTCACGGCCGCGGAGAAGGCCGGCGCCTCCGCCTCCGGCGGCGGGCAGGTGCCCGTCCAGCTGTCCCGCACCGCGTGGACGGAGACATGGACGTTCACCGGGACCGGCGGGTGCGACGTGCCGGAGGACGTCCCCGAGCCCGCGCCGTGACCGCCGGAGGGCGACGCGGAGCCCGTGCCGCCGGCCGGCGAGGAGGCGGCCGGCGAGGAGGCCCCGCCGTCCGTCGTCACCGCCGGGGAGGTCACGACGGCGTCGTTGGCACCGCCCGTCGTGGCCGTCGACCCGGAGCCGGCCGCGCCGCCCCCGTCGTCGTTCAGCAATGCGTACGCCGCGCCGCCCGCGCCCACCACCAGGGCGAGCACCCCCGCCGCCAGCGCCACGACCGCCCGCCGGGGCCGCCCCGTCGCCCCGTCGGCCGGCGGCCCGTCACCCGGGGGCACACCGAGGGGCGTCGTGTGCACCGGCGTGCGCTCCTGCTCCCGGTCGCGCACCGGCTGCGGCGCGGTGACGGTCAGGGCGGCCTCGGTCGGCGCGTAGGCCGCGGCGACCGTGCCCGGTCCCGGCGAGCGCCCGGACGCCACGGCGTCCAGCTGCCGTTGCGCTTCCGCGGCGGGCAGGCGGACCGCGGGGTCCTTCTCCAGCAGCCCCGCGATCAGCGGCCCGAGCGGGCCCGCCCGCCGGGGCGGCGGCAGCGGCTCGTCCACGACCGCGCGCATCGTGCTCAGCGCCGTGTCGCGCCGGAAGGGCGAACCGCCCTCCACCGCGACGTACAGCAGCACGCCCAGCGACCACAGGTCGGACGCCGCGCCGGGGCGGCGCCCCAGCGCGCGCTCCGGCGCCAGGAACTCGGGCGAGCCGACCAGTTCGCCGGTGCGGGTGAGCGCCGAGGTGCCCTCGATCATCGCGATGCCGAAGTCGGTGAGCACCACCCGGCCGTCGTTGCCGATCAGCACATTGCCGGGCTTGACGTCCCGGTGCAGCACACCGGCGGCGTGCGCGACCCGCAGCGCGGCCAGCACCTTGGACCCGATCTCCGCCGCCCGGCGCGGCGCCATGGGCCCCTCGGCGTCGAGCACGTCGGCCAGCGTCAGCCCGCGGATCAGCTCCATGACGATCCACGGGTTGCCGTCCGCCATCGCCACGTCGTAGACCTTGACCACGTTCGGGTGCTCCACCCGCGCGGCGGCGCGGCCCTCCTGCTCCAGCCTCGCGTAGAGGCGTGCGGTGTCGCGCTCGTCGAACCCGGGTGGCGCCTTGACCTCCTTGATCGCCACCTCGCGGCCCAGCAGCTCGTCACGGGCGAGCCAGACCACGCCCATGCCCCCGCGGCCCAGTTCGCCGATCAACCGGTAGCGCTCCGCCACGACCCGTGTCATCGGCGGTTCCCCCCTTCGTCGCGCCCGCTGCCCAGCATGACCGAACTTCCCACCGGGCGAACCCTTTAGGCGGGAACCTCCCCCGCCGTCGTCAACCGAGCGTCGCCGCCGCGCCCCTGAGCACCAGGCCGCAGCCGAGCACCAGCACCACCGACGCGGTCGCCAGCGGCACCAGACGCCGCGCCGCCGTCAACACCCGTCCCCGGAACAGCCCTTGGCGCAGCGATGCCCGGCCGGCCAGCCGGCCCAGGCGCACGACGGCGAAGCCCGCCGCCGTGAGCGTGGCGGCCAGGCCCGCGCCGTACGCCAGCACCAGCAGGAAGCCGAACCACGCCTGCCCGAGTGCCGCGGCGCCGACGAGCACGACGACGGCGGACGGGCTGGGGACCAGGCCGCCGGCGAAGCCGAGCAGGATCGTGCCGCGGAGGGTGGGACGGGGCTCGTGGACATGCGGGTGGGGGTGCGGGTGTGCTGCCGGGGCCGGGGCCGGGGCCGGGGCCGGGGCCTCGGCGGTCAGGACGGCGGTGGCGGTGGCGGTGGCCGTGGATGTGGCGGGTGTGGGGGAGCGGTGGTGCGGGGCGTGCGTGTGGTCGTGGTCGTGGTCGTGGTCGTGCGAGTGGCCGTGGCCGTGGCCGTGATCGTGTCCGTGTCCGTGGCTGTGCGCGTGGTCCCGGCCCCGCAGCCGCCACGCCCTGCGGAGCAGCGCCGCCCCCGCGAAGGCGACCAGGACGCCGCTGGCGATGCCCAGCCAGGCGATGACCGAGGGCGCGGCCGCCGACCCCGTCGTCACCAGCAGGCCCAGGCCGAACACCCCGAGCGTGTGCGTGACCGTCACCGACGCGCCGAGGGCGACCATGTCCCGCCGTGAGCGGCGGCCGCCCGCCGCCGCCGCGGCGGCCATCAGCGTCTTCCCGTGACCGGGGGCGAGCGCGTGCATCGCGCCCAGCGCCAGCGCCGTGAGCAGGGCCAGCGCGGCGAAGCCCGGGGTGAGCGCGTGCCGGGACACCAGCCCGGTGAGGGCCTGCGTCCAGCGGTCCGCGCCGCGCGGCAGCACACCGCTCCCGGGCGCCGCGGTGCCCGGGTCCGCCGCGGCGCCGAGCGCCGGTCCGCCGGGCGTCACGCGCAGCCGCGCCGACCGCTCGTCGGCGGGGGAGGACAGCAGGTCCCCCGGGTAGGCCGTCAGGCGTCGCGACACCGACGTGCCGGGGACGTCGGTGGCGGCGAGGGTCGTACGGTCGCCGCGCGCCGTGATCTCCCGCCAGCCGGGCCCGGTGCCGATGTCGGCCGGACGGTACGTCAGCGTGACCGACCCGGCGCGGGGCAGGGGCGCCGTCAGCCGGCACTCCACGCGCAGCGTCGTCAGCCCCGCCTGCCCCGGCCGTACGGCGGCGCTCGCCGCGTCCACCCGGACCGGGACGTCCCGCCCGTCCGCCGCGGCCCGCGCGCCGTCCGCCGCGGCGCCGCAGCGCTCGCGTGCCCAGGCCGCCAACTCGGGCCGCGCCAGGCTTCCGTCGCCGTTCCGGTCGACGGCCGGCACCGCTTGGGCGGCGGGGATCTCCGCGAGGTCCTCGACGTGGTCGACACGCAGCGTGCCGGGCACGACGACCAGTCCGTCGTAGCGGTTGACGGTGAAGTTGCCGAGCGGGTGCGCCTGCGCCTGCCCGGCGGGCAGTATCGCCAGCGCGGCGGCGGCTGCCGCCACAGCGGCCGCCGCGGCTGTCCTGCGCCGGATCATGACGGGTCTCCTTCGGTGCGAGCGAGGGCCGCGCGGGCGGCGGGGGCGCCGGTCGGGGAGAAACCGGGGTTCAGGCGCAGGGCGGCGGCCAGCGACGCGCGGGCCGCCGGCTGCTTGCCGAGGGCGGCCTCGATGACGCCGCGGTGGTACAGGAAGGCCGCGTTGCGGTAGCCGGGCGCGGAGGAGCGCTCCGCGTACGGCAGGGCCTCCCGGTCCCGGCCGTTGACGTGCAGGGCCCAGGCGAGGGCGTCGGCGGTGTGCACGGTCTGCCGGCGCGCCCACTCCGCGCGGGCGGCGCGCAGCGCCTCGCGCGCGTCGCCGTGGTCGGCGGCGACCAGGGCCGCGTCCAGGTCCGTCGCGACGCCGTTCGCCTTGGCGAGCGCGATCCACGTGCCGACCACCGCGAACTGCTCCCGCGCTCTGCCCGGCTGCCCGGCGGCCTCGTACAGCTCGCCCAGCTCGGCGAGTTGGGCGGGGAGCGGGTAGCGGCGCACGACCTCGGCCAGGTCGCGGACGGCCCTGGCGCGGTCGCCGCGCGCGGCGTACGCCCGGCCGCGGCCCTCGACCGCCGGCAGGTAGCCGGGGGACGCGCGCAGGGCGGTGGCGTACTGGCCCAGTGCCTCCGCGTAGTGCCCCTGGCTCCACGCGAGCTGGCCCAGCGCCGTGGCGACGTAGGCGGTGTCGCCGGGTGTGCTCGCGGAGTCCAGGGCCCGGGTCAGCACGCGGCGGGCGCCCGCGGCGTCCCCCCGCAGTTCGCGGACGTACGCGAGGCGGGTGAAGACGGGGATGCCGGGCCGCAGCGTGTCGGCGTGCTCGGCGGCGGCCAGGGCGGCGTCGTACCGGCCGAGTTCGACCAGGGCGTCCACGCGGACCGCCAGGGCGCGTTCGTTCCACGGGTTGGTGCGCAGGGCGCGGTCGGCGGCGCTCAGGGCGGTGCGGAAGTCGTGGCGGGCGGCGGCGAGGGCGGCCTGCCCGGCGAGCGCGGCGTCGTTGCCGTCGGGGGTGATCCGCAGCGAGCGGGCGAGTGCCGCCTCGGCCTGCGGGTAGCGGGTGGGGTCGCCGGAGGTGCGGGCCTGCTCGACGTAGGCCGCTCCGAGCACCGCCCACCCGGAGGAGTCCTCCGGCTGGGCGCGCAGGTGCTTCTGGAGCCCCGCGATGCCGCCCGCGAGGTCTCCTGCCGCGAGCCGGTCCAGCGGGGCGTCACCGGTCCGCGCGGCTGCCGCCGCCGGACCGGTTCGGTCGCCGGCCCGGCCGGGGGAGCCGCCGAGCACCAGCGCACCCGCGGTGAGCGCCAGCGCCAGGCCCAGCGCCAGCGCGGTGAAGAGGACGGCGGTGCGCAGCCGGCCCAGGGGCGGTGCGTCCATGGCTGCCTGCCTTTCGGGTGGGTGGGAGCCCCGGCCGGGGCGAGGGGAGTCACGCCCCGGCCGGGAGCGGGACCGGCGGTCAGGCCCGGTGGGCCCGCGCGCGGACCGGGCGGCGGCGCATCCGCCACCACACCAGCGCGGCGCCGACGAGCAGCACACCCGCGCCACCGGAGGCGGCGGAGGCGATCAGGACGGTGTTGTCGCCGCCGCCGGGACCCTGCATCAGGCCGCCGGCGTTGAGCTGGGTCACCCCGTCGGTCCGGGACGAGTCGGTCGTCGCCGCCTTCGCCAGGGGGCCGTCCGAACCGGAGCTCGGCAGGGCGACATAGGGGAAGCTCGCCCCGAAGGCCTGGTCGTTGGCGTTGACCGCGTCACCGAGGTCGTTCTTGGCGCCGACGAGTTCGCCCTCGACCACCTGGAGCGCGATGTCCACGACGTCGTCGGTCAGCCGGCGCCCGTTCGGGAAGCCGGCGGTGTCGCCGTCGAGGACGCCGAGCCGCTTGGGCTGCGCGGCGGGCGGTACCGCCGTGTTGAGCCGCAGCATCTCCGACGGGCGGACGTGCGGCGGCTGGTTGAGCTTGGGCACGCCGGTCAGGAAGACCTGGACGAGGTCGTTGCGCGGGGTGGCCGGGGCCTTGATCTTGTAGATGCCCTCGATGAGCTTCGGCAGCTCGGGCTCGGTCACGTTCTTGAGGAACTGCGCGTCGTTCCAGGGCGACGAGGCGTTGAACCTGTCCTTGTCCTTGAGCGGGTTGACCACCTCGTTCACCAGGGGCATGCCGAGCCGGGAGACCTGCGCCCAGTCCCCGTTCGCGGTGCGCCGCTGGGTGGTGGACCAGATGCCGACGACCGGCTGCTTCGCGGACTGGCGTATCGCGGCGGTCGGGACCTGGAGGGCGACCGTGTTGACGTTGTAGCCCTTGAGGGTGTCGTCGCCGACCTCGGAGAGATTGCCTCCGTAGAGCAGGTCGAAGACCCGCAGGTCCAGGAAGAAGGGGTCATCGGACTGGCCGGCGAAGGCCGTCGTGCCGCGGCCCAGCTCCTTGACGGCCTGCTGCCGCAGGGCGTTGTAGTCCGGCATCGACGCCTTGCCGACGTTGGACGGCGCCACCGGCACGTCGTTCGCGACCTTGTAGCGGCCGGTCACGTGCTGGTTGTGCAGCCGGAAGAGGTCGATGTCGTACGTCTGGAAGAAGTTCAGGTCCGGGTCGCCCAGGCTGGTGACCGGGCCGGTGTTGTAGAGGAACGTCTTCTTGTTGCGGACGTGGTCCTGGAACGTCCACCGGTAGAGGTAGTCGCCCTGGGCGTCGCCGTCGTTGTCGATGTGGATGTCGTACTGGGCGTCGTCGGCGAACTTGTAGAAGTTCGGGCCGCCGGCCGGGTCCTCGAACGGGATCCAGTTCGCCACCAGCGTGGTGGTGTCCGGGCGGTCGGGGCTGACGAACGCGTAGACGTCCGTGGTGTCGTACTGCGGCTGGCCCGAGATCAGCGGCGCCTCCCGGTGGCTGGAGGCCTCCGCGGCGTCCGGTGCCAGCACGGTGGCGCCCGCCGCGGCGAGCCCCCCCGCGGCCAGGGTGCCCGCCGTGATCAGGGCGATCGCACGGGATCGCCCGATCCGGGCCATGAGCCTGTTCCTGAGTTCTGCGGTCATCGCGTCGGTCCTTCGCGAGTGCGGCCCCTCCCCCTTGGAAGAGGTCCTGCGAGAGGTGTTCGGGACCGGGGGGCGGGGCGGATTGGCGGAGCCCGATGAATTTGCGTCACAGATTTGTCACGTGATAATGGGGACAACCGGAGTCCCCGGCCCCGGAGTTGGGGCCGGTGCCCGCGCCGGGTGCGGGCCCGGCGCCCGACGGGAAGCAGGGGAGCGAGATGAGACGCCCCGTGCACGAACTGGCCGAGCCCTACGCCCTGGACACCCTGCGGCCCCGCGAAGTGCGCCGGTTCGAGGCCCATCTGCTGCGGTGCGACGCCTGCGCGCAGCGGGTGGGCGGACGGGGCGGCCAGGGCGGGGAGGGCACGGTGTGGCAGGGCGGCACCGGACAGGTGGCGCTGGGGGAGGTGTTGGAGCACACCGGCGGTCCGCGGTGGGAAAGGGGCGCACGCCCCGGAGCGCACCACCGATGGCGCTGGGGCAGGCCCCCGGCGGTCCGCCTGGCGGCATTCGCCGCGGCCGCCGCGCTCGCCCTCGCCGCGGTGCTGGGCGTCCTGCTCCACCGCGCCGGGGAGCGGTTGGAGCGGGAACGGGCGCGCACGCAGGCGGTCACCGAGGTACTGACCGCGAGCGACGCACGGCCCGCCTACACCAGCGACGACCACGGCCGCGGCATGACCGCGGTCTGCTCGCGGGTGCTGCGGCGGGCGGTGGTGACGGTGCAGGGCCTGCCCCGTCCGCCCGAGGGCCGGGTGTACCAGGTGTGGCTGGTCAGCGAGCGCCCGGAGGCGTACCGGTCGATCGGGGTGCTCGAGGACGGTCCCGGCGGGGGCGACACGCCCGGGCCGCTGGTCGCCTCCGGGCTGGACGGGAGGTCGTACGCGTTCACCGTGACGATTGAGCCGAGTGGCGGATCGCCGCAGCCCACCGCGGACCCGGTGGCCCAACTGCCCCTGCTGGCCCTCGGAATCGACACATGACCGTCAACCCCCTTGACGTACAGGTGAATCCGGTAACGGGGATGCGTAGGTGACGCCACGGGACGATAGGGTTACCCTGCCCGGTGCCGGGTGCCCTCGAATGGGTGGGGAGTGTCATGGATCAGATAGCAATGCGAGGCAGGGCGCGAGTGCCTGCCATCACCTGCGGGAGCAGCACGTCCAGTGCGCGGCTCGACCGCCATCTTTCGGTGCTGGCCGGTCCGGCCGCGCCGCAGCGGGAGGCGGAGGAGGCCACGCTGCTGATGCGTGAGCTGACCTCGCGCGACCACGTGCGGACGAACGCGAACCGTGGAGCCCGTGTGTCGCTGTTCGCGCCGCTGCGGCGGCTGCGGCGCTCGCTCTTCGGGGGCCGCGGCTGACCCGAGGGCGTCCCTGACGCTCGCGCACGCGAACAGGCTCGGGCGAACACACCGTCCCGGCACCACGCCGCTCATGCGACGTGTCGGTGTGTTCCTCCGGGCCTGTTGTCATGTCGACTTGTGGCCAGATGGTCACATAGTCATGTCGAGGTGGTGAGCGGCCAGGCGGATCAGAGCAGGACGAACTGCCCGTCCGGGCCCTCCTCGTGGTGATCGAGCACGGACGCCGGACGCCGCGCCGCCTCCGGCACCGGCAGGACACGCGCCGCCCGCAACTCCCCGGCCCCGACGACGGGGCCCGCGGCCACCCGTGCCGCCAGGGCCCGGCGGTGCGGACGCTCCTCCGCCAGCAGCGCCAGCACACTGATCAGCTCCAGCAGTTCGGTCGTGCGGGCCCGCGGCCAGGACGCCGGGCGCACGGCGTCCAGCGTGCCCGCCGCCCCCGGCTCCGTACGGAGGGCGAACCAGGTCTCCAGCACCCGGGTGCCGCCCGCGTGGAACTCCCAGGCCGCCTCCGGCACCGGGGCGATCCGCCCCTCCCCGAGCACCAGCGCCTCCTCCTCCGCGTCCCAGGAGGGCGGCTCCCGCGGCACGTCCGGCAGGGCGGCCCGCACATACGGCCGCCGGCCGCCCGGCAGCCGGGGATGGCCCGCGGGCCGGTCCGCCGCCGGATCGGCGTACCGCGCCCCGCGCGTGTGCAGCCAGAGCAGCCGGCGGCCGAGCGCGACGCCCTGCGCCCACAGCTCCGGGTCGGCCGTCAGCGGCACCTCGACCGGGCCGCCGGCCGTGCCCGCCGCGGCGACCCAGGCGAGCATGTCCTGCGCCGGGACCGGCACGCCCAGCCGGGCCGCGAGATGGTCGAGCAGCCCGGGCGCGACGTTGGGGTCGGCCCCGCCGGGGCGGCGGAAGAGCGGACGGACGCGGCCGGGCCGGCCGGCGGGCGAGTGCCCGTCGGGCAGCAGCGCGGAGAAGGTCAGCGGTGGCCCCGGGACCTGCGGCAGCCGGGCGAGCTCGACCGCGTACAGCTGGTGGGTGTCGTCCGCGACGCGCCACAGCTCCGGGCGGGCGGCGTCGATCAGCCGCTGGTCCGGCAGCAGCCACTGCTGGTCGTACGGGCCGTGCAGCACCCGCACCGGCTCGGCGCTGGGCCCGTCCTCGCGCTCCAGCCGCGCGGTGGACACGGGGTGGCCCGGCAGCTGGGCGACGCCGGTGTGCGTCGTACGCGCCCGTGACGGATGGAACAGGCGCTCGCGCTCGTCGCCTTCGGCGCGCAGCAGCCGGTCCCAGCGGGCGGTGAGAGTGGCGGCCTCGGGAGCCAGCACCCAGGAGCGCCCCAGGCGCAGGGGCGCGGTGGACCACGGCATCAGGTCTGCCAGCGTCGGCGCTTCATCGCTCACCGTGAGCATGCTACTTAAGGCCCCTCACCCCTCAGGGTGCCTCCATGGTGACGGTGAAGGAGAAGCGGTCCCCGCGGTAGTGGATGCGCACGACATCGACGACGCGCCCCGACTCGTCGTAGCTCACCCCCGTGCAGTGCAGGATCGGGCTGAGCAGCGGCACCCGCAGCAGGCGTGCGGTGTCCGGATCGGCGAGACGGGCCTCCACGGTGTCGGTGATCCGGCTGATCCGCACCCCCAGGGCGTCGCGCAGCACCTTCGTCATCGGCCAGCGGGCCAGGTCCGCCAGGTCGATCCGCTCCGCGAGCTCGGGCAGCACGAAGTTCTCCGCCCAGTTGACCGGCTCACCGGTCTCGTCGCACCGCAGCCTGCGGTACGCCACCGTCCCCGCCACTCCGGGGAAGTACTCGGCGTACTCCGCGGGCACCGGTTCGGGCCCGTGCCCGAGCACGCTCGTGCGCTCCCCGGACTGCTGGGCCACGATCGCGTCGACCGAGCCCAGCAGCCGGACCGGGGCACCGCGCCGCGCCGCCGGCTCGATGAACGTGCCGCGCCGGCGGTGCCGGCTGATCAGCCCCTCCTCCTCCAGCTCCTTGAGCGCCTGCCGCATGGTCAGCACGCTCACCCCGTAGTGCCCGGCCAGGACGTCCTCGGTCGGCAGCCGCAGCGGGGCGTCCGGCCTGCGGCCGAGTATCGAGGCGCGCAGCGACTGCGACACCTGGTACCACAAGGGCAGCTTGCGGTTCAGGACCAGCGAGTCGGGGGCGAAGAGGCCGGGGCTCGTCGTCATGGCCTGAAGTGTCGCTCAAGCCCCCGCCACACTTCGTCGTACCCCCGCTGCAGGTGCTCCGCCGCCAGTGCCTGCGCCGTGGGCACGACCGGCCAGCGCGTCTCGAACATGAACGCCAGCCCGTCGTCGATCTTCTGCGGCACCAGCTCCGCACCGCTGGCCTTGTCGAAGGTGGTCCGGTCCGGGCCGTGCGCCGACATCATGTTGTGCAGCGAGGCGCCGCCGGGCACGAAGCCCTCGGCCTTGGCGTCGTACGCCCCTTCCACGAGCCCCATGAACTCGCTCATCACATTGCGGTGGAAGTACGGCGGCCGGAAGGTGTCCTCGCCGACCAGCCAGCGCGGCGCGAAGACCACGAAGTCGGCGTTGGCCAGGCCGGGGGTGTCGGAGGGCGAGGTCAGCACCGTGTAGATCGACGGGTCGGGGTGGTCCCAGCTGACCGAGCCGATCACATTGAAGCGGCGCAGGTCGTACACGTACGGCACCAGGTTGCCGTGCCAGCCCACGACGTCCAGCGGCGAGTGGTCGTACTCGGCGGCCCAGAGGTTGCCGCCGAACTTGTTGACCACCTCCACGGGCTCCTCGCGGTCCTCGTACGCGGCGACGGGCGCCATGAAGTCCCGGGCGTGCGCCAGCCCGTTCGCCCCGATGGGGCCGAGGTCGGGGAGGCGGAAGTGCTGCCCGTAGTTCTCGCAGACGTAGCCGCGCGCGTCGGCGTCCAGCAGCTCGACACGGAAGCGCACCCCGCGCGGGACGAGCGCGACGTGCCCCGGCTCGGCGGCCAGCAGGCCGAGTTCGGTGCGGAGCAGCAGGCCGCCGCGCTCCGGCACGATCAGCAGCTCGCCGTCGGAGGACGAGAAGACCCGGGCGTCCATCGAGCGGTTGGCGGCGTACCAGTGGATGCCGATGCCCTCGCGGCGCAGCACGTCGCCGTTGCCGCCGACGGTGACCAGGCCGTCCACGAAGTCCGCCGGGCCCTGCGGTATCGGCAGCGGACTCCAGCGCAGCCGGTTGGGATCGGCCTCGGTCTCCTGGAAGGGCGCGCTGCGCAGCGCGCCGTTCGCGATCCGCCGGAAGGGCGGGTGCGCGGCCGAGGGGCGGATGCGGTACAGCCACGAGCGGCGGTTGTGATGCCGCGGTTCGGTGAACGCGGTGCCGCTCAGCTGCTCCGCGTACAACCCGAGCGGGGCGCGCTGCGGGGAGTTGCGGCCCACCGGGACGGCGCCCGGCACGGCCTCGCTGACGTGCTCGTTGCCGAAGCCCGGAAGGTACTCCAGGTCCTTGATCTCAGTGCTGGTCACGATTCCTATGGTCAAGCAGAGGAATCCGGCCCGCAAGGGGTCGTCGGGCACCTGTGGAAAACCTGTCCGACCGGCATGATGAGTCCCGTGCAGAGCAGCGGCAGCGGTCTCCGGCGGGTCCCCGTCCAGCAGCGCAGTGCCGAACGCCTCGCCCGGATCCTCGACGTGGCGGCGGCGGTCCTCGACGAGGGCGGTTACGAGGAGCTGAGCACCCGTGCCGTGGCCGCCCGTGCCGGGGTCCCGATCGGCTCGGTCTACCGCTTCTTCTCCAACAAGCGCGCGATGGCCGACGCGCTGGCCCGCCGCAACCTGGAGAAGTACCTCGCCGGTGTCACCGCCCTGCTCGACGCCGCCGGGCCCGGCGCGCCAGGCACGGACACCGGCGCCGGCGACCGGCGTCGCGTGGCCGACCTGGTCGACTTGGTCGACGTCGTTGTCGACCACTACGTCGCCATGCGCCGCACGGTGCCCGGCTTCGCCCTCGTCAGCTTCGCCGGACCCGCCCCGGGAGCCGCCGCGAACGACGAGGCCAACCACCAACTCGCCGACGGCCTGCGGTCGCTGCTCGCGGGCCGGCTCGGCGTGACGGCCGGCGAGGAACGGCTGCGCACCGCCTTCGTCGTCGGTGTCGAGGCGGCCGACGCGCTGCTGAAGCTGGCCTTCCGTACCGATCCCGAGGGCGACGCCGTCCTCGTCGCCGAGACCAAGGAACTGCTGCGGGCCTACCTCGCCCGCGTCCTGGACGCCTGAGGGAGCCCGTCCGCCGCGGGTTCCGCCGGGCGGCGCGGGATCGCTACCCCACATGCCTACCGGTCGGTATGGTGTGCCGACGAGGGCGTCCCCGTTCACCCGGAAGGATGGGACGGCGGACGGCGGCCTGCTTCACCCGCCCGTGCGCGACGGCCTCCCCGCCCGGGTCGCCACCGCGTGGTCCACTGCACGGAGTGCCGCCCTGGCACCAAAAAACTATCGGCGCTAGTTTGGGCGGGCCAAGGCAACGCCGCCCGGGAGGACAACGGATGAAGCCGCACGACGGGATGTACATCGACGGCGACTGGCGGCCCGCCGCCGGTACGGAGACGATCGCCGTCGTCAACCCCGCCGACGAGCAGGTGTTCGCCACCGTGCCCGCCGGCACCGCCGCCGACGTGGACGCCGCGGTGCGCGCCGCGCGCGCCGCCTTCCCCGGCTGGGCCGCCACGGCGCCCGCCGACCGGGCCGCCCGCATCGGCGCGCTGCGCGACGTGCTCGCCGCCCGCCGCGAGGAGATCGCCGAGACCGTGGCCGCCGAACTCGGCTCGCCCCTGGCCTTCGCCCAGGCCGTCCACGCCGACCTCCCCGTCAAGGTCGCCGGCTCGTACGCCGAACTCGCCGCGAGTCACGCCTTCGAGGAGCGGATCGGCAACTCCACCGTGTTCCACGAGCCGGTCGGCGTCGTCGGCGCGATCACGCCTTGGAACTACCCGCTGCACCAGATCGTCGCCAAGGCCGCCCCCGCCCTCGCCGCCGGCTGCACCGTCGTGCTCAAGCCCGCCGAGGACACACCGCTGGTCGCCCAGCTCTTCGCCGAGGCCGTCCACGAAGCGGGCCTGCCCGCCGGGGTGTTCAACCTTGTCACCGGTCTCGGCCCGGTCGCCGGGCAGGCGCTCGCCGCGCACGAGGACGTCGACCTGGTCTCCTTCACCGGCTCCACCGCCGTCGGCAAGCAGATCGCCGCCACCGCCGGTGCCGCGGTCAAGCGGGTCGCCCTGGAACTCGGCGGCAAGTCCGCCAACGTCATCCTCCCGAGCGCCGACCTCGCCAAGGCCGTCAACGTCGGCGTCGCCAACGTCATGTCCAACACCGGCCAGACGTGCAGCGCCTGGACCCGCATGCTCGTCCACCGCGACCAGTACGACGAGGCCGTCGCCCTCGCCGCGGCCGCCGCCGCGAAGTACGTCCCCGGTGAGCGCATCGGCCCCGTCGTCAACGCCAAGCAGCAGGCCCGCGTCCGCGGCTACATCGAGCAGGGCCTCGCCGAGGGCGCCCGCCTCGTCGCCGGCGGCCCCGACGCGCCCCGCGCGCTGGGCTACTGGGTCAGCCCCACGATCTTCGCCGACGTGCGCCCCGGCATGACCATCGCGCAGGAGGAGATCTTCGGCCCGGTCCTGTCGATCCTGGCGTACGAGGACGAGGACGACGCCCTGCGCATCGCCAACGGCACCGTCTACGGCCTCGCGGGCGCGGTGTGGGCGGGCGACGACGCCGAGGCCGTCGCCTTCGCCCGGCGCATGGAGACCGGCCAGGTCGACATCAACGGCGGCCGCTTCAACCCGTCCGCCCCCTTCGGCGGCTACAAGCAGTCGGGCGTCGGCCGCGAACTCGGCCCGCACGGCCTGGCCGAGTACCTTCAGACCAAGTCCCTCCAGTTCTGACCCCTCCCGACCGCCCGTCGCCCCCGAACCCCTGAGCGCAGGAGAAAACACCGTGGTCCGCGCCGCCGTCCTGTCCGCCGTCAACGCGCCCCTGGCCATCGCCGACATCGAGCTGCCCGACCCCGGCCCCGGCCAGGTCCGGGTGCGCCTCGCGGCGGCCGGCGTGTGCCACTCCGACCTGTCGCTGTCCAACGGGACGCTCCGCCAGCCCGTGCCCGCGGTCCTCGGCCACGAGGGCGCGGGCACGGTCGTCTCCGTCGGCGAGGACGTCACCGGCCTCGCCCCCGGCGACCCCGTGGTCCTCAACTGGGCGCCCTCCTGCGGTACCTGCCACTACTGCGGCCTGGGCGAGCCCTGGCTCTGCGCCAACGCGGGCGCGGCGGCGGCCGCGCCGTACGCCAAGCTCGCCACCGGGGGCGACGAGCTCTACCCGGGCCTCGGCACGGCCGCCTTCGCCGAGGAGACCGTGGTCCCGGCCGCCGCCGTCCTCCCGCTGCCCGACGGCGTCCCGCTCACCGAGGCCGCCCTCCTGGGCTGCGCCGTGCTCACCGGCTACGGCGCCGTCCACCATTCCGCCGCCGTCCGTCCCGGCGAGTCCGTCCTCGTCCTCGGTGTCGGCGGGGTCGGCCTCGCCGTGCTCCAGGCCGCCCGCATCGCCGGCGCGGGAACGATCCTCGCCGTCGACGTCTCCCCGGCCAAGGAGGAACTGGCCCGGGCCGCCGGCGCGACCGGGTTCCTGGTCGCGGGCGACGACCTCGCCAAGCGGGTCCGCGCCCTGACCGGCGGCCACGGTGCGGACGTCGCCATCGAGTGCGTGGGCCGCTCGGAGACCATCCGCGCCGCCTGGTCCTCCACGCGACGCGGCGGCCGGACGACGGTCGTCGGCATCGGCGGCAAGCAGGACATGGTCTCCTTCTCCGCCCTGGAGATCTTCCACTTCGGCCGCACGCTGGCGGGCTGCGTCTACGGCAACAGCGACCCGGCCCGCGACCTGCCGGTCCTCGCGGACCACATCCGTGCGGGCCGCCTCGACCTGTCCGCCATGGTCACCGAGCGCATCGCCCTGGAGGGCATCCCCGACGCGTTCGACGCGATGCTCGCGGGCCGCGGCGGGCGGGCCCTGGTGGTCTTCTGAGGACCGCTCACCCCTGACCGACGGTCACCGTCCAATATCTCTCGCCCGGCCCTGGAGGCCGCGTCCACGAGCGGGTCGTGAAGGTGGGCAGGTAGCCCGGCGTCAAAGCGAAACGCGGCAACGTCACCCCGAACGCGGCGGCTATGGCCTCCAGGGCGCGCAGTTCTCCCTCCCTGGGGAGGCCCTCGGGCGAGAAGAGACGATCCGGATCGAGGTCCGGCGGCACACTGCCGCTCCGCCGGACCTCGGTGCCGTGAACGGTGAACGCGTACGACTCCTCGCCGTTGTCGGCGACCGACAGATGGAAGAGGTCGAACGACCTCGGCCCGTACGCCCCGCCGGGGGCGCCCCAGACCACGACGGCGCGTCCGGCCCTGGACGCGGCGGCTGCCGGCGAGACGAACCGTCGTTCGCTGAAGAGATTGGGCCGTCCGTCGAAGGCGAAGCACCACCCTTCACCGGCGCGGCCGACGGCCATGAACGCCTTGTCGTCGTAGGCCGAGTTGCCGTAGTTCCGCGGCTGAGTGCGCGTCTCCCGGGGCGTCATCGGCTCATGGAAGCCGTTTTCCCCGTCCGCGCCGAGAAGGGCGGGCAGTGCATCTGGCTCGGTGCCCTCCACGAGGACGAAGCGGTAACCCCGTCGGTACCTGGATGCCATCCATGCGAGGCCGGCTGGATCGGTGTCGGCTGCCGGTTCGGGTACCACTCCTGCCTCGCCGGCGCGCGGGGTGGCCAGCAGTTCCTGTCCGCGTTCCGACGTGATCAGCGGCCCGAGGAGCGGGTCCGCGAGCAGACCCAGCGGAGCGAGCAGATCCGGGCCCGACGGCTCCCAGTACGGCAGCGCCGCGCGCAGGGTGCGCCAGGCCGCATCGGTCCCGCCCCACCGCGCCTGCTCCCGCGCCCGGTCGACGGCCTCCCCGAAGGCACCCGGAGCCGTGTACCAGTAGGTCCCCTCCCGTATGCGCCGCAGCAACTCCTCGCCCAAGGCGCGGACCTCGTCGGACGCACCCCGTACGACGAGGTCCCACGAGGCCTCGTCACCTCCGCCCCGGACGTGCTCGTCGGCGAGCACCGGCAACAATTCCGGCGCGTACCCGGGATCGAGGGCATGTCCCGCGAAGTCGGGCCTGTCCCTGGTGCGCTGCAGCCGCCGTATCTGGTCGCGCAGTGCCTTCGCCCGCGGCCGCCCGAATCCCTCGGCTTTTGAGAGAGCGATCTCGGCCCGTTCGTACCGACCGGCCAGCGCGTCACGCCGGGCGCTGTCCACGGTGGCGTCCAGTGCCCGTGTCGTCGCGTTGGCGAACTCCCGTCCGCCGCGCACGGCGGACAGCTGATGGAACTCCCGGTACATGTCCTCCATGAACTCCTGGAAGGACGCGTATCGCCGCGGCGGCGCAGCTGCCCAGCTCCGATAGTGGTACAGGGCCCACTCGCCGTCGGTACCGACGTCGAGTGGATGCAGCAGCACGTACGCCAGGTCGGACACCTCGTCGAGTTGGAGGCCGTCCGTCCAGAGGCCGATCTCCATCACCGCTTCCGGCGAGGGGTCGTGGCCGATGGCCTCCCGCCAGACCTTGGCGAGGCCGTCCGCGTCCTGATGCCAGCGTGCCGTCTCCGTCCCCGCCAGCAGCCAGACGAACCCGCCCGCGTGCCGCCACCCGTCGCTCACCTCCAGGAACGCCCGGTAGGACGGCGGCAGTCGGCGTCCCAGCCGGCGTTCCGCCTCCGCTGTGCGCTCCGCGTCCGCGGGGGCGAAGCCCAGCCATCGGTCGCGAAGGGCCCGCGCGTCGTCCTCGGTGAGGGAGTCCGGGTCCTGGGCGTCGGCCCATTCCTCGCTCCACCGCTCGAGGAACGAGCGCCAGTCGAAGGTCGTGTCCGTCATGGGCAGATCGTCGCACCCGCCACCGACAGCGGGCCCGCGCCGGTCAGCGCGACAGTGCGGCGAACTGCACGGACAGCCCGTCCACCAGGGCCCGCAGTCCCGTCTCGAACGCGCCCTCGTCCACGTGCTGCTGACGCTCCGCCAGCAGGTGGGCCTGGCCGAGGTGCGGGTAGTCCGCCGGGTCGTACGCCGTCGGGTCGTCGACGAAGCCCCGCGCGAAGGAGCCCAGTGCCGACCCCGCGACGAAGTACCGCATGAGCGCGCCGACCCGGGTCGCGTGGGCGGGCGGCCACCCCGCGGCGGTCATGCCGCCGAAGACGGCGTCGGCCATGCGGAGCCCGGCCGGGCGGCGTCCGGGGCCCTGGGCGAGGAACGGCACGATGTGGGGGTGGGCCGCGAGGGCGGCACGGTAGGACCGGGCCCACGTCACGAGCGCGTCGGGCCAGTCGCGGCCGTCCTCGAACATCGCGAGGTCGACCTCGGCGACGACGGCGTCGGCGACCGCGTCCAGGATCTCGTCCTTGGTCGGGAAGTGGTTGTACAGGCTCGGCCCGCTCACCCCCAGTTCCGCGGCGAGCCGCCGGGTGGAGACGGCCGCCAGCCCCTCGGCGTCCACCAGCGCGAGCGCCGCGGCGACGATGCGCTCGCGGCTGAGCAGGGGCTTGCGGGGGCGGGCCATGCGGCACATAGTAGAGGCTGCGAGCAAGAAACTAGCACTGCTAATTTATGAGTGGATCCCACCCCGAGGTGCGTCGTGAATCTTGAGCTGTCCGAGGAGCAGGCCGCGGTCCGCCGCCTGGCCGCAGAATTCACCGAGCGCGAGATCGCGCCGCACGCGACGGCCTGGGACCGCGCCGATAGCGTGGACCGCGGCATCGTGAAGAAGCTGGGCGCGGTGGGCTTCCTCGGGCTGACCGTTCCGGAGGAGTACGGCGGCTCGGGCGGCGACCACCTCGCGTACTGCCTGGTCACCGAGGAACTGGGCCGCGGCGACTCGTCCGTGCGCGGCATCGTCTCGGTCTCCCTCGGCCTGGTGGCCAAGTCCGTCGCCCACTGGGGCAGCGAGGAGCAGAAGCGCGCCTGGCTGCCCCGGCTGACCTCCGGCGAGGCCGTCGGCTGCTTCGGCCTCACCGAGCCCGGTACGGGTTCTGACGCCGCCCACCTCACCACCCGGGCCCGCCGGGACGGCGGCGACTGGGTGGTCAACGGCTCGAAGATGTTCATCACGAACGGCACCTGGGCCGACGTCGTGCTGCTCTTCGCCCGCACCAATGACACCCCGGGCCACAAGGGTGTCAGCGCTTTCCTCGTGCCCACCGACACCCCTGGCCTCACCCGCCGCGAGATCCACGGCAAGCTCGGTCTGCGCGGCCAGGCGACCGCCGAGCTGGTGCTGGAGGACGTGCGCGTCCGGGACGCCGCGATGCTCGCGCCCGAGGGCAAGGGCTTCTCGGTGGCGATGTCGGCGCTGGCCAAGGGCCGGATGTCGGTGGCCGCCGGCTGCGTGGGCATCGCCCAGGCGGCCCTGGACGCCGCCGTGGGCTACGCCAAGGAGCGCGAGCAGTTCGGGCGGCCCATCGCCGCGCACCAATTGGTGCAGGAGCTGATCGCCGACATCGCCCTGGACGTGGACGCCGCCCGCCTGCTGACCTGGCGCGTCGCCGATCTGATCGACCGCGGTCAGCCCTTCGCGGCGGAGTCGTCCAAGGCCAAGCTGTTCGCCAGTGAGGCGGCGGTGCGCTGCGCCAACAACGCGCTCCAGGTGTTCGGCGGCTACGGCTACATCGACGAGTACCCGGTCGGGAAGCTGCTGCGCGACGCCCGCGTCATGACGCTCTACGAGGGCACCAGCCAGATCCAGAAGCTGCTCATCGGCCGCGACCTGACCGGTGTCTCGGCGTTCTGAGGGACCCGGCCGCCGCTCCCGCTCCCCGTTCGACCGACCGCTTGGTATCTAAGCGCTTGCTCAGCGGGCATGTAGGGTGTCCGCCATGGACGTGGAGGCGGAGCAGTCGGAGCGGACCGAGGCCTGGACCGGTATCACCCCTGATGCCGCCCGGCGGCTGGTGATCGCCGCGGTCGAGGCGTTCGCCGAGCGCGGTTACCACGCGACGACCACCCGGGACATCGCGGGCCGCGCCGGCATGAGCCCGGCGGCGCTCTACATCCACTACAAGACCAAGGAAGAGCTGCTCTACCAGATCAGCGTGGTCGGTCACCGGCTCTCCCTCGGGCTGCTCCAGGGGGCCGCGGACGGCGAGGGCTCCCCGGCGGCGCGTCTGGCGGAGGCCGTGCGGGCGTTCGTCCGCTGGCACGCGGAGCACCACACCACCGGCCGTGTCGTGCAGTACGAGTTGGGCGCGCTCGGCCCCGAGCACTACACCGAGGTCGTGGAACTGCGCCGGCAGAGCGAGGAGGCGGTCCGCTCGATCCTGCGCGACGGCGTGCGCGCGGGGGAGTTCGACGTCCCCGACGTGCCCGGCACGACGGTCGCGCTGCTGTCCCTGTGCATCGACGTGGCGCGCTGGTTCAATCCCGGCGGGCGGCGCACACCGGACGAGATCGGCGCGCTCTACGCCGATCTCGCCCTGCGCATGGCCGGGTACGGTCCGGCCGGTCCCGGCAGGGGATGAGGCCGCGGGCCGGCGGTCAGAGGTAGAAGCGCACGACCGTCTCGGCGACGCAGACCGGCTTGTCGCCGCCCTCGCGCTCGACGGTGATGCGGGCGACGAGCTGCGCCCCGCCCGGCACTTCGGTGACCTCGGCGACCTGGCCCGTGGCGCGCAGCCGCGAACCCACCGGCACGGGTGAGGGGAAGCGCACCTTGTTGACACCGTAGTTGACGCCCATCGTCACGCCCTCGACGCGCATCAGTTCGGGCGTGAAGGACGGGATCAGCGAGAGCGTCAGATAGCCGTGCGCGATGGTGGTGCCGAAGGGGCCCTGGGCCGCCTTCTCCGGATCCACGTGGATCCACTGGTGGTCGCCGGTGGCGTCGGCGAAGAGGTCGATCCGCTTCTGGTCGACCTCCAGCCATTCGGTGGTGCCGAGTTCCTCGCCGACGGCGGCCTTCAGCTCGTCCACCGAGCTGAAGATCCTGGGCTGTCCCATGTCATGCCTCCCGTACTGTCCAAGCGCTTGCTCAGCATGCTGCGACGGGCGGATCCCTGTCAACGCCCCGTCCTCCGGCGCGTATCGCGAAGCACATGTCTGGTTTGTGGCTATCTTGCTTAGCCATATGCCCCGAATGTGGCGTTATGGCGATGGAGGAGGCGGCAGTGGCCGAGGCCCGGACGGAGACCAGCCCGCACGACTGGGACACCACGGAGGTCCGGTACGGCAGCGGGCCGACCCTCCCCGGCGACCGCCGCGTCCTGCTGCGCCCGTCCACCTGGCCGCAGGCGTGGGTCGCGCTCGGCGCGTACTGGCTCTCCAGCCGGGTGGTCATGCTCGCCCTGCTGCGCGCCGGCCACGGGGACATCGCCCGCGAGGTCTACCACCTCTACCAGCACTGGAGTCACGGCTTCGAACGCGGAACGTACCCCGTCCGCGACGTGACATGGCAGTACCCGCCCGGCGCCGCCCTGGTGATGCTGACCCCCGCCCTGCTGCCGGGCGTCAGTTACCTCCAGGGCTTCGTACTGCTCTCGC
This sequence comes from Streptomyces sp. NPDC046977, assembly GCF_040644455.1. NCBI lineage: Bacteria > Bacillati > Actinomycetota > Actinomycetes > Kitasatosporales > Streptomycetaceae > Streptomyces > Streptomyces sp. NPDC046977. The sequence goes on from NZ_JBEYWO010000009.1 coordinate 107,705, forward strand.
TCCTCGGTGACGCGCTCGTCCTCGCCGCCCTGGTGCGCGCCGGGTGGAACCGGCCGGGCCGCAGCATCACCGGGGCCTGGATGTGGGTGCTGGGACTGCCCCTGCTGATGCACCTGCCCTACTCGCGGTACGACCTCCTGGTCACCGCCGTCGCGGTGTGCGCCCTGCTCGCGGTGCCCGCGCGGCCCCGGCTGGGCGGCGCGCTCGTCGGGCTCGCCGCCATGATCAAGCTCTGGCCCGCCCTGACCGTGCTGGGCACCCCGCGCGGCCGTACGACCCGCCAGGCCTGGACCGCGCTCGGCATGTCCGCGGCCGCGCTCCTCGCCGTGCTCACCGTGTTCTTCCGCGGCGCCACCGGCTTCGTCGACGCGCAGCACCACCGCGGGGTCGAGGTCGAGTCGCTCGGCGGCACCGTTCTCCATGTCGCGGGACTGCTCGGCTGGTCCGGCCGCGTACGGGCGCACTACGGCTCCATGGAGTTCATCGGCCCGTACGTGAACTGGGTGGCCACCACCTCCCTCGTCCTCACCGGCGGCGCCCTGGTGTGGCTGCTGGTGTGGCGCCTGCGGGCCGTCCGCTGGACCCCGGCCACCCCCTACGACGCCGCGATGACCGCCGTGCTGCTCTTCACCGTCACCAGCCGCGTCATCAGCCCGCAGTACCTGATCTGGCTGATCGGGCTCGGCGCCGTTTGTCTGACGATGCGTCAGACGACCCAGCGCCCGGTGACCGTCCTGCTACTGGTCGCCACCGCCGTCACCACCGTCGACTACCCCCTGTTCTTCGAGGAGGTCGTCAGCAACTCCTGGCAGGGCACCAGCGTCGTCGCGATCCGCAACGCCCTGCTCGTCGCCGCCACCGCGGTCTCCTGCACCCGGCTGTGGCGGGCGAGCGTCCCGCGCCGCAAGAAACTCACCACGCTCTCGTAGAGTCGGGGAATGACCGCCATCCCCACGGACACCCGCGAACTGACCGTCGGCCAGCTCAGCGCACGCAGCGGCGCGGCGGTCTCGGCACTCCACTTCTACGAGTCCAAGGGCCTCATCCGCAGCCGCCGCACCGCCGGCAACCAGCGCCGCTACACCCGCGACACCCTCCGCCGGGTCGCCTTCATCCGCGCCTCCCAGCGGGTCGGCATGCCCCTCGCGGCCATCCGCGAGGCCCTGGACGGCCTGCCCGCCGGACGCACCCCGGACCGTGCCGACTGGGCGCGGCTGTCCGCGGGCTGGCGGTCCGAACTCGACGCCCGCATCGAGCAGCTCGTCCGCCTGCGCGACAGCCTCGACGACTGCATCGGCTGCGGCTGCCTCTCCCTGGACCGCTGTGCCCTGTCCAACCCGGGCGACGTGCTCGGCGAACAGGGGCCGGGCGCGCGGCGGCTGCTCGCCGGGCAACCGCCGCGCACCGCGCCCGCTACCAGAGTTCCGGCCTGCGCCCCGCCCACGGACGGGCCGCCTCCAGCTGCGCCGACAGCGAGATGAGCGTCGCCTCGTCGCCGTAGCGGCCGCCGAACATCACCCCGATCGGCAGGCCCTCCCCGGTCCAGTGCAGCGGCACGCTCACCGCCGGCTGCCCCGTCGCGTTGAAGACGGGGGTGAACGGGGTGAAGGCCGCCAGCCCCGCGAACTCCGCGGCCGGATCGGCGTCGTGACGCAGCCCCGCCGGGCCCACGGGCGCGGGCGGCTGCGCCAGCGTCGGGGTCAGCACCAGGTCGTACGAGGACAGCAGCGCGTCCGCGATCAACTGGCCCAGGGCGCGGAACGCGTACAGCGCCGCCGCGAAGTCCGGCCCCGGGACCGCGGCGCCCTCGGCACGCAAGTGCCGGGTGAGCGGCATCAGCAGCTCCTCCCGCTCCGGCGCGACCGGGTAGACGGCGGCCATCACGCCCCACACGCGGGTGAAGGCGTCCCGGAGCCCGTCGTCGACGGGCAGCTCCACCTCGTCGACCTGGTGGCCCAGTTCACGCAGCAGCTCGGCCGTGCCGTCGTACGCCGCACGGCAGTCGGGGTGCAGTTCGGCCCCCGGCACGGGCGGCCGGGGCAGCCCCACCACGCGCAGCGTGCCCGGCTCCCGGGCGGCGTACGAGGCGAACGTCTCGCCCGGCGGCAGCGAGGGCGCGCCGTACGGGTCGCCCGGCATCCCGCCCGCGAGCACGTCCAGCAGCGCTGCGGCGTCCGCGACGGTACGGGCGAGCGGGCCGCTCGTGCTCAGTCCGCTCACGTCGTGCTGCACCGGCCCGGAGCTCACCCGGCCGCGGCTCGGCTTGATGCCGAACAGACCGCACACCGACGCGGGGATGCGGATGGAGCCGCCGCCGTCGCTGCCCTGCGCGATCGGCGCCAGCCCCGCGGAGACCGCGGCCGCCGCGCCGCCGCTGGAGCCACCGGCGGACCGCGCCAGGTCCCACGGGGTGCGGGCGGGCGGGGCCAGCTCGTTCTCGGTGTAGCAGGGCAGCCCGAACTCCGGGGTGTTCGTCTTGCCCAGCAGGACCGTTCCGGCGGCGCGCAGCCGCGCCGCCACGTGGTCGTCGACGTCCGGAACGTGGTCGGCGTACGCCCGCGAGCCGAGCGTGCAGCGCACGCCCGCCACGAAGTTCAGGTCCTTCACGGGCACGGGCACGCCGTGCAGCGGCGACAGCTCCCGCACGCGGTCCTCGCGGCGGGCCGCCAGCGCCTCCGACTCGGCGTCGGCGGCCTGCTTGCGGGCGATCTCGGGGGTGACGGTGAGGTACGCGCCGACGGTGTCGTTGAGGCGGTCGACACGGGCCAGATAGTGATCGGCGAGTTCCACCGGGGACACCTCCCCGGCCCGGATCGCGGCGGCTTGCTCCAGTGCGGTCAGATCGTGCAGTTCGGCCATGCCGGTACCGTCCTGTCCACGTTGGTCGGGGCGTGGGCATCGTCGCACCGCGCGCCCCCCACGTGCCAGCCTTACCCCGCCCTCCCTCCCGTGTGCCCGGCAAGGTCACGCGCCCCGGCGCAAGTTGTTGGGGGCCGGGTTCGGGGCCTCCGGGGCTGCCATTCTGGACAGCACATTTAGGTGCCTCAGGCACCCTCGCCTGCGCACTCCGGGTCACGCACCCAAATATGCTCCACAGTCCAGAACACCACCCCTACGACCCCGCCCCCTCAGGTCTCGTATCGCGCCTGATCCCCGGCGGGGGGTATGGAGGCGGTCCGGGGGCACCGCACCTGCCTCGGTCGCCCCCGGACACCTCCTACGATGCCGCCCATGGCACGCTTCGAAGATGTGCAGGCCGGTTTCTGGAAACCCGGCAGCGGTTACGCTGTGCACCCGCCGCTGACCGATGAGGCAGTGCGTGGTGCCGAGCTGTTGCTCGATGTCACGCTCCCCACTTCGCTCGTTGAGCTGCTACGCGCCCAGAACGGGGGCGAATGCGCCGCCCAACGGGACGCCTTTCCGACAGACCGGCCGACCTCCTGGAGTGCCGATCACGTCCCGTTCGACCAGTTGATGGGCATCGGTGACCGCGAACACACGGTGTCACTGGTGGACAGTCCGTACCTGGTCGAGGAATGGGGTCTTCCCGCACCTCTCGTGCTCCTCTCCGGCGCCGGGCATTACTGGATTGCGCTCGACTACCGGGCATCCGGCCGGCACGCGGAACCAGCAGTGACGTGGTTCGACGCGGATCGACAGGACGAGCTGGTCCTTGCCCCGGTTTTCCGGTCCTTCGTCGAGGGCCTCACCGCGACCAGTGACTTTGGCGACCAAGCGCTAGCGACCGCGTAAGCGTTGGGCACGTGAGCTGCGCCGCACCAATGTTGGGCTGACCCCGGACCGCGTCCTCACCACCCACCGGGGATCAGGCGCGAGAGCTCACGGAGGGGGCGGGGTCGTAGGGGTGGTGTTCTGGACTGTGGAGCATATTTGGGTGCACAACCCGGAGTGATCAAGGCGGGTGCCTGAGGCACCTAAATGTGCTGTCCAGAATGGCAGCCCCGGAGGCCCCGAACCCGGCCCCCAACAACTTGCGCCGGGGCGCGTGACTTCACAGGGCACACGGGAGGGCGGGCGGGGAAAAAGGCAGAGGACCGTGACGCCCCGTCACCCCGCCGCCGCAAGCAGCTCCCCCCGTGCGGCCCCCGTCAGGACCGGCAGCGGCACCACGATGCCGCAGTGCGCGCACACCGGTCCCGCCCCGGGGTAGTGGTTGAGGCGGTCGCGCCACTGGAGCCGTTCCCGCGCGCAGACGGGGCACACCCGTCCCGCTCCCGCGTCGATCGCCGCGATGATGCGGCGCAGGACGTCCGCGAGCCGGTCGGAGGGGTGGAGGAGCGGGTCGTCGCACCAGGCGACCCCGTTGCCGCCCCAGGTGCGCCGGTGCCAGTCGTCGAGGGCGCCGGGCTGCCGGATGCCGGAGAACTTCTCCGCCTTGCGGCGGGCGGCGAACTCCCGTTCGTAGGCGAGCCAGACGGCTCGTGCCTCCTCCAGTTCCGCGAGGGCGGACAGCAACCGGGCCGGGTCGGGTTCGCGGTCCTGGGGGGCGATGCCGGCGCGGGCGCAGAGGTGGTCCCAGGTGGCCCGGTGCCCGTACGGCGCGAAGCGCTCCAGGCATCGCCGCAGGTAGGTGCGGCGCTGGGTGGGCGACCACCGCGGGTCGCGCACCTGTCTCGCGAGACTTCGGAATCCGGCCATGGCATGCCACCTCCGTCATCGGGTTCGCTTCGCTGTCGAATGGACGTAACGGACGGCGTTCCGGATCCATCCCCGGGACGGTGAATTCCAGCCGATCTCGCGATGTCAAAACGTGACGCATGTTCACCTTACTCGCGGGTCAACTTCGAAGTAATCTGCGTCACACCGGCCTTCGGGAGGAGCGGTCATGCGCGCACGTATTGACAGGTTCAGGTCAAAGCTGAGAGCGAGTGCCGCCGCCGCGGTGCTCGCGCTGGGGGCGAGTCTCCTCGCGCCACTCCCATGGGCGGCCCCCGCGGCCGCCGCCACCCCCAACGACTACTGCCAGGGGCAGTGTTCCGACATCCTGCCGCCGGGGGAGAACGGCAACGCCACTCTCGCCCAGATCCTGCTCAACCAGATCTTCGGCACCCAGCCCGACCACGCCGAGGACCAGCTCGGTCCCTACGCCAACCTGGCCACCGGGTACCAGACCCTGACGAACGCCACGATCAACAACTTCTTCAACGACGCGTCCTTCGGCGTGCCTTCGGGGCAGGTGGCGTCCACCGTCTCGCCCCGCGGCGACGTGACGATCACGCGCGACAAGAAGACCGGCGTCCCGCACATCTCCGGGACGACCCGCTACGGCACGGAGTTCGGCGCCGGGTACGCCGCGGCGCAGGACCGCCTGTGGATGATGGACCTGTTCCGGCACGTCGGCCGCGGCCAGCTGACCTCGTTCGCCGGCGGCGCGCTCGCCAACCAGGGCCTGGAGCAGCAGTTCTGGCGGGCCGCCCCCTACACCGAGGCCGATCTGCAGACCCAGATCGACTGGATCGCCTCCCACAACGGCGCCCGCGGCCAGCAGGCCTACGCCGACGTCACCGCGTACGTCGACGGCGTCAACGCCTACATCGCCGCCTCCGACAGCGGCCGCTACTTCCCCGGTGAGTACGTGCTGACCGGCCACAAGGACGCGATCACCAACGCCGGCACCATCGAGAAGTTCAAGCCCACCGACCTGGTGGCGCTCGCCTCCGTCATCGGCGCCCTCTTCGGCACGGGCGGGGGCGGCGAGGTGACCAACGCGCTGTCGCTGCTGGCGGCCCAGGAGAAGTACGGCGTCGAGGAGGGCACCCGGGTCTGGGAGTCCTTCCGCGAGCGCGACGACCCCGAGGCGGCGCTCACCGTCCACAACGGCGAGAGCTTCCCGTACGCCGTGCGCCCCGACAGCCCGCGCGGCACGGCGATGCCCGACGCCGGCTCGGTGACCGAGGAGCCCCTGGTCTACGACCGCACCGGCACCGGCGCGACCGCCAAGGCCGCCGCCGCGTCGAAGAGCGCCGCCCGGACGGCCCTGTCGGCCAACACCCGGGGCATGTCCAACGCCCTGCTCGTCAGCGGCGCGCACACCGCCAGCGGCCACCCGGTCGCCGTCTTCGGCCCGCAGACCGGCTACTTCGCGCCGCAGCTGCTGATGCTCCAGGAGATCCAGGGCCCCGGCATCAGCGCCCGCGGCGCCTCCTTCGCGGGCTTGAGCATGTACGTGGAGCTGGGCCGCGGCCCGGACTTCGCGTGGAGCGCGACGACCTCCGCGCAGGACATCACGGACACCTACGCCGTCGAGCTGTGCCAGGACGACGTGCACTACCTCTACCACGGCACCTGCACGCCCATGGAGAAGCTGGAGCGCAGCAACTCCTGGACGCCGACGACCGCCGACGGCACGGCCGCCGGCTCGTACCGGATGCAGGTCTACCGGACCAAGTACGGCACCGTGGAGTACCGCGGGACCGTCGGCGGCAAGAAGGTGGCGTTCACCAGCCTGCGCAGCTCCTACATGCACGAGGCCGACTCGGTGGTCGGCTTCCAGATGCTCAACGACCCGTCCGCGGTCACCGGGCCCGCCTCCTTCGAGGAGGCCGTGCAGCACATCAACTACACGTTCAACTGGTTCTACGCCGACTCCCAGCACACGGCGTACTACAACAGCGGCGACAACCCGGTCCGGCAGCCCGGTGTCGACGCGACCTTCCCGGTGCGCGCCGAGAGCGCGTACGAGTGGCAGGGCTTCGACCCGGCGCACAACACGGCCGACTGGACGCCGCCCGCCGAGCACCCGCAGTCCGTCGACCAGGACTACTACGTCTCCTGGAACAACCGGCAGGCCAAGGGGTACGACGCGGCCGGCTTCGGCAACGGGTCCGTGCACCGCGGCGACCTGCTCGACGACCGGGTGAAGCAACTCGTCGCCGCGGGCGGGGTCACCCGGGCGCAGCTCACCCGGGCGATGGCGGACGCGGCCCTCACCGATCTGCGCGGCGAGGACGTGCTGCCCAACCTGCTGAAGGTGATCCGCAGCAGCGCCGTCTCCGACCCCGCGGCGGCGGCCGCCGTCACGAAGCTGGGCGACTGGGTGACCGCGGGCGCCAAGCGCAAGGAGACCTCGGCGGGTTCGCACACCTACGCCAACGCCGACGCGGTGCGCATCATGGACGCCTGGTGGCCGCTGCTGGTGAAGGCCGAGTTCGAACCGGGCCTCGGCAGCGGGCTGTACGCGGCGCTCACCGCCAACCTGACCGTCGACGAGTCCCCTTCGGCCGGGCACGGGCCGACCGGCGCACACGCCGGGAGCGCCTTCCAGTACGGCTGGTGGTCCTATGTCGACAAGGACATCCGCGCGGTCCTCGGTGAGCCCGTCCAGGGCGGACTGGCCAGGAACTACTGCGGCGGCGGCTCGCTGAGCGGGTGCCGGGACATCCTGATCACCACCTTGAAGCAGGCCGCCGCGAGGACCGCCGCCCAGGTCTACCCGGGCGACGAGAACTGCTCGGCCGGTGACCAGTGGTGTGCCGACACGGTGATCCAGCGGCCGCTGGGCGGCATCAAGCACGGCAAGATCAGCTGGCAGAACCGCCCGACCTACCAGCAGGTCGTGGAGTTCGCCGCGCACCGCTGAGCGGTGACGACCACCCGTACGCGATCCGGGGCCCGGCCGTTTCGGCCGGGCCCCGGCCCGTGCGCGCCGCGGGAGCCGGCTGCGCCGCTCGGGCGATGTCCGGTGCTGCCGCGGGCTTGACCTTCCCTCTCTGTGACCGACCGCTTAGTATGCGAGGGAGCCGTACGAGTCGAAGGAGACGCGATGGAAGCGCTGCGCGATGCCCGGGTGGTCGTCACCGGTGCGGGAGGCGGGATCGGTGCGGCGCTCGCCCGCAGATTCGCCTCGGAGGGCGCTCGTGTCGTCGTCAACGACCTGAACAAGGCCGCCGCCGAGGCCGTCGCCGAGGAGATCGGCGGCAGCTGCGTGGTCGGTGACGCCTCCGGCGTGGTCGGGCCCGCCCGCGAGGCGCTGGGCGGCCGCATCGACCTGTTCTGCGCCAACGCCGGCACCGGCGCCATGGCCGGCCCCGAGGCCGACGACGAGGTCTGGCAGCGGGTCTGGGACGTCAACGTCATGGCCCACGTCCGGGCGGCGCGCGAACTGCTCCCCGAGTGGCTGGAGCGCGGCGAGGGCCGCTTCGTGGCCACCGTCTCCGCCGCCGGACTGCTCACCATGGTCGGAGACGCGGCGTACTCCGTCACCAAGCACGGCGCCCTCGCCTTCGCCGAGTGGCTGGCCGTCACCTACCGTCACCGCGGCGTCCGCGTCCACGCCGTCTGTCCGCAGGGCGTGCGCACCGACATGCTGCGCTCGGCCGGCCCCGTGGGCGAACTCGTCCTCGCGCCCGGCGCCATCGAGCCGGAGCAGGTCGCGGACGCTGTGCTCCAGGGCATCGCGGACGAGCGCTTCCTGATCCTGCCGCACCCCGAGGCCGCCGGGTACTACGCCGCCCGGGCCGGGGACACCGACCACTGGATCGACGCCATGAACCGGGTGCAGCGCAAGGTGGAGGAGGGCGGCGCGGCATGACCTCGTACGACAGCAAGCCCTGGCTCCAGCACTTCCGGGAGGAGCTGCGCGCCCTCCCCGACCCGCCGCCGACGCTGCTGCACGCCTTCCGCGCCACCGTGGACCGCGTGCCCGGCCGCACCGCGCTCGCGTACTTCGACGCCCGGATCGCCTACCGCGAGCTCGACGAGCTCTCCGACGGACTCGCCCGGCACCTCGTCGGACGCGGCTTCGTGCGCGGCGACCGGCTCGCGATCGTCCTCCAGAACATCCCGCAGTTCGCCGTCGCCCTGCTCGCCGCCTGGAAGGCCGGCGGCAGCGTCGTCCCGGTCAACCCGATGTACAAGGAGCACGAGCTCGGCCACATCCTGCGGGACGCCGAGGTGGCCGCGCTGGTGTGCTCCGAGCGGGCCTGGGACGCGTACATCCGCGAGACGGCCGCCGACTCCCCGGTGCGCATCGCCCTGACCACCAGCGAGCTCGACCTGCAGACACGCGACGACCACCGGGTCCTGCCGAAGCAGCGGTACGCCGCCGAGGACGCAGAGGACCTGCTCTCCGCCGCCCACGCCGGCACCGTCGGCCCCGCCCTGCCCGATCCCGGGCTCACCGGCGAGGACATCGCGCTGATCAGCTACACCTCGGGGACCAGCGGCGTCCCCAAGGGCGCGATGAACACCCACGGCAACATCAGCTTCAACGCCGACCGGCAGCGCGCCCACAGCGTGCTGCCGGACGGCGCGACGATCTTCGCGCTGGCGCCGCTGTTCCACATCACCGGCATGGTCTGCCAGCTCGCCGCCGGCATCGCCGCGGGCGCGACGGTCGCCCTCGCGTACCGCTTCGAGGCGGGCGTCGTCCTCGACGCGCTCCGCGAGCACCGCCCCGCCTACATGGTCGGGCCGTCCACCGCTTACATGGCGCTCATGGCCCACCCGGACGCCGTGCCCGAGGACTTCGCCTCCTTCCAGCTGCTGTACTCCGGCGGCGCGCCGCTGCCGCCGGCCCTGGTGGAGGCCTTCCGGGCGCGCTTCGGCCACTACCTGCGCAACGGCTACGGCCTCACCGAGTGCACCGCCCCGGCCACCAGCACCCCGCCCGGCCTGGAGGCCCCGGTCGACCCCGTCTCCGGCACGCTCTCGGTCGGCGTCCCCGGTCCCGACACCCTCGTGCGGATCGTCGACGACCAGGGCGCGGACGTGCCGTTCGGCGAGCACGGCGAGATCGCGGTGCGCGGCCCCATGGTCGTCCCCGGGTACTGGCGGCTCCCCGAGGCCTCCGCCGCGGCCCTGCCCGGCGGCGAACTGCGCACCGGCGACATCGGCTTCATGGACGAGGACGGCTGGGTCTACGTCGTCGACCGCAAGAAGGACATGATCAACGCCTCCGGCTTCAAGGTGTGGCCGCGCGAGGTCGAGGACGCGCTCTACACGCACCCCGCGGTGCGCGAGGCCGCCGTCGTGGGCGTCCCCGACACCTACCGCGGCGAGTCGGTGAAGGCGTACGTCAGCCTGCGCCCGGACGCCGCCGCCTCGGCGGAGGAGCTGATCGCGCACTGCAAGGACCGGCTCGCGGCGTACAAGTACCCCCGCACCGTCGAGGTCCTTCCCGAGCTGCCCAAGACCGCCACGGGCAAGATCCTGCGCCGGGAGTTGCGGGCACGCGCGGACTGACGACATACCGCTCGGTACGCTGTCCCGCGCACCGGAACGGAGAAAGGGCAGGCCATGGCACGGAGTACGACACCACCCAAGGCGGCCGCCACCGCCGTCCCGCAGCGGCTGCTCGCCGAGGCCACCCGGCTCTTCGCCGAGCGCGGCTACGACCGGACGTCCGTGCAGGAGATCGTCGAGGCCGCCGGGGTGACCAAGGGCGCGCTCTACCACTACTTCGGTAGCAAGGACGACCTCCTGCACGAGATCTACGGCCGGGTGCTGCGGCTGCAGATGGAGCGCCTGGAGTCGATCGCCGACCGCGACGAGCCGGTGCAGCGGCGCCTGGTCGAGGCCGCCGCCGACGTCGTCGTCACCAGCATCCAGAACCTCGACGACACCAAGATCTTCTTCCGGTCCATCCACCAGCTGAGCCCGGAGAAGCAGAAGGCGGTGCGCGCCGACCGCCGCCGCTACCACGAGAAGTTCCGCGCCCTGGTGGAGGAGGGACAGCGCGAGGGGGTGTTCCGGGCGGAGGCCCGGCCCGACCTCGTCGTCGACTTCTTCTTCGGCGCGGTGCACCACCTCGGCACCTGGTACCGCGAGGACGGACCGCTGTCCGCCGACCAGGTCGCCGCCGATTTCGCCGACATGCTGCTGCACTCCGTGCGGCAGCCCTGAACAGGAGCCGGGAGCCGACCGCATGAAGGCATGGCGAGTGCACGAGAACGGGGAGCCGCGCGATGCGATGCGCCTCGAGGACGTCCCCGGCCCGCAGCCCGGCCCCGGCGAGCTGCTGCTCACGGTGCGCGCGGCCGCCGTCAACTTCCCCGACGCGCTGCTGTGCCGCGGCCACTACCAGGTGCGCCCGCCGCTGCCGTTCACCCCCGGCGTCGAGTTCTGCGGCGAGATAGCTGCCGTCGGTGAGGGTGTGGAAGGACACCGCGCCGGCGACCGGGTCATCACCCCGGCGGCGCTGCCCGGCGGAGCCTTCGCCGAGCGGGCCGTCGTCCCCGCGGCCGGCGTGCTGCCCGCGCCGGAGGCGCTGGACGACGCGGAGGCCGCCGCCCTCCACATCGGCTACCAGACCGGCTGGTTCGGCCTGCACCGGCGCGCCGCGCTCCGGGCCGGCGAGACCCTGCTCGTGCACGCCGCGGCGGGCGGCGTGGGCAGTGCCGCCGTCCAGCTCGGCAAGGCGGCGGGCGCCACCGTGATCGGTGTCGTCGGCGGCCCGGAGAAGGCCAAGACCGCCCGGGAACTCGGCGCCGACGTCGTCGTCGACCGGCACAGCGAGGACTTCGTGGCCGTCGTCAAGGAGGCCACCGGAGGCCGCGGCGCCGACGTGGTGTACGACCCGGTCGGCGGCGACGCGTACACCCGCTCCACCAAATGCATCGCCTTCGAGGGCCGCATCGTCGTCGTCGGCTTCACCAGCGGCACCATCCCCAGCCCCGGGCTCAACCACGCCCTGGTGAAGAACTACTCGGTCGTCGGCCTGCATTGGGGCCTGTACAACACCCACGACCCGGCCGCCGTCCGGCGCTGCCACGAGGAACTGACCCGGCTGGCCGCCGAGGGCGCGATCAGGCCCCTGGTGAGCGAGCGCGTCCCGCTGACCGGCGCCGCCGACGCCGTGCAGCGCGTCGCGGACGGGACGACCACGGGACGACTGGTGGTCGTCAACAACTGATTACCGCCGGGCAACCTCTGCGTCGTTTCCATCGTCTCTTCTCCAGAGGCCGGACCGCCGAACAGGGGAGAAACGAAACGATGCGGTGGTGCCTTGACGCACGCGGGCAGTGGACGGCCTGGGCGGTGACCCGGCTGCTGCTCGTGGGGGCGTCGCTGCGCCTCGGCCCGTTCAGCGGCCTCGGAGACCTCGACCCGTCGGTCTCGCAGGTCTACACGGGCTGGTACGCGGTGCTGCGCACCGGAGTCTTCCCCGTCGCCGACGTCACCTGGCAGTACCCGCCCGGCGCCGCGCTGCCGCTGCTCGCGCCGAGCCTGGTGCCGGTGCTGGACTACGGCCACGCGTTCATCGTGTGCTGCGCGCTGTGCGACGCCGCCGTGACCGCCGTGCTGCTCCGCAAGGGGCCGGGCACGGCGGCCGCGTGGCTGTGGATCGGCGGCCTGCCGCTGCTGATCACCCTGCCCTGGAGCCGCTTCGACGTCTTCGTGACCGCCATGGCCATGGGCGCGCTGATAGCCGCGGGCACCCGGCGCCGCTGGGCCGACCTCGCCTTCGGCGTGCTCGTCGGGCTCGGCGCCATGGTCAAGGCCTGGCCGCTGCTGCTGCTCAGCGGATTGCGGGCCGGCCCGCGCGCCCGCACCGCGCTGCTCACGGCGGCCGCCACCGCCGCGGCCGTCGCGCTCGGCTTCGCCGTCGCCATGCCCGGGGCCTTCGACTTCCTGGCCGCGCAGCGCGAACGCGGCATCGAGGTCGAGGCGACGGCGGCGCTGCCGTTCCACATCGCCCGGCACTTCGGCTGGTCGGGCCAGTGGATGCCGCGTGACGGCTCCATGGAGTTCGTCGGCCCGTGGATCCGCGAGGCGGTCTGGGTCAGCGAGGCATGCTCGGTCCTCGCCTTCTGCTGGCTGCTGTGGTGGTGGCGGCGGGCCGACCGCAGGGCGCCGTGGGTGCTGCCCGACGCCGCGCTGACGGCGGTGCTGCTCTTCGTCGTCACCAGCCGCGTCCTGAGCCCGCAGTACCTGATCTGGCTGATCGGCCTGGCCTCCGTCTGCCTGCTGCACCGCGGCACCTCGCAGCGGCCGGTCGCCGTCCTCCTGGTCGCCGCGACCGTGCTGACGACGCTGGACTTCCCGCTGCTCTTCCGCGACCTGCTCGACGGCTCCGCCCTGGCGATCGCGGTGCTGACCGCGCGCAACCTGCTGCTGGTGGCCGCCACCGTGCTCTCGGCGACCCGCCTGCTGCGCGCCACCCGCCGCGCCGGTCCCGGCACCGGCGAGGTCCGCCTCATCCCGGAGGCCGAACCGGTCGGCGCGGGCACCCGCGCCGCGTAGCCCGACAGGGCCCCCGTGGCGGGCCCGGCGGGTCCGGTCCGGTGGGTTCCTGATGGTGTGGGGCGAGGACGCTGAAAACGGCCGGGCTTGGGCACCCGGGGCGCGTGGACCGGTCGACCCGGTCGCGGGCTCGGCGGGTTCGGTCCGGCCGGTCCACGACGGCGTGTCGTCCGCACTCCGCGCGAGCGCGTTCCGGCGTGCCGACCCGCGGGCTTGGCCCCTCGGGCAGGCGCACCTCCCCGCAGGGGACAGGAACGTCTCGGTCGGCTCACCCCTGACGCGGTGGCGGGAGAGCGGGAGAGTCGGCCGGTCGCCACAGCCCCGGCGTTCTCCGGGACGGAAATCCGGGGTGAGGCGGCCACGCCGCCCGACGTCAGGCACCGTTCCACGTCCGCAGCCGGCACACGGCCCCGGCCGAAGCCGTACGTCCGCCGGTCCCGACCGGGGGACCGGCGAACGCGTCGACCGGTGTGCGTCGGGCCGCCGGCGGACCGCCGGGGGAACCCCGGACCTCACTGCCGGGGGATGATCGGCCCGAGCCACAGCCCGCCGCAGACGTCGATGCGCTGGCCGGTGACGTAGGCGCCGTCCGGGCCGGCCAGGAAGGCCACCGTGCGGGCCACGTCCTCGGGTTCGCCGAGGCGGCCGAGGGCGGTGATCGCGGCGAGCTGGGCGGCGGCCTCCGGGACCGCGGTGTGCCCTGCCGTCATGTCGGTGCGGATCACGCCGGGCGCGACGGTGTTCACGGTGATGCCGCGGCCGCCCAGTTCGTTCGCCAGCGACGGGGTCATGCTCTCCAGCGCCGCCTTGGCCATGGTGTACGCGATCTGTGTGGAGACCGCGACGCGGGTGGCGGTGGAGGCGATGGTGACGATGCGGCCGCCGTCGTTGAGCAGGGGGATCGCGCGCCGGGTCACCAGGAACGGGGTGCGGACGTTGATCGTGAAGAGGCGGTCGAACTCCTCCTCGGTGACGGCGGCGATCGGGCTGGTGGACGCGATGCCCGCGTTGCCGACCAGGATGTCGAGCCCGCGCTCGCCCAGCCCCGCGGCCAGTTGGCCGAAGAGGCGGTCCGCCGCGTCGGCGGAGGCGAAGTCGGCGCCGACCGGGAACGCCCGGCCCCCGGCCTCGTTGATCAGGGCCACCGTCTCGTCGGCGGCCTCCTTGCCGGTGCCGTAGTGGACGGCGACCAGGGCGCCCTCGGCGGCAAGGCGGCGTGCCACGGCGCGGCCGATGCCGCGCGAACCCCCGGTCACCAGTGCCGTCTTGCCGCTCAGGGCGGTGGAGGCAAGGGATGCGGTCGATGCAGTCATGTCGGGCTCCTCGGTCCGCGGTGCCGGGCCCCTGCGGCCCGTCCGTGGGAACACCGTCGCGTTCCGCGCTGACCGGCCGCGCACCGGCGGCGCACCGCTCCCGCACACGGGGGCGCCCCCGGGTACGGGACCCGGGGGCGCCTCGCCGTCGGTGTGCCGCTCAGCCCTCCTGGGGGGCGTACCGCTTGAGTTCGCGGCGCGCGAGCGACCGCTTGTGCACCTCGTCGGGCCCGTCGGCCAGGCGCAGCGTGCGGGCCGCCGCGTACAGTTCGGCGAGCGGGAAGTCCTGGCTGACGCCGCCCGCGCCGTGCACCTGGATGGCGCGGTCGAGGATCAGGCCCACCTTCGCCGGGGTGGCGATCTTGATGGACTGGATCTCGGTGTGCGCGCCGCGGTTGCCGACGGTGTCCATCAGCCAGGCGGTCTTGAGCACCAGCAGCCGCAGTTGCTCGATCTCCACACGGGCCTCGGCGATCCACTCCTGGACGACGCCCTGCGCGGCCAGCGGCTTGCCGAACGCGACGCGCCCGGTGGCACGCCGGCACATCAGCTCCACCGCGCGCTCGGCCATGCCGATCAGTCGCATGCAGTGGTGGATCCGGCCCGGCCCGAGCCGGGCCTGCGCGATGGCGAAGCCGCCGCCCTCCTCGCCGACCAGGTTCTCCGCGGGCACGCGCACGTCGTGGAAGACCACCTCGGCGTGGCCGCCGTGGTCCCCGTCGTCGTAGCCGAACACCCGCATGCCGCGCCGCACTTCGAGGCCGGGCGTGTCACGCGGCACGAGGATCATGCTCTGCCGGCGGTGCCGGTCGGCGGTGGGATCGGTCTTGCCCATGACGATGAAGATCGCGCACAGCGGGTTCATCGCGCCGGAGATGTACCACTTGCGGCCGTTGATGACGTAGTCGCCGCCGTCCCGCACGATTCGGGTCTCGATGTTCGTCGCGTCCGAGGAGGCCACGTCCGGCTCGGTCATCGCGAAGGCCGAGCGGATCTCCCCGGCGAGCAGCGGCTCCAGCCAGGTCTTGCGCTGCTCCTCGGTGCCGAACTCGCTGAGCACCTCCATGTTCCCGGTGTCCGGCGCGGCGCAGTTGAGGGCGGGCGGGGCCAGGTGCGGGCTGCGGCCGGTGATCTCGGCCAGCGGCGCGTACTGGAGGTTGGTCAGTCCGGCGCCGCGCTCACCGGGCAGGAAGAGGTTCCACAGGCCCAGCTCCCGCGCCTTCGCCTTGAGTTCCCCGACGACCGGGGGCGCCGACCAGACCGCGTCGCCCTCGGCCTCCTCGCGCTGCCGGTGGAAGACCGGCTCGGCGGGGTACACGTGCTCGTCCATGAAGGCGAGCAGCCGCTCGCGCAGTTCCTCGGTCCTGGCGTCGTACGCGAAGTCCATGGTCAGCCTTCCTGAAGGGTGCGCAGGCCGTTGTCGATGAAGGTCGGGACGATGGCGCCGATCCGGTCGAAGCCGGCGCCGACGGTCTGGCCGAGGGTGTAGCGGTAGTGGATGCCCTCCAGGATCACGGCGAGCTTGAAGTACGCGAAGGCCGTGTACCAGGCCACCGACGACACATCGCGCCCCGATCCGGCGGCGTAGCGCTCCAGCAGCTCGGCGGCGGAGGGGTGGCCCGGGGCGCCGCCGGTGACGGACACCGGCGTGCCGGGGGTGGGGCGCAGCTCGCCGTACATCAGCAGCAGGCCGAGGTCGGTGAGCGGGTCGCCGAGGGTGGACATCTCCCAGTCGAGGACGGCTCCGATGGTGTCGTCGGAGCCGACCAGCACGTTGTCGAGCCGGTAGTCGCCGTGCACGACCGCGGGCGGTCCGGAGGCGGGCAGCCGCGCGCCCAGGGCGGCGGCGAGCTCGTCGATGCGGGGCAGGTCGCGGCTGCGCGAGGCGTCGAGCTGCTTGCCCCAGCGGCGCAGCTGGCGCTCCAGGAACCCGTCGGGGCGGCCGAAGTCCCCGAGCCCGGCCGCACCGGGATCGACGGCGTGCAGGGCGACGAGGGTGTCCACCAGGGCCAGCACGATGGCGCGGGTGCGCTCGGGGCCGAGCGCGGTGAGCTGCTTCTCGGTGCGGTACGGCGTGCCCTCGACGAAGTCCATGACGTAGAAGGGCGCGCCCAGGACCTCCGGGTCCTCGCAGAGGATCACGGTGCCGGGGACGGGCACGGGGGTGTCGCGCAGGGCGCTGATCACGCGGTGCTCGCGGCCCATGTCGTGCGCGGTCGCCAGCACGTGGCCGAGCGGGGGCCGCCGGACCACCCAGCGCGCGGTGCCGTCGCCGACGGCGTACGTCAGGTTGGACCGCCCGCCCTCGATCAGCTCGCCGCCGAGCGGGCCGCGCAGCAGGCCGGGCCGCTGCGCGTCCAGGTACCGCCGCAGCCGGTCCAGGTCGAGCCCCGGTGGGTTCTCCGTACCGCTCATCATGCTCCTCGCCACTGCCGTCCCTGTCCCCGACATCATGCCGACCAGTCGGTATGTCGTCCAGTCCGCCGCCGGAACCGGCAGGCGCGCACGCGGGCGCCCGCACCCGGCGCCGCTGCGGGGCTCGCAGCCATGATCCCGCCCACCGCGCCCGGCCGCCCCGCGATCCGTGTCCGGACCTGTGCGTTCTTGACGACTTTGGGGAGGGGACCTAGGGTCCGATTCTGGTAGACGCATCTCAAACATGTATGTGAACGACGAGGGTGGGCGTTGATGACACACCGCAGGGACCTGACGATCACGGACGTACGACTCACCCCCGTCCTGGTCTCCGACCCGCCGATCCTCAACACCCAAGGCGTTCACCAGCCGTTCACGCCCCGGTTGATCATCGAGGTGACCACCGAGAGCGGCGTCACCGGCATCGGCGAGACCTACGGCGACGCCCGCTACCTGGAGCCCGCCCGGCAGCTCGCCGACGCGCTGCCCGGATGCGAGGTCAGCGACCTGAACAACCTGTCGCCGCTTGCGGGACTGGTGTGCGCGCCGCCGCAGGACACCTCGGACGCCGTGGACGCCGGCGGACTGCGCGGCGTGCTGACCGCGGACAAGGTGCTGCTGTCGGTGGTCTCCGGCTTCGAGGTGGCCTGCCTGGACGCGCTCGGCAAGGTGCTCGGGCTCCCCGTGCACGCGCTGCTCGGCGGCAAGGTGCGCGACACCGTCGACTACAGCGCCTACCTCTTCTACCGCTGGGCCGAGCACCCGGACGGGCAGGGCCTCAAGGACGACTGGGGCGCGGCGCTCGACCCGGCCGGCATCGTGGCGCAGGCCCGGCGCTTCGTCCGCGAGTACGGCTTCACGTCGTTCAAGCTCAAGGGCGGCGTCTTCCCGCCCGACGAGGAGATCGCCGCGATCCGGGCGCTGGCCGCGGCCTTCCCCGGCATGCCGCTGCGCCTGGACCCCAACGGCGCCTGGTCGGTGGAGACCTCGCTGCGCGTCGCCGACGCGCTCGGGGACGTCCTGGAGTACCTGGAGGACCCCACCTCCACCACCGCCCGCATGGCCGAGGTCGCCGCCCGCACCGACCTGCCGCTGGCCACCAACATGTGCGTCACCACCTTCGGGGAGATCCCCGACGCCTTCGCCCAGGACGCCGTCCAGGTCGTGCTCTCCGACCACCACTACTGGGGCGGGCTGCGCAACACCCGTGAACTCGCCGCGATCTGCCGCACGTTCGGGGTGGGCGTGTCGATGCACTCCAACACCCACCTCGGCATCAGCCTCGCCGCGATGACGCATGTCGCCGCCACGGTGCCCAATCTGCACCACGCCTGCGACTCGCACTACCCGTGGCAGACCGAGGACGTCATCACCCTGCGCCACGAGTTCCGCGGCGGCCGGCTGGCGGTGTCCGACGCCCCCGGCCTCGGCGTGGAACTGGACCGGACGGCCCTGGAGACCCTGCACCGCCGCTGGCTCGACGACGACGGCGGCCTGCGCGACCGCGACGACGCCAAGGCCATGCGCCGTGCCGAGCCCGGCTGGGTCACCCCCGCCATTCCGCGCTGGTGAGCCCGGGCCTCAGGCCAGGCACTCCGGGACCCGGCCGCCGTTCAGCACCGCCATGTCGGTGATGATCCGCACCAGGTCCAGCGGCGAGCCGGGCGGCAGCCCGTCCAGCTCCGCGTACGCGCGGTGCAGATTGGCGACCAGCCGCTCCGGCTCGCGCAGCGACGCGAACTCGCCGGGATCGGCGGCCCGCGCGACCTCCAGCGGTTCCCGGCCGGCCTTGTGGCCGTCCGCCGCGAGCTCCGTCACGAAGCGCAGGTAGCCCTCGGTCGTGTCGTACACCGACGGGTCGCAGACCTGCCCGTGGCCCGGCACGACGACCTCGGCGTCCAGCGACCGCAGCAGTTCGAGCCCGCGCAGCGAGCCCGCGAGCGAACCCATCGGGACGAAGGGCGCCCCGCCGTTGAAGACCAGGTCGCCGGTGAAGACCACCCGCGGGCCGGGCAGCCACACCACGGTGTCGCCGAGCGTGTGGGCGACCCCGGGGTGCAGCAGCCGCACCTCCTCCTCGCCGACGTGCAGGGTCAGCTCGTCCTCGTAGGTCACCGTGGCGGGGGTGACGGGCACCTCGCCGTAGTCCACGTCCGGCCAGATGGCGTGCAGTTGGAGCCCGGCGGCCAGCTGCTCCTTGACGCACGCCGTGTGGCCGACGATGCGGGCGCCCGGGGTGAACACGCTGTTGCCGTAGGTGTGGTCGCCGTGGTGGTGGGTGTTGACCACGTGGTCGGGCTGCGGCACACCCGCCGCGGTCAGCGCGTCGCGCAGCAGCAGGGCGCGCCGCTCGGTGGCGGCGGTGTCCACCAGCAGGGTCGTGCGGCCGTCGCTGATGAACCCGGCGTTGTTCAGGCACCACCCGCCGTCCGGCTGGACGTAGGCGTGCACGCCCGGCGCGAGCCGGGAGGTGTACGGAGCGTCGGTCTGCGACGGTGACGGAGATGACATGGTTGTGCCCTTTCCTGGTGGTCCGCGAGGAACCTAACAGGGAAGGGCACAGGCCGGACGGGGTGGGGCAGCCCCCGGCGGGGCGGCTACAGGACCAGCGACAGCAGCAGGACGAAGACGATCGCGACCACCGAGATGACGGTCTCCATCGCCGACCACGACTTGAGGGTCTTCGGGACGCTCATCCCGAAGTACTCCTTGACCAGCCAGAACCCCGCGTCGTTGACGTGCGAGAAGAACAGCGACCCGGCGCCGACGGCCAGCACCAGCAGCGCGGAGTGGGTGGAGGTCATGCCCTCGGCGAGCGGTGCGACCAGGCCCGCTGCGGAGATCGTGGCCACCGTGGCGGAGCCGGTGGCCACCCGGATCAGGACGGCGATCAGCCAGGCCAGCAGCAGCGGCGAGATGTGCCAGCCGTCCGACCAGCCGAGGATCATGTCGCCGATGCCGGCGTCGATGAGGGTCTGCTTGAAGCCGCCGCCCGCGCCGACGATCAGCAGGATGCCCGCGATCGGGCCGAGGGACTTCTCGACGGTGGCCGAGATCCGCTCCTTGGTGAAGCCGGCCGCCCGGCCGAGGGTGAACATGGCGAGCACGACGGCGGACAGCAGCGCGATCAGCGGCGAGCCGATGACGTCGAAGATCCGGAAGACCAGGCTGCCCTGGTCGTCGACCAGCACGTCCACCAGGGCCTTGCCGAGCATGAGCACGACCGGCAGCAGCATGGTGGCCACGGTCGGGACGAAGCCGGGCCGCCGGTCCAGTTCGTCCGAGGCCCGGGTGGGGGTGAGGTGCTCGGGCGGCGTGACCTGCACCCAGCGGTCCACGAAGCGCCCGAAGAGCGGGCCGGCTATCGCGACGGTGGGCAGGGCGACGAGGACGCCGAGCGCGAGGGTGGTGCCGAGGTCGGCGTGGATGGCGTCGATCGCGGCGAGCGGGCCGGGGTGCGGCGGGACGAGACCGTGCATGACCGACAGGCCCGCCAGCGCCGGGATGCCGATCCGCATCAGGGAGTGGTTGCCGCGGCGGGCCACCAGGAGCACGACCGGGATCAGCAGCACGATGCCGACCTCGAAGAACAGCGGCAGGCCGATGAGCCCGGCGATCAGCGCCATCGCCCACGGCAGCCGGCGCTCACCGGTCCGCGCGAGGATCGTGTCGACGATCTGGTCCGCGCCGCCGGAGTCGGCCAGCAGCTTGCCGAGGATCGCGCCGAGCGCGATGAGCACGCCGACGCCCGCGACGGTGGTGCCGAGCCCGGTGGTGAAGCTGGTGATCGTCTTCGCGAGCGGCGCGCCGGCGACGGCGCCGAGGACGCCGGTGCCGATGGTCAGGGCCAGGAAGGCATGCATCTTCCAGCGGGTGATCAGCAGGACGATCACCGCGATGCCGACGAGTGCGGCGACGGCGAGCCGGGTGTCACCGGCGCCGGTGATCGGCTCGGTCGCGGCCGGCGCGGCGGCCAGCAACTCGGCGCTGAGTGCGGACACGTTCGTACTCCGTTGTCAGTGGGGGGAGTGGGGGGAGCGGGGGGAGGGGCGCGGCGGGGGAACGGCTCAGTGGGGGAGGGCCGCCAGGGCGCGCTCGGTGATCTGCTGCGGGCCGCCGTCGATCGCCACGACCGCCCCGGCCTCGTCGGGTTCGAGCGGTTCCAGCGCATCGAACTGCGAGTGCAGCAGCCCGGCCGGCATGAAGTGCTGCATCCGCGCGGCCAGGCGGGCGGCGATCAGCTCCTCGGAACCGTCGAGGTGGAGGAAGAACAGGCCGGGCGCGTCCCGGCGGAGCCGGTCGCGGTAGCGGCGGCGCAGGGCGGAGCAGCTGACGACGCCGCCGTGCCCGCCGCGCCCGGTGATCCAGGCCGCTATGGCGTCCAGCCAGGGGGCGCGGTCCTCGTCGTCCAGCGGATGCCCGGCCGACATCTTGGCGATGTTGGCCGGCGGGTGGAAGTCGTCGGCCTCGGCGTACGGGACGCCGAGCCGCCCGGCGAGCAGTCCGCCGACGGTGGACTTGCCCGATCCGGAGACCCCCATGACCACCACCAGGGGGAGACGCGGGCCGTCCTCGGTCATCACTGCTACCTCCTTGTGCGGGTGACGGCCTTCAGGAAACGCCATAGGTACTACTTATTCAAGAGGCCGACATCAAATCGTCATACGAAGCGATGCGACATAGGCTGTCGGCCATGGATCGGCAGGGAGAGAACGGCGGCCTGCACGCCCGGGTCCTGGCGGAACTCGGCCCCGCCATCGCGTCCGGCGTCCACCCGCCCGGCACGGTGCTGCGCATCGACGCGCTCGAGCGCGACTTCGGCGTCTCCCGCACCGTCGTCCGCGAGGCCGTCAGGGTGCTGGAGGCCATGCACCTGGTCGAGTCCCGGCGCCGGGTCGGCATCACGGTGCGCCCCACCGAGGAGTGGAACGTCTTCGACCCCGCCGTCATCCGCTGGCGCCTGGCCGGCGCTGACCGGCCCCGCCAGTTGCGCTCGCTGACCACGCTGCGCACCGCCGTGGAGCCGGTCGCCGCCGGGCTCGCGGCGGTGGCCGCCGACCCGGCCCAGTGCCGCGAACTCACCGTCCTCGCCGCCGAGATGGCGGCGGCCGGCCGCGCGGCCGACCTGGACGCGTACCTCGTCCACGACATCGCGTTCCACCGCACGATCCTCCAGGCCTCCGGCAACGAGATGTTCGCCCGGCTCGGGGACGTGGTCGCCGAGGTCCTGACCGGCCGCACCGAGCACCACCTGATGTTCAGCGCCCCCGACCCCGAGGCGGTCACCCTCCACGTCCGGGTCGCCGAGGCCGTCCGCTCCCGGGACGCCGAGGCCGCCGAGCGGCTCATGCGGGAGATCTGCGTGGGCGCCCTGCGCGAACTGGACATCCTCGCGCCCTGAGACTGCCAGAGGGCTCAGCCCGTGGGCCCGGCATGGCGCAGGATCGTGTCGACGGTCTGCTCCGGGGTCTGCTCGCCGGTGTCCAGCCACAGGCCGATCCGCGGCGTGCCCGAGCGCAGCGCGCGGTCCAGCCGGGCGGGGGTGACGACGTCGTCGTAGACCCGCTTGGCGCGCGCGGCCTCCCGCGCGGCGACCGTGCCCGGAGGCGGGACGAGGACGACGACATGCAGCGGCCTGGTGCGCAGCAGCGCGATCGTGCGCGGCAGTTCGTCGCCGAGGATCACGTCCTGGAGCACGGGCGTGAAACCGGCGGCGGCGTACGCGTCGGCGCTCGCCGCGGCCAGGGTGTGCCGCAGCCGCAGTTGCCGCAGTGTCTCCTCGCCGGGGCCCTCGTCGTCGTGGTCCGCGGGGACCGGTTCCGCGCGGCCGCCCACGATCATCCGCCGGAAGGCCTCCCCGCGGACGTGCGCCGACCTCGGCAGCCGCTCGGCCAGTGCCTGCGCCACGGTGGACTTTCCCGACGCCGGGATGCCGGTGATCAGGAACATGCCCCGCACCGCCGCCCCCGGCGGCCGGCCGGCCACGCGTCGCTCGTCCGATGACGGATCGTCATCAGGGCTTCCTCTCCCGGGCATTGATGTGTCGGAAGCGAATCTACGGTCGTGTGCGGCGGCAGCGGAATCCCCGGTACCGGACGAAGGGAAAACCGGATGACCGGCCGGGCCGGGACATGGTCGACTGGCCGGCATGACCTCACCGCCCGGCGCACGTCCCGCACCGCCGCAGCCCTACCGCTGGACGCTGTCGCGGGCCCGCGACGGACGCCGCCCGGACCGCCTGGGCGCGCTGACCGACGGGGCCGAGCCGCCCCGGCTGTGGTTCCTGCCCGAGCTGACGGACTGCGCCGGCAAGGTGCTGGCCCGCTCCGGCGGCGCCGATCTGTGCTTCGTCGGGCGCTCCCTGGACAGCATGTACGACCTGCTCAGCGGCGCCTTCGAGGGCTCCTCCTGGGACGGGCGGCTGCTGCGCCTCCCGCTGTCGCTGTCCTCGGCCCGTTGGGGCACGGCGCACACCCGCCGGCTGCGTGAGCACTTGGCGGCCGCCGGACTCGCCCCGTACGACCTGGCCCGCCGCACACGGCCGGTCGCACTGGTCGATGTCGTGCACGAGGGCACGACGTACGACGTGCTGCACGGCGCGCTCGCCGCTTGGGCGGCCGAGAGCCGCGAGCCCTGGCCGGTGATCCGCCGCAAGCTGCGCTTCGTCGGCGTGACGATCCGCGAGCGGACCAGCCCGAAGACGTGGCGCTGGCAGCAGCACAGCGAAGGCGGCTGGGCCCGCGCCCTGCCCGCCGGGCACGCCGCGAGCGTGTCACTGGACGGCTGGGTCTGGGCCTACCTCGGCAACGACCAGGACAAGCTGCAGCCCTGCTTCCCGCCGCGGCGGTGGTTCGACGAGTGGGCCGCCGAGCCCTGGCACCGCCCGGGGCTGCCGGCGGCGCTGGCCGAGTCGCTCGCACTCGTCGAGGCGGGCCGCGGCCGTGCGGTGCGCGAGGGCCTGATCCGCGTCATCGGCGCGGAGCCCGGCTTCGCCGACCGCGATGTGCGGGCGCTGGTCGCGCCGCTGCGACGTCAGCCGCGGGCGCGGTCCTCCATGACGGGGCGCAGCCGTTCCAGCAGGCCGTAGAGCGCCTCCCGCTCCCCGGCGTCGAGGACGTCGAGGGCCCCGTGGGTGGCCTGCATCTCGTCGCGTACCCGGCGCATCGTCTCGCGGCCCAGATCGGTGGCGACCACGTTCTTCACCCGGCGGTCGGCGGGGCTCACCTCGCGGCGCACGAACCCGTGGGCCTCGAGGCGGTCGACGATGCCGGTGATGTTGGACGCGTCGCACACCAGCCGCTCGGCGAGACCGCGCATCGGGACCGGGCCGTGCAACTGGGAGAGCACCTTCGCCTGCATGGACGTCAGCCCGTGCCGTGCCGCCGCCGCGGCGAAGTCCTGCCACTGGGCGGTACCGATGACCGCGAGCAGTTCCAGCAGCTGGATCTTCGAGGGCGGATTCGCAGTCGGCGACGTCGGCGAAGTCGGGGCGGTCGGGGCGTTCCGGGCGCTCATGCAGCGAGTGTACTCAGGTACTTGACAATGTGAACCATTTGCTTGATGTGCCCAAGCTTCCGCGTGCGCTGCCGCGCCGCCTCACAGGAACAGCAGCGCCGCCCCGAAGAGGGCCAGGGCCACGACGCACAGCACGGCCCCGGCCGCCCACGGCCCGGTCAGCACCGGCGGCCGGGCGTCGTCCAGCACGGCGATCCTGCGCTGCGCGACCGCCGTGAAGGCCAGCCACACCAGCGCGCACAGCGCCAACCCGCCGATCACGACCGCCGAGACGCCGTGCAGCACCGCCTCGCGCCCGGCCAGGAGCGCCGCCACGGCGAAGGAGAGCGTCGTCCGCCGCCACGCCAGCCGGGTCCGTTCCGGCTGCAACCCGGGATCGCGCTCCGGGGTGTCGCCGGCGTCCATCAGCCGGCCCGCCCCAGCACGGCGGTGAGCAGCAGCGCCACCGCCATCGCGGCGACCACCACCGCCAGCAGCGCCGGGAACCGGGAGACCGGCAGGTCGTCCCCGCGCCGCATCGCCCGCTCGCAGCGCACCCAGTGGTTCACCGCGCGCACCGCGCACATCGCCCCGCCCACGACCAGCACGACGGCGAGCGTCAGCCGGACGGGACGCTGCAGGTCCCGCAGGAACTGGTCCACGGCGAAGCCGCCGCCCACCAGTGCCAGCGCCGTGCGCAGCCAGGCCAGGAACGTCCGCTCGTTCGCCAGCGAGAACCGGTAGTCGGGCGTCGTGCCCTCCGCTCGCACCCGTTCCGGGGCGAACCACAGGCCGATCGCCCGCGCGGTGTTCCGGACAGCGTCGATCACACCGCTCACCCTACCCACGCCGGGACAACCGCCGGCGTCCACCGGCTTCCGCCCGGGCGAGGGGTGCGTGACGCCCGCGAGCGTGGCACCGTACGGGGATCACCGGGGACGGCACGGCGGAGGGCGCTCGATGGACGGCACGGACGGCACGGACAGCAGTGACGACAGGGACACCCCACCGCGCCCGGCCGACGAACTGCTGGACATCGTGGACGAGCACGACCGGGTCGTCGGCCGGGCGACCCGCGGGGAGGCGACCGCCCGCGGACTGCGGCACCGCTGCGTGTTCATCCTGGCCAGGGATGCCGAGGGGCGGATCTTCGTGCACCGCAGGACGCCGCAGAAGCTGGTGTTCCCGTCCCTGTACGACATGTTTGTCGGCGGTGTCGTCGGCGCCGGCGAGGCATACGACGACGCCGCCCTGCGCGAGGCCGAGGAGGAGCTGGGCGTCAGCGGCCTGCCGCGCCCGACCCCGTTGTTCGGCTTCCTCTACGAGGGGACCGGAGCGGCCGCCGGCCACACCTGGTGGTCCCGGGTCTACGAGGTGCGCTGCGACCTGCCGGTCGCCCCGCAGGTGGAAGAGGTGGCCTGGCACGCCTTCCTCACCGAGGAGGAGCTGGAGGACCGGCTGCCCCGCCTCGCGTGGGTCCCCGACGGCCTGGAGGCCTACCACCGGCTGCTCGCCCGGCGCCGCACCGCGGGCTGACCACCGCACACGCGACGGGGGCGCCGGGCTCTTCTGCTCCACCGGTCGCGGCCGGTAGCGTGCCGCTCGCCCGCCCCGGTGTTCCGTTCGCGCCGGGACGGGGCCTGTGCGAGCGTGGCCGGAGGCGTACACGCACACGCCGCGGGTAGGGAATCGGGCCCGAACGGTCCCACGGGAGGCGAGTGATGAACCGACCCAGGATCCTGGTCGTCGGCGGTGGCTTCGCGGGCATGGAGTGCGCGCACCGTCTGGAGCGCCGGCTGTCGCCGGACGAGGCCGACATCAGCCTGGTGACGCCCTGGAGCCACCAGCTCTATCTGCCCCTGCTGCCGCACGTCGCCGCGGGTGTCCTCACCCCGCAGGCGGTCGCGGTCCCGCTGCGCCGCATGCTGCACCGGACCGCCGTGATCCCCGGGCGGGCGATCGGCGTGGACCCGGCGGCCAAGGCGGTGGTCATCAAGAAGATCACCGACGAGGAGCTGGTGGAGGAGTACGACTACCTCGTCCTGGCCCCGGGCAGCGTCACCCGCACCTTCGACATCCCCGGACTCACCGAGTACGGCCGGGGCATGAAGACCCTCGCCGAGGCGGCGTACATCCGCGACCACGTCATCGCCCAGCTGGACCTGGCCTCCGCCACCACCGACCGGGCCGAGCGCGAGTCGCGCCTGCAGTTCGTGGTGGTCGGCGGCGGCTACGCCGGCACCGAGACCGCCGCCGTCCTGCAGCGGCTCACCACGGCCGCCGCCAAGCGCTACCCGCGCCTGGACCCGACGCTCATCAAGTGGCACCTGATCGACATCGCCCCCCGGCTGATGCCCGAGCTCGGCGAGAAGCTCGGCCTGAAGGCGCTCCAGATCATGCGCGAGCGCGGGGTCGACGTGTCGCTGGGCGTGTCCGTCGCCGAGGTCACCCCCGACACCGTCACCTTCACCGACGGCCGCAAGCTGCCCTGCCGCACCCTGATCTGGACCGCGGGCGTCGTCTCCAGCCCGCTGGTGACCACGCTCGGCACGGAGACCGTCAAGGGCCGGCTCGTCACCGACGCCGAGATGCGCATCCCCGGCGCCGACGGGGTGTTCGCGCTCGGCGACTCCGCGGCGGTGCCGGACCTCGTGACCGGCGGCGGCGCCGTGTGCCCGCCCACCGCCCAGCACGCCATGCGGCAGGGCAAGGCCGTCGCGGAGAACGTGGTCGCGGCCCTGCGCGGCCGCCCGCTGGAGGAGTACCGGCACAAGGACCTGGGACTGGTCGTGGACCTCGGCGGTATCGAGGCGGTCTCCAAGCCGCTGGGCGTGCCGCTCAGCGGGCTGCCCGCGCAGGTCGTGGCCCGCGGCTACCACCTCGGCGCGCTGCGCACCTTCCCCGCCCGCTTCCGGGCGGCGGCGGGCTGGTTCCTCAACGCCGTCGCCGGCGACGACTTCGTGCGCACCGGCTTCCAGGCGCGCCGGCCGGCCGCCCTGAAGGACTTCGAGGTCACCGACATCTACCTGTCGCCGGAGGAGATCCGCCGCCACGTGGACTCCCTGCGCGCGACCGCCGCCTGACCGCTCGCCCCGCACCGCACCCCCGCACCACCGCGTTCACCACACCTGAAGACAGACACCGCCGACGGCGAGGGACATGACCCAGCGACGAGACACCCTGCGGATCGCCAACTGCTCCGGCTTCTACGGGGACCGCCTCGCGGCCGCCCGCGAGATGGTCGAGGGCGGCCCCATCGACGTGCTGACCGGCGACTACCTCGCCGAGCTCACGATGCTGCTGCTGTGGAAGGCCCGGCAGCGGGACCCGGCGGGCGGGTACGCGGTCTCGTTCCTCGCCCAGATGGGGGACGTCCTCGGCACCTGCCTGGAGCGCGGCATCAAGGTCGTCGTCAACGCGGGCGGCCTCAACCCGGCCGGCCTGGCCGCCAAGCTCGGCGAACTGGCCGCCCTCGCCGGGCTGAACCCGTCGGTGGCGTACGTCGAGGGCGACGACCTCATCGGGCGCCTGCCCGAACTCCAGGCGCAGGGCCACCGGTTCGCGCACCTCGCCACCGGCCGCAGCCTCGCCGACGCCGGCGTCCGGCCCGTCACCGCCAACGCGTACCTCGGCGCGTGGGGCATCACACAGGCGCTGCGCGCCGGCGCCGACGTGGTGATCTGCGGACGCGTCACGGACGCCTCCCTGGTGGTCGGCCCCGCGGCGTGGGCCTTCGACTGGGCGCCCGGCGACTGGGACCGCCTGGCGGGGGCCGTCACCGCGGGGCACATCATCGAGTGCGGCGCCCAGGCGACCGGCGGCAACTACTCCTTCTTCACCGAGATCGAGCGCCCCGTGCACCCCGGCTTCCCCATCGCCGAGATGCGCCCCGACGGCTCCGCCGTCATCACCAAGCACGAGGGCACCGCCGGCGCCGTCACCGTCGAGACGGTCACCGCGCAGCTGCTGTACGAGATCGACCGCCCCGCCTACCTCAACCCGGACGTCGTCACCCGCTTCGACACCGTCACCCTCGAACAACTCGGCCCCGACCGGGTCCTGGTGAGCGGCGCCCGCGGCGAGCCCGCCCCCGACACCCTCAAGGTGTGCGTCAACCACCACGGCGGCTACCGCAACACGGCGACCTTCGTGCTGACCGGTCCCGACATCGAGGCCAAGGCCCGGTTCGCGGAGGCGTCCCTGCTGGACGCCACCGGCGGGCCCGAGCGGTTCGGGACGTACGACGTCCACCTGGAGCCGACCGCGTCCGGCGCCCGGCTCACCCTCACCGTCAAGGACGCCGACAAGGACAAGGCCGGCCGCGCCCTGTTCTCCGCGGTGGTCGGCACCGGCCTGTCGACGGCACCCGGCCTGCACATGGAGCACTTCTCGCCCAAGGCCACCGAGTACGGCGTGCACTGGCCCGCCCTGGTCCCGGCCGAGGCGGTCCGGCACGAGGTGGTGCTCCACGACGGCACCCGCGTCCCCGTGCCGCGCCCGCCGTCGTCCGCCGCCGCGCCGGAGCCGGTCGCGGTTCCCGCGCCCGCCGTGCCCGCGCCGGGCGGGCCCACCGTACGCGCCCCCCTGGGCCTGCTCGTCGGGGCCCGCTCCGGCGACAAGGGCGGCGACGCCAACGTCGGCCTGTGGGCCCGCAGCGACGCCGCGTACGCCTGGCTGCGGGACTGGCTCGACGTCGAACGGCTCCGCGCGCTCGTGCCGGAGGCCGCCGGGCTCCGCGTGAGCCGCTGGGAGCTGGCCAATCTGCGCGCGCTCAACTTCGTCGTCCACGGCCTGCTCGGGGAGGGCGTCGCCGCGTCCACCCGTCCCGACCCGCAGGCCAAGGGGCTCGGGGAGCACCTGCGCGCCCTGGAGGCCGACATCCCGGCCGCACTGCTCCCGGCGCCGCGCCGGGAGGAGTGATCAGCCTGGACCGAGCGCCACGGCCGAACGCGCCTTCCGGAGCGCTTCCAGAGCCCCCGGCCCGGGGGGCAACGCTCGCGCCCCCGCGAGGCCTCACACCCGGAAGACCGAGCCGACGAACTCCGTCAGCAGCCGCTCCTTGAGCCGGCCCGGCAGGGCGTCGAGCAGCATCAGCACCGGTGCCGTCCGGCGCGGCAGGCCCGTACCGCCGCCGAGGCCCGCGAAGGCCAGGACCCCCGCGACCTCCTCCGGTCCCAGGGTGTCCGGGTCGAGTCCGGCCGCGAACTGCGCGAGCGCCGGGTCCACGGTCACCGGGGCCAGGGCCCGCGCCGCCTTCAGGGCCGCGTCCAGGTCGGCGAGCAGGGCGTCGACCAGCCCGGCCGACGCCGGGGTCAGGGTGAGGTGCAGATTCGGCGGGAGCCCGTCGAACGACAACTGGGGCTGGAGGTACCAGCCGCGGTCGCGCATCTCGTCGGCCAGGTGCAGCAGCAGGCTCAGATCGGGCGCGCCGTCCGCCCCCAGCAGGGTGAACGCGACCAGTGCGGCCCGCGGTTCGCCCAGGACTCGTACGCCCTCCACGGCGCGCAGCCCCGGCAGCAGCCGGTCGCCCGCCTGGGCGGTCCGTTCGGCGAGCTCCCGGTAGCCGTCCTCACCGATGTGCCGCTGCACCGCCCACGCCTGTGCCAGCAGACCGGCCGACTTGGTGCCCTGCACCGTCGGGTTGACCACGGGGTAACCCGGCCAGCCCGCGTGCGCGAAGTACTGGTGGCGGCGCAGCTCGGCGTCCCGGTACAGCACCAC
The DNA here is from genome assembly GCF_040644455.1 of Streptomyces sp. NPDC046977. NCBI lineage: Bacteria > Bacillati > Actinomycetota > Actinomycetes > Kitasatosporales > Streptomycetaceae > Streptomyces > Streptomyces sp. NPDC046977. Next base: position 137,851 of record NZ_JBEYWO010000009.1, read on the forward strand.
GGACGCGCCCTTGTCGGCGTAGCCGTACTTGTGGAGGTCCACCGACAGCGAGGTCACCCCGGGCACCGACAGGTCGAACGGCGGCACGTCCCGCCCCGCCCGCCGCAGATGGGGCAGCAGCCAGCCGCCGATGCAGGCGTCCACGTGGCAGAGCACCCCGCGCATTGCCGCCGCGGCGGCGATCTCCGGCACCGGGTCGACCACCCCGTGCGCGTACGAGGGCGCCGAGGCCACGACGAGCGCGGTACGGCCGGTGATCGCGGCGGCCATGGCCGCCGGGTCGGCCCGCAGGCTCTCCCGGTCCACGGGAACGGTCACCGTCTCCAGGCCCAGGTAGGAGGCGGCCTTGTGGAACGCGGCGTGCGCGGTCGAGGGCAGCAGGAGCTGGGGCTCCGTCACCTGGCGCACGGCGCGGGCGTGGTCGCGGGCGGTCTTCACGGCCAGCAGGATCGACTCGGTGCCCCCGCTGGTGAAGCTGCCCTGCGCGCCGGGTGCGCCCAGCAGGACCACGGCCGCGCCGACGACGTCGTTCTCCAGCCGGGCCACGCTGGGGAAGACGGTCATGTCCAGGCCGTTGACGGTGGCGAACTCCGCGTACGCCGCCGCGGCGAGCCCGTCGACCCCGGCCAGCCCGGAGTCGTAGACATAGGCGAACGTGCGCCCGCCGCGGGTCGGGGCGTCCTGGGCGCGCAGGGCCCGCAGTGCGGACAGCACCTCCCCGGCGGGCCGGCCGGACGGGAGCGCGGGGGAGGGAACGGGCTCAGTGGGCATGGTCGTTCGTGTCCTCTGACGGCTCGGCGGATCGGTCGGGTTCGGGCGCGGCAACTGACGGGACCGGGGGCTCCTCGCGGTAGCCGCGCAGGAGCCACAGGCTTGCCGCGGCGAGCACGGCGGGCAGCAGGCTCATGCCCCACGAGATGCCGGTCAAGGCGGCGGCGGGCTGGTCGACGCGGTGGGCGGCGTCCGAGGAACGGAACCCGGTCACCGCCAGGACCAGGGCGAAGACCCCGGCCCCCAGGGCGAGCGCCAGGGTCTCGGCGGCGGTCCACAGGCCCGTGAAGGTCGCGGCCCGGCGCCGCCCGGTCCGTGCCGCGTCGGCGGCCAGGGTGTCGGCCAGCATCGTCAGCGGCAGCAACTGCAGCCCCGCGTAGGCGATCCCCACGGCCGCCACCGCCGGATATCCCAGCGCCGGACCCGCCAACGGGGTCAGCGCGAGCAGCGCCGCCGCGCCGGCGAACAGCACCGAGGCGCACACTTGCGCGTACTTCGCGCCGCGCGCCCGTGCCAGCCGGTTCCACAACGGCATCACCAGCACCAACGGGCCGATCATGCAGGCGAACAGCGGGGTGACGGCGCCCGCCGCGCCGAGGGTGTACGTGGCGAAGTACTGCACCCCCGCCAGCATGGTCCCGACGGCGAGCGCCTGCAGCGCCCACATCCCCACCAGGAAGCCGAACGCCCGGTTCTCCCGGGCGACCGCCAACTGCGCCCGCAGGGAGGGCTCCGCGGCGCTGCGGGCGACCGAAGGGGCCCGCCGCGTGAAGTGCCAGGCGCCGAGCGTCCCGGCCAGGAGCAGCAGCGCCACCACGACCCCCATCAGCCGGTAGCTCCCCGGGGTGTCGCCCCTCTCGTGCGCGATCGCGGGGGCCAGCGCGCCCGACAGCAGGATCGCCACGCCCAGGAACCCCACCCGCCAGCCCAGCACGCGGGCCCGTTCGCCGGTGTCCTCGGTCATCTCGGCGGGCATGGTCACGTACGGGACCTGGAAGACCGCGTAGGCGGTCGCGGCCAGCAGGAAGAACACCGCCACGTACCCGGCCGCGGCCGCGCCCCGCAGCGGCGGCGCCGCGAAGACCAGCGCGAACAGCGGCGGCAGGGTCAGCGCCCCGGCCAGCAGGAACGGCCGCCGTGAACCCCCTTGCAGCCGGCTGCGGTCGGCGGCCGCCCCCACCAGCGGGTTGATCAGCACGTCCCACGCCTTGGGCAGGAAGACCGCCGCGCCCGCCACCGCCGCCGGCACGGCCAGCACGTTCGTCAGGTAGTACAGCAGGATCAGCCCCGGCACCGTGCCGAACGCGCCCGTGCCCAGGGACCCCAGGCCGTACCCGATCCGCACCGCGCGCGGCAGCGGCGCGGCGGGCACGCGACCGGTGTCCCCCAAGGGGGCGGCGGGCGGCGTCTCGGGCATGGGTTCCCTGCGGGGCCGGGGTGCGGACGGCGGAGCGACAGGGTCAGGAGATCACAGCGGCCCGGCGCACCGACAGATCCCGGAACGGCCCAATTCCCGCCCGCCGCCGAGGCCTTACCGCGACGTCGGCGCGGCCGCCACCCGGCCCGTCACCTCGCCGAAGCCGATCCGCGTGCCGTCCGGCCCGGGAGCGGTCGCCGTGATCACGACCTCGTCGCCGTCCTCCAGGAAGCTCCGCCGCGTCCCGTCGGCGAGCACCAGCGGCTCCTCGCCGTTCCACGACAGCTCGATCAGCGCGCCGCGCTGCGCCCGCTCGGGCCCGCTGACGGTGCCCGAGGCGAAGAGGTCCCCGGCCCGCAGGGAGGCGCCGTTCACCGTCATGTGGGCGAGCATCTGCGCGTACGTCCAGTACATCGTGGCGAACGGCGGACGCGAGACCACCTCCCCGCGCAGCCGCACCTCCAGCGCGATGTCCAGGCCGCGCGGCGGGGCGGAACCGTCCTGGTCGTCGAGGTAGGGCAGCAGCGCCGCGTCACGGACCGGCGGGGCGACGCGCGCCACGTCGAGGGCGTCGAGGGGGACGACCCAGGGCGAGACGGAGGTCGCGAAGGACTTGCCGAGGAACGGGCCCAGCGGCACGTACTCCCACGCCTGGATGTCGCGCGCCGACCAGTCGTTGACCAGGCAGACGCCGAAGACGTGCTCCTCCGCGTCGGCGAGCGGCACGGGCGAGCCCTGCGCGGTCGGACCCCCGACGACGAAGCCGATCTCCGCCTCGACGTCCAGCCGCCGCGTCGGGCCGAAGTCCGGGACCGCCTCGCCCGGCGCCCGCCGCTGGCCGCTCGGCCGTACGACGGGCGTGCCGGACACCACCACCGTGCCGCTGCGGCCGTGGTAACCGATCGGCAGGTGCTTCCAGTTGGGCGGCAGCGCCGCGCCGTCCGGCCGGAAGATCCGGCCGACGTTGGTCGCGTGGTGCTCCGAGGCGTAGAAGTCGACGTAGTCCGCCACCTCGAACGGCAGATGCAGCGTCACCTCCGGCCGCGGCAGCAGGTGCGGCTCGACCGCGGGCCGGTGGGCCGGGTCGGTCAGCCACGCGGTGAGCAGCGCACGCACCGCCGTCCACGCGGGCCGCCCCGCCGCCAGCAGCGCGTTGAGCGACGGCGCCGCCAGCAGCGCTGCCATGTCGTCCCCGGCCTGCCCGGCCGCCACCGCGCCGGCGTCGAGCACGTGATCGCCGATCGCCACACCGATCCGCCGCTCGCCCGGCCGGTCCCCGGTGGTGAACACCCCGTACGGCAGGTTGTGCACGCCGAAGAGGGAGTCGTCCGGCACGGCGACCCAGGTGGGGGCGGCCATGGCACCTCCATACGCGTCAGGGCCGCGCCTCCTCGCGCGGCCGGCCCACCCTAGCGCCCAGCGTGCCTGAGGCCGCCGGACGGCTCGCGTCGGTAGTGTCGCAAACGCCGCATTCAACGCAAACGGCGCACGGCAACGAGAGGGGAAGGCGATCTCCGGGACCGCGAACCAGCCGCAGGAAGCCGACCAGTTGCGGACCCTGCTGCGCCAGCCGCACTACCGCAGGGCGCTGTTGTCCTCCGCCGTGCTCGGCATCCCCGTGTCCTTCCTCGCTTTCTGGTTCCTCGTCGCCCTCCACGAACTGCAGAAACTGGTCTGGCAGGACTGGCCGCGGCACCTGGGCCACGCCCAGCCGCCCTGGTGGTGGCCGATCCCGCTGCTGGCCGTCGCCGGCCTGGTCGTCGGCCTGGTCGTCACGCGGCTCCCGGGCGGCGGCGGCCACATCCCGGCGTCCGGCCTGCACTCGGGCGGCGCCACCGCCGCGGCGGTGCCCGGGGTCGTCGTGGCCGCCGTCGCGAGCCTGCCGCTGGGCGCCGTCCTCGGTCCCGAGGCACCGCTCATCGCCTTCGGCGGCGGCATCGCGCTGGTCTTCCGCAACCTCGTCCGCGCGTCCCCCACCCCGACCGGCAACGTGCTGCTGGGCGCCGCCGGGTCCGCCGCCGCCATCGCGACGATCTTCGGCAACCCGCTCGTGGCGGCCGTCCTGCTCATGGAGGTCGCCGGCGTCGGCGGACCGCAGCTGTTCGCCGTCATGCTGCCCGCCCTGCTCGCCGCCGGCGTCGGCGACATCGTCTTCACCGGGTTCGGACGCTGGACCGGCCTCAAGACCGGCAGCCTGGACATCGGACTGCCCCGGCCGCCCGCGCTTGACGTCGGCGACGTCGTGTGGGGCGTCCTCATGGGCCTGGTCGTCGGGATCGCCGTCCACTGGATCGTCGTCGGCGGCCGGCACGCGGCGGTCTTCGTCTCCCGCCGCCCCCTGCGCAACACCGTCGCCTGCGCGGTCGCCGCGGGCGTCTGCGTCGCCGCCTACGCCCTGCTGACCGGCCGTTCACCCGCCGAGGCGGCGCTGTCCGGGCAGAGCACACTGCAGCAGCTCGCCTCGGACCCCCACGCGTGGCCCGTCACCGCCCTGATCGCCGTACTGGTCCTCAAGTCCCTCGCGTACGCCCTCTGCCTGGGCAGCCTGCGCGGCGGCCCCATCTTCCCCTCCCTCTTCCTCGGCGGCGCCTGCGGCGCACTCCTGGCCCCCCTCCCGGGCTTCGGCCTCGTGCCCGCCATGGCCGCGGGAATGGCCGCCTCCTGCGCCGCGGCGATGCGGCTGCCCGTCAGCACGGTCGTGCTCGTCGTCCTGCTCCTGGGCAACGCCGACACGGTGCCGGTCGTCGTCCTGGCCGCCGTCGTCGCCTTCGTCACCACCGAACTGCTCCCGCAGGGCCCTGACATCCCGGCCTTCGGCCGCGTCGACTGAGGGGCCCGCGGGCGGCGGGGCGCAGCCGGGGCTCGGCGGGCATCAGCAGGCCCGTGGCGCGCTCCAGGCGGTCGATCTCGCCGAGGGGGCGCAACTGGCGGGCGGCGGTGGGAGTGAGCGTGACGGCCACCCGCCGGCCGCGGGCGAGGGCGGGCAGCACGAGTCCGTCGCGCAGGGACTCGACGCCGCCGGCGGCCGAGCCGACGACGGCGAGGACTCCGCGGGCCGGTTGAGGGGGCATGGACGGGGGCCAGGATTTCCGAGCGTTCGGCCGCCTGGACTGAGGGGCCCGCGGGGCGTTCCGGCGGTCCGGCCGGAGCGGCGCCGGGCGTCAGCGGTCGTCCGTAGGGCCCGGTCCTCCGGGCGTCCGGCCGGGTCGGCTGAGCGGATCGCGCGCGGTCCCGGCGGTCCGGCCGAAGCGGCGCCGGGCACCTCGGTGTTCGGCCGCGTCCGCCCGGAGTGGCGCCGGGCGTCGGTGGTGGCCGCCGTCGTGGCCGTGGTTGTCGGCGAGTTGCTGCCGCGAGGTCCGGACGTCCGGGCGTTCGGCGGTGCCGACTCAGCGGATGGGGCGGCCCGGCCGGTCCGGCTGGTGCCGGGCCGGGCGTCAGGCGGCCGGCTGGGCAGTGCGGGGTCGGTACCGGTGGCCGTACGGCCCATGTCGTCGCCTCGTCAGCGCCGAAGTGCTTCCGCAGGGCCCGGACAACCCGGCGCTCGGCCGCGTTCGGCCGTGTCCGGCCGGCGCGGTGCCGGGCGTCGGTGGGCGTGCCCCGGGCCCGAACATCCCCGCCTTCGGCCGCGCCGACGGGGCGTTCCGGCACACCGCCCCGCCGGGCCTCAGGCGGACCGTGTGGTGACGCGGCCGGTGCGTGCCGCGTCCAGGAGGGCCTGGTGGTCGCGCTCGTTCTGGTCGGCGTACCGCTCGGCGAACTCCGCCAGCGCCCGGTCGAAGACGTCGCCCCCGCCCAGATAGGCCGCGATCGCGATCCGGTCCCCCGAGCGGGCGTGCGCCCGGGCCAGCGTGGCGCCGCACACGCGGCCGAAGACGCCCATCACCTCGGGCGACATCGTCTCGGCCACCACGATGCCCTTCCAGTCGCGCAGTTGGCGCACATAGAAGTCCCGCCGGCGGCCGTCGATGCCGTGGACGCGTTCCCAGCCCAGGAAGATGTCGCTCGTGGCCTGCATCAGCCGCTGCCCGGCCACCACCCGCTCGCCCTGCGTCCGCTGGAGGCACGCGCCCACGTGCCGGGCCAGCACCGACTCGTCGGCCTCCTTGGCCTGGAGGAACAGCGGGTCCTCGTCGTCCTTGCCGAGCAGCAGGACGATCCAGCAGCGCGTCCCCACGCTGCCCACTCCCACCACCTTGCGGGCGATGTCGGCGACCCGGTACTGCTCCAGCAGCGTGCGGCGGTCGGACTGCAGGGTGTGGCCGTAGCGCTCCATCAGCCGTGCCAGTTCGCGCTCCACCCCGGCGTCCAGCGCCTCCGGCAGGTCGCGAAGCGGCGTCAGCAGCGGCGGATCGGCCGCGATGCGCCGCCGGCCGTCCACCACGTGCGTGAGTTTCTCGAACGCCTGGAGCGTGTCGTGCGACCGTGCCCGTTCCTGCGAACGCTCCCAGCGCGCCCGGTCCCGCGCGCCGAGCAGGGGCGCGAACCGCTCCTGCAGCCGGTCCGCCTCGAAGTGGGCGTACCAGACGTCGAGATCGCCCATCCGGGCGAAGCGGCGCATGTACGCGCGGTAGCCCCCGACGGCCGCCAGGACGGTCGCCGTCCGCTCCCCGGCGGAGAAGCCGGCCGCCCGGCCCGCGATCACGAGGCTGGCGGCCAGCCGTTTGACGTCCCACTCCCACGGGCCGGGCAGCGTCTCGTCGAAGTCGTTGATGTCGAACATCAGCCGCCGCTCGGGCGAGGCGAGCAGCCGGAAGTTGAGCATGTGCGCGTCCCCGCAGAGCTGGGCGCGCAGCCCCGTCACCGGCGTGCCCGCGAGATCGGCCGCCATGACGGCCGCCGCGCCGCGGTAGAAGCGGAACGGCGACTCGGACATCCGGCCGTACCGGATCGGGACCAGTTCGGGCACCCGGCGGGCGGACTGCTCCTCGATCACGTCGACCGGGTCGGCCCGCAGCGGCGAGGGCGCCCACTCCGCGTGCCGCGACCGGGGCGTGGTCCGCCGTGCGGCCCTGCCGAGCGCGGCCCGCTCCCGCGGCGTGCGGTACGCGCGCCCGCCGGGCACCGCGGCCGGGTCGTCCTTCCCGTCCGTCATGGCGGCCGTCCCTGGTGCTAGTGGCTTCCGCCGACCACGGTGAAGCTCTTCCAGGGAGCCTGGCCGGGCACACCCGGGTCGCTGGTCTGCGAGGACAGGTAGAACTCGCTGGTCCCGGTGAGGTTGTGGCAGTCCTCGCGGGTGTAGAGGATCACGTCGTTGACGGTGTTGTTGTCGACCGACTTCGCGCCGGGGGCCGTCAGCGGGTGGCAGCCGTCGACCGAGGGGCTCTCGATCTGCTGCGGTTTGCCGTCGGTGGTGGTGTAGACCAGGTTGCCCACGGCCTGATGGGTCATACCGGAGCACGCCGCGGTGCCGAGGAGCAGGAGCAGGGCGCCGGCGTGGAGGCCGGGCCGGCAAAGAGCGGCCATGGTGAGCGTCCTCGTCTGTACGGGGGACCGGTACTGAGGGCAACGCTGCCGCCTGCGCCGCCCCCTGTCACCCGCAGCGCGACCAGTCGGCTGAATCGGCGGCGCCATTCACACCGCCGCGGGCCTGCGCCCCGGGGCGGTGCACAGGGCCCACAGGGCGACGCCGTCGAGGAGGATCATCGCCAGCGCCCAGAAGGGGATGTACGGCAGCCACATGAAGTTCGCCAGCATGGCGAGCCCGACGAGCGCCACGCCCACCTTGCGCGCCCACAGCGCGCCCCGCAGGAGCAGCAGCCCGACGAGCACGATCAGCACCCCGAGCACGAGATGGATCCAGCCCCAGGCGCTCAGGTCGAACCGGAAGGTGTAGTTGCCGGTCACGACGAAGACGGTGTCCTTGGCGATCGCGGAGGCGCCCTGGAGGATCGCCGAGATGCCACCGAAGATCATCAGAACGGCGGCGAGGACGATCCGTCCGGAAGCCGCGGAGCCGTCCGTTCGCGAAGTGGCCATGGTGGGCTCCTTACTCTTCGGAACCAGCGTGCCACGGTCCGCAGCGGACGGCATGCGGAGCGCCCGGGAGTTCAGGACCCGAACGCGCCGGCGCCCGCAAACGCCGATGGGCGGTACCGCCGTACTCCGGCCGTACCGCCCACAGGCTTCACATGGTGTCCGAGGGGGGACTTGAACCCCCACGCCCGATAAAGGGCACTAGCACCTCAAGCTAGCGCGTCTGCCATTCCGCCACCCGGACAAGGTGTCCGCCGCCTGGCTCTCGGGCCCGGCGACGTGGAAAACAATAGCAAACATCCGGGGCCCCTCGATCAACCCGCCCGCCGGGGCCCTCGTGACGCCCGTGGGAACCGTGCGAAGGGGGCCCGGGGGGCCTCGCGGCCCGGTGGGGGAGCGGGGGAGGATGGGGAGATCGACCAACGAAGGAGACAGCGTGAGCGAGTCGAGCTCGGACGCCCGTACGACCACCGGTGAGGACGAGGTCGCCGGCCTCTGCCGCGACCTCATCCGGATCGACACCAGCAACTACGGCGACCACTCGGGTCCCGGCGAGCGGGCCGCCGCGGAGTACATCGCCGAGAAGCTCGCCGAGGTCGGCCTCGAACCACAGATCTTCGAGTCGCACCAGGGCCGGGCCTCCACCGTCGCCCGCATCGCCGGCGAGGACCCGTCGCGGCCCGCGCTGCTCATCCACGGCCACACCGACGTCGTGCCCGCCAACGCCGCCGACTGGACGCACCACCCGTTCTCCGGCGAGATCGCCGACGGCTGCGTGTGGGGCCGCGGCGCGGTCGACATGAAGGACATGGACGCGATGACCCTGGCGGTCGTGCGCGACATGCTCCGCAGCGGGCGCCGCCCGCCGCGCGACATCGTGCTCGCCTTCCTCGCCGACGAGGAGGCCGGCGGCGTGTACGGCGCCCGCTACCTGGTCGACAAGCACCCCGAGCTCTTCGAGGGCGTCACGGAGGCGATCGGCGAGGTCGGCGGCTTCTCGTTCACGGTCAACGAGGACGTGCGGCTCTACCTGATCGAGACCGCCCAGAAGGGCATGCACTGGATGCGGCTCACCGTGGACGGCACCGCCGGCCACGGCTCCATGACCAACACCGACAACGCGATCACCGAGCTGTGCGAGGCGGTCGGCCGGCTCGGACGGCACCAGTTCCCGGTGCGGGTCACCAAGTCCGTCCGCGGCTTCCTCGACGAGCTGGGCGACGCCCTCGGGATCGAACTCGACCCCGAGGACATGGAGACGACGCTGGCCAAGCTGGGCGGCATCGCGAAGCTGATCGGGGCCACGCTGCGCAACACCGCCGCACCGACCATGCTGGGCGCCGGCTACAAGGTCAACGTGATCCCCGGCCAGGCCACCGCGCACGTCGACGGCCGCTTCCTGCCCGGCTACGAGGAGGAGTTCCTGGCCGACCTCGACCGCATCCTCGGCCCCCGGGTCAGGCGCGAGAACGTGCACGCCGACAAGGCGCTGGAGACGACCTTCGACGGCGCGCTCGTCGAGGCCATGCAGGCCGCGCTGAAGGCCGAGGACCCGATCGCGCGGGCCGTGCCGTACTGCCTGTCCGGTGGGACCGACGCCAAGTCCTTCGACGACCTGGGCATCCGCTGCTTCGGCTTCGCGCCGCTGCAGCTGCCGCCGGACCTCGATTTCGCCGGGATGTTCCACGGTGTCGACGAGCGGGTGCCGGTGGACGGTCTCAAGTTCGGCGTGCGCGTGCTCGACCGCTTCCTCGCGAGCAGTTGAAACGACTCGCCAATTATCGACATTTCCTGCCGCTTAGCCGAAAAGAGTGAATGAATCCCAGCGGCAGTAGCGCGCCTTGTGTCCACTCGTTGGTTCCTGTGCGGTCCGAAGTTGGGGCCGTTTTGCCAACGAGGAGGAAAAATGATCAAGAAGGTCGTCGCTGCTGCCGTGGTCACCGGTGGGCTCGTGGCTGCGGGTGCCGGCGTGGCCGTCGCCGACTCCGGAGCTCAGGGTGCCGCTGTCGGCTCCCCGGGCGTGCTGTCGGGCAACGTGATCCAGGTTCCGGTGAACATCCCGATCAACCTGTGCGGCAACACGATCAACGTCGTGGGCCTGCTGAACCCCGCCGTCGGCAACGTCTGCTTCAACAGGTGACATCGCGTCGGGCCCTCTCCAGGGCCTGACCCGGCCGGCCCCGTGAAGCCCTGAACGGGCTTCGGGGCCGCCCCGGCTGGGGGAGTGCCGGTTTTCATCTCCGGGGGGCACTCATTCCCCCGGCGGGTACCGCCCGCCGGTTTCCGTATCCGGAAAAGCAAGGCAAGGAAACTCAATGCGACAGGTTGCAAAGAAGGCGCTGATCACTGCGGTTGCGGCCGGCGGTGCGCTCGCCGTCACCGGCGGCATGGCCCACGCGGACTCCCACGCGTCCGGCGTGGCCGCCGGTTCGCCGGGCGTGCTGTCCGGGAACCTGATCCAGGTCCCGGTGAACATCCCGGTCAACCTCTGCGGCAACACCATCAACGTGGTGGGCCTCCTCAACCCGGCGGCGGGCAACGTCTGCATCAACGGGTCCTTCGGGCACCGTGAGGTCCGGGTCTACAAGAAGGGTGGCTTCCACAAGGCCATCGGTGGCTACCGCGACAAGGACGGCTACGCCGACAAGGACGGCAAGTGACGTTCTCTCAGGCCTCTTCCGAGGCCTGAAACCGGTCGGCCCCGGAAATGCCCTGTGCGCTTCCGGGGCCGCCCCGGCTAGGGGGAGGCAAAAGTTCTGACGTCCGGGGGGGCGACCATTCCCCCGGCGGGCTCTGCCCGCCGGTTTCCGTATCTGGAAAAGCAAGGCAGGGACAATCCATGCGACAAGTCGCGAAAAAGGGGCTGCTCACCGCGGTCGCGACCGGCGGCGTGCTCGCCGTGACCGGCGGTATGGCCGCCTACGCGGACTCCAACGCGTCCGGCGTCGCCGCCGGTTCGCCGGGCATCGCGTCCGGCAACGCGATCCAGGTTCCCGTGAACATCCCGGTGAACGTCTGCGGCAACACCATCAACGTGGTGGGCCTGCTGAACCCGGCGGCCGGCAACACCTGCGTCAACGGCTCCCCCGGCCACCGCGAGGTCAAGGTCTACAAGAAGGGCTTCCGCAAGCCCGTCGGCGGCGGCTACCGCGACAAGGACGGCGGCGGCCGCGGCGGCTCCACCCGCGGTGTCGACTCGGCGTTCGGCAGCCGCGGCAACGACGGCGGTCACGGCTTCGGCGGCAACGACGGGGGCCGCGGCTTCGGCGGCGACCGTGACGGGCGCGGCTACGGGCACGGCGGCGCGTCGGCCCACGGCGCGGCTGTCGGCTCGCCCGGCATCCTCTCCGGGAACGCGATTCAGGCGCCGGTGAACATTCCGGTCAACGCCTGCGGCAACTCCGTCAACGTCATCGGCCTGCTCAACCCGGCCGTCGGCAACACGTGCGTGAACGCCGGCGGCTACGGCGGCGGCCACCACTACGGCGGTGGCGGCAAGGGCCACGGGCACCACCCGCGCCCGCCGCACCGCAACGTGCCGCGTGACCACGACAACTACCCGGAGCACAACAACCCGGAGCCGGCCGGCGTGCCGGGCGGTGGCGGCCCCAGTCTGGCCCAGACCGGTACCGAGGACCTCGGCACCGCGCTGCTCACCAGCGCCGGCCTGCTGCTCGGCGGTGCCGTGCTCTTCCGCCGCGCCCGCGCGGTCCGTCGCTGAACGCCTCTGTCTCCCCCATGGGGCGGCGTATGAGGAAAGGGGCCCCGCCGATGCGGGGCCCCGCTTCATGTGTGGCGTACGTCACCATGTGGCGCGGACCTGGCGGATGATTCTTCGGCGCAGCCGTACCCGGCGGCTGCCGTCCGGGTAGAGGCGGAGACGGTCCAACTCCCAATGCCCGTACTCCGCGTGGTCGGTCAGAAGCCGCTGGGCCTCCTTGCGGGAGACGCCCCGAGGCACGTACACATCTCTGAATTCGTATTCAGGCATCGCATCTATTGTGCGGGGAGCGCCCCAGTACGGATAGCGTCTTCCGCATGTCTGATGCCGCGCAGCCCACTGTTGCCGAGGTACGAGCCGCCGTCGAGGCGGTGAAGGCCGCTCTGGACCGCCACCTGGCCGCCGTCGAGCACCGGACCGGGGAGGACGATCCCGCGGTCTACCAGGCCTTCGAGGCCCTCGCCTCGGCCGCCGAGGCCTACGACGAACTGCTCTACGACACCTATGACGAGGTCACCCCCTTCGAGGTGCCGCTCGGGGACACGCTTCCCGAGTACAACGGTCCCGAGGAGCCGGAGGCGATCAGCGTCCTGATCCGCCGCGACTACACCGTGGGCGATCCGGAGCGGCTGGTGCAGCAGGCGGAACGCGTCGCCGACGCGGGGCAGGAGGCCGGCACCGATGTCGCGGCCGCGATCGGGGCGCTGTTCGGGGAGTACGAGCCCGACGAGATCGCCGAGCGGCACAAGGAGTTCGGCCTGGAGGAGGGCGACTCCACGGTCTGGGTGACCGCGGTGGAGGCGGCCGAGCCGGGGGAGTGGCTGGCCACCCCCTTCGAGCAGGCCGATCCGCGCCACCTCATCTGCCGGTTCGACGTCAGCGCGGTCTTCGACGACGAGAGCGACGCGCTCGGCGAGGAACGCGATCAGGCATGACGCCCCGCACGGGGGCCCGGCACCTCCGGGCCCCCGTGCCGTGCGCTACTGCGCCGAAGCCGATGCCGCCTGCTCGCGCAGGATGTCGCGCAGCCGCGTGGTGCGGTCCCGCGCCGGGACCTCGGCGACGGCGTGGGGCAGCGCCTGGTCGACGCCGTGCACGACGGAGAGGTGCCGCTCGCCGCGGCCGAAGGCGGTGTAGACCCAGGCCCGGGTCAGGGTCTGCGCGGCGTCCCCCGGCAGCACGACAACGGCGGCCGGCCAGCGGCGGCCGGCGGCCTGGTGGGCGGTGACCGCCCAGCCGTGGCGCACCTGCGCGGCGACGGCGTCGGGCGCGACGACGACGGCGGTCCCGTCGCAGTCCACGTGCAGCCCCTCGTCCCCGCCACCGGTCACCGTGCCCGGCACGGCAGTGCCGGGGCCGGGGCCCACGAGCACACGGTCGCCGGGGTCGAAACCGCCGAAGCGGCCGGGGCCGGGGTTCAGCCGTTCCTTGAGCGCCGCGTTGAGCACCCGGGTACCGGCGGCGCCGCCGTGGCCCGGGGTGATGACCTGGGTGCTGCCGGCGGGCACCCCGATGACCCGGGGCACGGAGTCCGCGACCAGCTGCACCGTGCGGTGGACCGCCTCGCCGGCGTCCCGCACCGGGACGATCACGACCTCCTTCTCCGGTGCCTCCACCTGCGCGAGCTCACCGATGCCGATCCCGGAGACCAGCTCGCCGATCGGCCCCGGGTCCGGTGTGCGCGAGGCGACCTGCGGGCACACCTTGGCGGCCGCCAGGTCGGCGAAGACCCGCCCGGGTCCGGCGGACCACAGCGCCATCGGGTCACCGGAGAGGACCAGCCGCGCGCCGTCGGGCACGGCCTCGACGAGCGTGGCGGCCGTCTCCACGTCCAGCAGGGGCGCGTCCAGGACCGCCAGCAGGTCGAGCGCCAGCGTCCCGTCCTCGTCCCGTCCGGGCCCCTCCTGGCCGGCGAGCAGGCCCGCGACGGTGGCCACCGCGTCCTCGCCCGCGCCCGCCGCGACCAGCCGCCTGCGGCCGTCCTCGGTGGCCGCGGCGGCGTAGGCGCGCAGGCCCAGCGTCCGGGCGGCCGCCACGAGGGCGGCCGGTTCGGCACGGGCCTCCTCGGCGCCCTGGTGCACCACGAGTCCGCTCTCCGCGGCGGCGCGCACGAGGGCGCCGGCGGACGGCGAGGGCGCCGCGGCGGCCGCGCCCTCCCAGTCCGGCCCCTCGTCGGGGGAGAAGGTGTTGAGCAGCCGCATGAGGCCGTCGGCGAGGCTCTCCTCCGCCATCGCCCACCGGTCCAGCCCCAGCAGCAGCCGCACCGGCTGCTCGGCGTCCTCGTCGGCGTCGCTGTCGCCGCCCGTGGCGCGGGCCGGTCCGGCGCTGTCGTCGGGAACGTGGAAGAGCAGCGCCACACCGTCGGTGACGGCCGCCTTGAGCGCGTCGTCGGCGGCCGTGACCGCGTGCCGGCCCAGGGCCGCGCCGAGCACGGACCATTCCACCGCGGTGTGCCCCTGCTCGGCCGCCTGCTCCAGCAGCCGGACGACCAGGGCGCGCACCCGGCGCTCGTCCTCCGGGCCGGCGGCGCCGCCCAGCAGGGCCTTGGCGAAGCCGTCGGCCTGGTCCACCCGCACGCCGGGCACCGACAGCACCTGCCACGGGTCGTCGCGCAGCGCCTCGCCGGCCCGCTCCCCGAGGGCCGCCACGGCCGCCTCCGCCAGCCCCTCCGGTGCGCCGCCCGCGGCGAGCACCGTGCGCGCCGCGGCCACCGCGTCGCCGCTCAGCAGGGCGGGCACGGGCGCCGGTGCCATCGCGGCGGGGGCCGGCGCGGGCACGGCTGGGCGCTCCGGAGCGGGCCGCGCCGGGGAGGTGCGGTCCCGGGGCACGGCCGCCGGACGCTCACCGCGCTCGATGGCCCGCACCGCGGCCGCCAGGTCCGTCAGCTCATCGGGCAGCTGCGAGCCGACGCCCTCGGTGGACGGGCGCGGGCGCCGGGGCCGCGGCGCGTCCTCGCCGGGTTCGTCCGCGGCACCGGCGGACTGCTCCGGCGCCGCGTCGGCACCGGGCGGCGTCCCCGCTCCGCTGCGGTCCTCGCGGTCGCGGTCGTCGCGGTCCTCGGTCACGGTGGCCTCCGTAGGTGGGCGGACTACCGCCGGAGGACGCTCACAGCGTGCTCCAGTCGTGGTCCGGATAGCGGTGCAGCGGCGCCGAAACGTCGTCCAGCGCCTGGCAGATCTCTTCCGGAAGACTAAGGGCCTCCACTGACAACGCCGCCGCCAGCTGCTGGGCGTTGCGCGCACCGACGATGGGCGCGGCGACGCCGGGGCGGTCCCGCACCCAGGCCAGGGCCACTTGGAGGGGCGAGGCGGCCAGTCCGTCGGCCGCTATGGCCAGCGCGTCCACGATGAGCCGGGCCGTCTCGTCGAGGTAGGGCGCGACGAAGGGCGCCATGTCCTCCGACCCGCCCCGCGAGTCCGCCGGGGTGCCGTGCCGGTACTTGCCGGTCAGCACGCCCCGTCCGAGCGGGGAGGAGGGCAGCAGGCCCACCCCGAGGTCCAGCGCGGCGGGCAGCACCTCGCGTTCGATGCCGCGCTGCAGCAGCGAGTACTCCATCTGCGTACTGGACAGCGGCGTGCGGGTCTGCACGGCCCGCTGCCAGGTGGCGGCCTTGGCGAGCTGCCAGCCGCAGAAGTTGGAGACGCCGACGTAGCGGGCGCGGCCCGAGGTGACGGCGAGGTCGAGGGCCTGCAGGGTCTCGTCGAGCGGTGTCGTGGGGTCGTACGCGTGCACCTGCCACAGGTCCACGTAGTCCGTCCCGAGCCGCTGCAACGAGGCGTCCAGAGCGGCCAGGAGATGACCGCGGGAGGCGTCGAAGCGCCGGTCGGGGTCGGGGACGCTGCCGGCCTTGGTGGCGATCACCAGGTCCGCGCGCGGCACCAGGTCCTCGACCAGCCGGCCGAGCAGGTACTCCGCGCCGCCGTCGCCGTACACGTCGGCCGTGTCGACGAGCGTGCCGCCGGCCTCCCAGAAGGCCTTGAGCTGGTCCGCGGCGTCGAGTTCGCCCGTGTCGCGTCCCCACGTCAGCGTGCCGAGCCCGAGCCGGGACACACGCAGTCCGGTACGGCCGAGGTGCCTTTGCTCCATGAGGGGTGAGATTACTGGTCAACGGCAGTATTTGGGCCCGAGTGACGTACCCGACAGGCGCCGTGCCGCCGTCAGGGCGATATGGTCCGGGGAACAAGGACGTTACTCGTTGGTAAGGGGAGCGCTATGCGGCTCGGGATCAACCTCGGCTACTGGGGCGCCGGGATGGACTCTGACAACCTCGCCGTCGCGCGGGAGGCGGACCGCCTCGGGTACTCGGTGTGCTGGGCGGCCGAGGCCTACGGCTCGGACGCGCCCACCGTCCTGGCCTGGGTGGCCGCCCAGACCGAGCGCATCGACGTCGGTTCGGCCATCTTCCAGATCCCGGCCCGCACGCCCGCGATGACGGCCATGACCGCGGCCACCCTCGACTCGCTGTCGGGCGGCCGCTTCCGCCTCGGCCTCGGCGTCTCCGGGCCGCAGGTCTCCGAGGGCTGGTACGGCGTCAGGTTCGACAAGCCGCTGGCCCGCACCCGCGAGTACGTGGAGATCATCCGCAAGGCGATGTCCCGCGAGCGGCTGACCCACGAGGGCGAGCACTGGACGCTGCCGCTGCCGGACGGCCCCGGCAAGGCCCTCAAGCTGACCGTGCACCCCGTCCGCGAGCACATCCCGCTGTACATCGCGGCCATCGGCCCGAAGAACCTGGAGCAGACCGGCGAACTGGCCGACGGCGCCCTGCTGATCTTCCCCTCGGCCGAGCACCTGGAGGAGACGGCCCTGCGCCCCATCCGGGCGGGCCGCGAGAAGGCCGGGAAGACGATGGAGGGCTTCGACGTCTGCCCGACCGTCCCGGTCGCCCTCGGTGAGGACGTCGACGCGCTGGCCGACATCTTCCGCCCCTACACCGCGCTGTACGTCGGCGGTATGGGCAGCCGCAAGCAGAACTTCTACAACAAGCTGGCGCAGCGCATGGGGTACGAGAAGGAGGCCGCCGAGATCCAGGACAAGTACCTGGCCGGCGACAAGGACGGCGCCGCGGCCGCGGTCCCGCGCGAGCTGATCGACTCCACCACCCTGCTCGGGCCGGTGGAGCGCATCGCCGACCGCATGCAGGCGTACGCCGAGGCCGGCGTGACCACGCTGACCCTCGCCCCGGCGGGCTTCACCCTGGACGAGCGGATCGCGGCCCTGCGCGCCGGCGTCGAGGCCCTGGAGCGGGCGGGGCTGGCCGACTAGACCCGGCAGGCACCGCGCGGCGGCGGCCGGTTCCGGCTCAGCCCGGGACCAGCCGCCCCAGCAGCCGTCCGAAGGCGGTCAGGCGCGCTATCTGCCCCGGGCCGCCGTCCTCCAGGGACTTGCTGAAGCGGAAGGCCTCCGGCCGGAACCGGGCCGAGGCGATCGTCCCGTCGGCGTCCCCGCGGACCGCGCTCAGCTCGTGCGGCATGGCGGTCGCCAGCACCACGTACACCCCGCGGTCGACGCGCCGCCCCTCCTCGTCGTGGCCCACCAGGGTGCGCATCCCGACGTGGCCGATGGTCTCCAGGGGGAGCACCTGCACGGAGGAGTCCAGGACCCGGCCGCCGGGGGCGTCCTCGTCGGCGACCTCCTCGCTGTGCCAGAGGATCAGCCGCCGCCCGTCGCAGACCGCGGCCTCCTGCCACACCGAGGTCCCGGCCTCCGTGAGGTCCACCACGCGTTCGAGGGTGAAGCCGCGTACCCGGCGCCGGCCCAGGACCCCGCCGATCGCCTCCAGGGCCACGTCGGCATGGAGGAAGTAGGCGTGCGCCGCGTCGTCCAGGCGCGCATAAGGGGCCCAGTCAGAACCCGCGGGGCCCGCTGGACGCACCGTCGAGCGGCTCCGCGTCGCCTTGCTGAACATGTCTAGGTAGTGACCCCTCCGAGGGGCTATGAAATCACGAGCACCCGGTCCGGCCGCAGGACCCCTCGGTTTTCGCGGCCGTGGTGGGGGCTCGGGGGTCTTCCCCGCCACGGCCGTCAGCAAACTCAACGCGGGGAAGCGCCAAGGGTTACGCACCCCTCACCCGTTCGTCCTCATCCGTTCGGCCGAGTTGACGCGCGGGCCTGTTGCCACCGGCTTTCCGGGGCATTTGACTCTTCATTTACGCATGGTCGATTTATTGAGTTATCCGGTGGTCCATCCGGTTCGCGCAGGAGGTTCCCGCATGCTCTCCGCCCGGAGTCTGTTCCAGGAGATCCTCGACCACGACGAGTCCTTCCGGCTCTTCTGCTCGATCGCCGCCAGCGGCGAGGCCCAGGGCGGCTGGGAGAACGGCCGCATCGCCGCCCTCGTCCCCGAGCAGGAGCGCGCCCTGGCCCCCAAGATCGCCCGGCACGGCGCCGACGAGGACAAGCACGGGCGGATCTTCAACGCCCTGCTGCGCAGGCGCGGCCTGGACCCCGTGCCCGTGCCCGCGGACACCGACTACACGATGCTGCTGGAGCGCGGCGGCATCGGCCTCGCCCACGACAAGCTCCGCCGCGACGAGCCGCTGACCGTCGGGGACGTCGTCACCTACCTCGCCCACAGCCGCGTCACCGAGCAGCGCGCCTCCGAGCAGATGGCCCTGCTCGCCCGGCACTTCGCCGGCCACCCCGACATCGGCCGCGCCGTCCGCATGATCTCCCAGGACGAGGACAACCACCTCGCCTACTGCCACGAGGAGCTGCTGCGCCTGGCCGCCGCCGGGCACGGCCGCGCCATCCGGCACACCCTGCGCGTCTGCGCGCTGGCCGAGATCCGCGTCCACCGCGACGTCAGCCTCGCCGTCATGGCCCACATGGGACGCGCCCTCGGGTGGTCCGGGGGCCGGTCCGCGCTGCTGCGTGCGGGCATCCACGCCGTGTACGTCTACGAGCGCCTGGGCGGCTGGCGGCGCATGGTGCGGCTGTCCATGCCGCAGCGGCGCGACGCCCTCGGCGGGCCGGCCACCGCGGCCGAGGCCGCGGTCTAGACGCGGCAGGGCCGGGCGGGGGCGTCGCGGCGGGCCGTCACAGCCAGCCGTGCCGCTTGAACGTCCGGTAGAGCAGGATCTCGGCCACCACGATCACCGCCAGGACCGCGGGATAGCCCCACACCTGGCGCAGTTCCGGCATGTGCTCGAAGTTCATCCCGTACACGCCGGTGATCATGGTCGGCACGGCGGCCATGGCGGCCCAGGACGAGATCTTGCGCATGTCGTCGTTCTGCCGCACGCCGACCTGGGTCAGATGGGCGCCGAGGATGTCGCTGAGCAGCCGGTCGAGGCCGTCCACCAGTTCGTTGGCCCGGGTGAGGTGGTCGGCGACGTCCCGGAAGAACGGCTGCGTGCTGGACGCCACATGCGGCACCGTGCCCGCGGACAGCCGGATCATCGGCTGCGTCAGCGGCGAGGCCGCCCGGCGGAACTCCAGCAACTGGCGCTTGAACCCGTAGATCCGGCTGGCCGTGCTCTCCGCGCCGCGCCGGGCGGCCGTCCGCCGCAGCTCGGGCGCGAACACCTCCGTCTCCAGCTCCTCCAGGTCGGCCTGGAGATCGGCCGCCACCACGATGTAGTCGTCCACCACGGTGTCGCTGATGGCGTACATCACAGCGCCCGGACCGTGCTTGAGCACCTCGTGCTCGGCCTCCAGCCGGTGCCGGATCTCCCCGGGGGCGATGCCCTCGCCATGGCGCACGGTGACGACGAAGTCCTTCCCGACGAACACCATCAGCTCGCTCGCGGTGACCGTGTCCCGCGCGTCGTCGTACGCCACCGGCTTCAGCACCAGGAACAGCGAGCCCTCGTAGACCTCCAGTTTGGGGCGCTGATGCGCGCTGAGGGCGTCCTCCACCGCCAGCGGATGAAGGGTGAACTCGCGGCTGACGAGGTCGAACTCCTTCTCCGTGGGCTCGTACAGGCCGATCCACACAAAGGCGCCGTCCATCGCCCGCGCGGTCTCCAGGGCCTCGGCCACGTCGGTGGGGGTCGCCGCTCGCTCGCCGTCTCGGTACACGGCACAGTCCACGATCACGTATGTCTCTTTCCGCGAATCGCCGCCGACACACCGGTCCCGCGGCGGCCGTATGGTGGCGGTCATGTCCACCGTGATCCTGGTCCGGCACGGCCGGTCCACCGCCAATTCCGAGAACGTGCTGGCCGGACGGCTCCCCGGAGTCGCCCTCGACGAGACCGGCCGCGACCAGGCGGCGGACCTCGCCGCGCGGCTCGCCGCCCTGCCGCCCGCCGCCGTCGTCACCAGCCCGCTGCAGCGCTGCCGCGAGACGGTCCAGCCGCTGCTGGACGTACTGCCCGACGTGCCCCTGCACGTCGAGGAGCGAGTCTCGGAGTGCGCGTACGGCGACTGGAGCGGCCGCAAGCTCGCCGAACTCGCCGACGAGCCCATGTGGGGCGTCGTGCAGCGCTATCCGTCGGGCGCCGTCTTCCCCGGCGAGGGCGGCGAGTCGATGCGCGCCATGCAGATCCGCGCGGTCGACGCCGTACGCGAGTGGAACGCCCGCATGGAGGAGGCCCACGGGCCCGACGCGCTGTGGGTGCTGTGCTCGCACGGCGACGTCATCAAGGCGATCGTCGCCGACGCGCTCGGCATGCACCTCGACCTCTTCCAGCGCATCGCCGTCGACCCCTGCTCCGTGACGGCCATCCGCTACACCTCGGAACGGCCCTTCCTGCTCCGCCTCGGGGACACCGGCAGCCTCGACGGGCTCCGCCCGCGGGAGAAGCCCACGGCCGCCCCGGGGGACGCGGAGGTCGGTGGTGGTGCGGGCGCACCGTGATCAGCTTCCGCAGTAGGGTGGACCGGACCTCCACGACACCGAGCAAACGGAGCAGGACGTGCCTCGTCAGGTGTTCCTCTACGACAAGCCCGATCGCTTTGTCGCAGGCACCGTTGGCCAGCCAGGACAACGCACCTTCTTCCTGCAGGCCAGCGCGGCCGGCCGGACCACCAGTGTCGCCCTGGAGAAGACCCAGGTCGAGGCGCTGGCGGAACGCATCGACGAACTCCTGGACGAGGTCGTCCGCCGCACCGGCGGCGCCGCGCCCGTGCCCGCCGTGGCCCCCAGCGAGCTGGCGGACAACGCACCTCTCCAGGCCCCGGTCGAGGAGGAGTTCCGCGTCGGCACCATGGCCCTGGCCTGGGACGGCGCCGAGGAGCGCATGATCCTGGAGGCGCAGGCCCTCGTCGAGATCGAGGCGGACGACGAGGACGACCTCGAGGCCGCGGAGGAGATGCTCCTCCAGGACGAGGAGAACGGGCCGCCGCTGCTGCGGGTGCGCCTGACCGGCGCCCAGGCCCGCACCTTCGCCAAGCGCGCCCTGGACGTGGTGGCCGCGGGCCGGCCCCCGTGCCCCCTGTGCAGTCTGCCCCTGGACCCGGAAGGACACGTATGCCCGCGTCAGAACGGGTACCGGCGATCGGCGACGGCCTGAGCGGCGACGCCGTCGGCGGCATAACCGGGGCGGAACTGCTGACGCACGGCGAACTGACCGTGCTCGGGCGGCTGCGCGACGCCTCCAACGCCGTGCTCTACTGCGAGATCGCCCACGAGGGCGTCACCGCGCACTGCGTCTACAAGCCGGTCGCCGGCGAGCGGCCGCTGTGGGACTTCCCCGACGGCACGCTGGCCCAGCGCGAAGTGGCCGCCTACCTGGTCTCCGAGGCGACCGGCTGGGGCCTGGTGCCGCCCACCGTCCTGCGCGACGGGCCGTACGGCGAGGGCATGTGCCAGCTGTGGATCGACACCCCCGGCGAGGACGGTGAGGACGCTGACGACGGGGACGGCCTGCTCGCCCTTGTCGACGCGGAGGAGCCGGCGCCCGGCTGGAAGGCCGTCGGCTTCGCGGAGGTCGGCGAGGGCCGCACCGCGCTGCTGGTGCACGCGGACGACGAGCGGCTGCGGCGGCTCGCGGTGCTCGACGCCGTGATCAACAACGCGGACCGCAAGGGCGGCCACCTGCTGCCGGCGGCACAGGGCGGCCTCTACGCCATCGACCACGGTGTGACGTTCAACGCGGAGAACAAGCTGCGGACCCTTCTGTGGGGATGGGCGGGGGAGCCGCTGACCGAGGAGGCCGTGGAGGTCCTCGGCAAGCTGGCGGCCGAGCTCGGCGACGGCGGCCTCGGGGCGAGGCTGGCCGGGTTGATCACCGCCGCGGAACTGGCCGCGTTGCGCGAGCGGGTGGCGGACCTGCTGCGCACGGGACGGCACCCGGAGCCCTCCGGGGAGTGGCCGGCCATCCCGTGGCCCCCGATCTGAGGCGGGCGAGAGGGCCCCGGCCCCGCGGCAAGCTGGCGGCCGAGCTCGGGGACGGCGGCCTCGGGGCGAGGCTGGCCGGGTTGATCACCGCCGCGGAACTGGCCGCGTTGCGCGAGCGGGTGGCGGACCTGCTGCGCACGGGACGGCACCCGGAGCCCTCCGGGGAGTGGCCGGCCATCCCGTGGCCCCCGATCTGAGGCGGGCGAGAGGGCCCCGGCCCCGCTGAATGCTCCGGCGTCCCCGCCCTTCCGGGCACGGGGACGCGATCCTCGTCCCCACGACGCCGCGACGGGTGGCCCCTTCACCCCGGGCCCGGTCCGGTCGCCCGCATCGCCGTCCGAGGGGCCCCGGGCAGGTCCGCCGGGGCGCCGCAGTGGGCGATGGCACAGTCCCGGGGGACCCCAGCGGTCGTTTGCCGATCACCCGGGCGGTTAATCTCATGACATGCATGCCTGGCCCGCTTCCGACGTCCCCGCCCTCCCGGGCACAGGACGCGATCTTCGTCTCCACGACACCGCGACCGGTGGCCCGGTAACCCTGGACCCCGGTCCGGTCGCCCGCATCTACGTCTGCGGGATCACCCCCTACGACGCCACCCACATGGGGCACGCGGCCACCTACAACGCGTTCGACCTCGTGCAGCGCGTGTGGCTCGACACGAAGCGCCAGGTCCACTACGTCCAGAACGTCACCGACGTGGACGACCCGCTGCTGGAGCGTGCCGAGGCCACCGGCCAGGACTGGACGGCCCTCGCCGAGCGCGAGACCACCCTGTTCCGCGAGGACATGACCGCCCTGCGGATGCTCCCGCCCGCCCACTACATCGGCGCGGTCGAGGCCATCCCCGGGATCGTCCCGCTCGTCGAGCGGCTGCTCGAGGCGGGCGCCGCCTACGAGCTCGACGGCGACATCTACTTCCACGTCGAGGCCGACCCGCACTTCGGCAGCGTCTCCCACCTCGACGCGGCCGCCATGCGCGCGCTGTCCGCCGAGCGCGGCGGCGACCCGGACCGCCCCGGCAAGAAGAACCCCCTCGACCCCATCCTGTGGCTCTCGGCCCGCGAAGGGGAGCCCAGCTGGGACGGCGGCAGCCTCGGCCGGGGACGGCCCGGATGGCACATCGAGTGCGTCGCCATCGCGCTGGACCACCTCGGCATGGGCTTCGACGTCCAGGGCGGCGGCTCCGACCTCGCCTTCCCGCACCACGAGATGGGCGCCTCCCACGCCCAGGTGCTCACCGGCGAGTTCCCGATGGCCAAGGCCTACGTGCACGCCGGCATGGTCGCGCTCCACGGCGAGAAGATGTCGAAGTCCAAGGGCAACCTGGTCTTCGTCTCGCAGCTGCGGCGGGACGGCGTCGACCCGGCCGCCATACGCCTCAGCCTGCTGGCCCACCACTACCGCTCGGACTGGGAGTGGACGGACGCCGTGCTGGAGCGCGCCGTCGAGCGGCTCGGCGAGTGGCGCGCGGCCGTGTCGCGCCCCGACGGGCCGTCCGCCGACGCGCTGGTCGAGGAGATCCGCGAAGCACTGGCCGACGACCTCGACGCGCCCGCGGCGCTCGCCGCGGTGGACCGCTGGGCGGCGCTCCAGGCCGCCGAGGGCGGCACCGACACCGGCGCCCCGGGGCTGGTGTCGCGTGCGGTGAACGCCCTGCTCGGCGTGGCGCTGTGAGCTGACCCCGGCAACGCCGAAGGCCGTTGCCCCCCGCGGGGGGCAACGGCCTTCGGCATTCGTGCGGCGCCCGGCTCACTCGTCGTTGTCGGTGTTCCCGGTGTCCTCGGTGTTCTCGCCGTCGGTGTCGGCCGCGCGGTCCTTCCCCGCCTCGTCCCGGTCGGCCCTCGGCAGACCGCCGCCGGTGCCGCCGCCGCCGGCGGTGCCGGTGTCCGGCTTCGGCGAGGTCTCCCGCAGGTACGGGCCGGCGGCGTCCTGGTCGCCCGCCTGCGGGTCGCGGCGCCGCAGGTAGCGCTCGAACTCGCGGGCGATGGCCTCGCCGGAGGCCTCCGGCAGTTCGGCCGTGTCGCGGGCCTCCTCCAGGGTCTGCACGTACTCGGAGACCTCGCTGTCCTCGGCCGCGAGCTCGTCCACCCCGACCTGCCAGGCGCGGGCGTCCTCGGGCAGCTCACCCAGCGGGATGCGCAGGTCGAGCAGGTCCTCCAAGCGGTTGAGCAGCGCCAGCGTGGCCTTCGGGTTGGGCGGCTGCGAGACGTAGTGCGGCACGGCGGCCCACAGGCTCACCGCCGGGATGCCCGCGTGGGTGCAGGCCTCCTGGAGGATGCCGACGATGCCGGTCGGGCCCTCGTAGCGGGACTCCTCCAGGCTGAGCGCGGTCGCCAGGTCCGGGTCCGAGGTCACCGCGGTGACCGGGACCGGACGCGTGTGCGGCGTGTCGCCGAGCAGGGCGCCCATCACCACGACCATCTCGACACCGAGCTCGTGGGCGAAGCCCAGGATCTCGTTGCAGAACGAACGCCAGCGCATGCTGGGCTCGATGCCCCGGATCAGGACCAGGTCGCGCGGCTTGGGGGTCTCGATGCGGACGACGGACAGCCGGGTCGTGGGCCAGGTGATCTGGCGTACGCCGCCGTCCATCCACACCGTGGGACGGTTGACCTGGAAGTCGTAGTAGTCCTCGGCGTCCAGCGCCGCGAACACCTCACCCTTGAACTCCCGGTCCAGATGCCCGACCGCGGCGGAGGCGGCGTCCCCGGCGTCGTTCCAGCCCTCGAACGCGGCCACCATGACCGGGTCGATCAGCTCGGGAACTCCCTCGAGCTCGATCACCCAGCGCCTCCTTCCGGCCGGAAGGGAGATGGTGTCACCCCCGCCGGCTGCCGTTCCTTCGCGTGCTGCACCAGCCTACGGCTTCACGGGACAGGTGCCGCCGCCTTCGTAGGGGGATGATCCCCACCGTCACCGGTCGTACGCGTCCCGTCGTCCTCCGGCCCCCACGCGGAGCGGAACGCGGCCCAGTCGTCCGCGGTGGCGTGGAAGTCGAC
Source organism: Streptomyces sp. NPDC046977 (assembly GCF_040644455.1). Lineage (NCBI taxonomy): Bacteria > Bacillati > Actinomycetota > Actinomycetes > Kitasatosporales > Streptomycetaceae > Streptomyces > Streptomyces sp. NPDC046977. The sequence continues at coordinate 163,017 of NZ_JBEYWO010000009.1, forward strand.
GTACAGGGCCAGCCCGAAGCGCTCGCGGGCCGGATCGTGCCGGGCCAGGCCCAGCCGCGCGCCGCGGGCGGCGGCCGCGACGGTCTCGGCCCACGCGTGGTGGCCCAGGTTGTTGGTGTGGTAGCCGGGCAGCCCGATCAGCAGGTCGGTGGACGGCGGGGTCACCTCCAGGGCCAGCGCGGTCTGCTGCGCCACGTATCCGCCGAAGAGGCTCTCCAGCGGCATGGCGGTGTCGTAGGCCATGACCGCGACCTGGTCGACCCGGCGGGCGACCTCCCCGAAGTAGGCCTGCGACCACCACTTGGGGTGGTGGAACAGCGCGCCGGCCGGCACGTGCAGGGACGGCAGCGGGTCGATCTGGTGCGTCGCGACGGACAGGACGGCGCCCCGCCGGGCCGTCAGCACGCGCACGGAGTCCAGGACGTCGAGGAAGCCGCGGTCGCCGGAGTACATCGGCTCCAGGTCCAGGTGCACCCCGTCGAAGCCCGCCGCCAGCGCCTGCCCGGCGCTCGCCCCGATCCGGGCCCGCGTCGCCGGGTCGTCCAGATGCAGCCCCTGTTCGCCGTGGTGCGAGACCACCTGTCCCAGCCACGCCTGCACCCGCACCCCGGGCAGCGCGCGGTGCGCCTCCCGCACCAGCGACGCGGCCCCCGGGTACAGCCCCGGATCCAGACTGCCGTCGAACTCCAGCGGACCGGTGTGCACATACAGGTCACGGGTGCCGCTGCCGCGCAGCTGCCGGCCGAGCGCGGCCAGGTCGGCCGCGTCCCGGCGGCCGTCGACCCAGGCGTGGCCGAGCCAGACCGCGTTGCGGCCGCGGTCGGGGCCCGAGCCGGAGGGGTCGCCGGCGAACTCCAGGCGCAGCGCGACGCCGGCGGCCAGCACCGGCAGCAGCACGGCGAGCGCGACCACGAGGGCGCCGCGCCGCAACGTGCGGCGGGAGGGGCGGCGGAGCCGGAGGCGCGGACGGGGCCCCGGGGTCGCGCGGACAGGGCGGCCCGTGCGGGCAGCCGGGCGGGAGAGCAGGCGTGGGCGTGGATTCATCCGATCCCTTTTGTCGATCACTTCTTCGAAGGATCGGACGCGCGCGGGGCCGTCCCCGGTTCGCAGCCGGACGGCCACTCAGAGTGTCGAGCGCAGCCACTGCTCGACGCTGGCGACATGCACCGTCGCCCACGACCGGGCCGCCTCGGCGTCGCGGTCGCGCAGCGCGCCCAGGATCGCCCGGTGCTCGTGCAGGGTGCGGCTGACCGCGTCCTCCTGGGTCAGCCCGCGCCAGATCCGCGCCCGCGTGGTGGGCCCGGACAGCCCGTCGAGCAGCGAGCACAGCACCGAGTTGCCGGCCGCCTGCACGATGCCGCGGTGGAACTCCAGGTCGCACGCGACCAGTTCCTCGACCGACGGGTCCGTGCCCAGCGCCGCCAACTGGCCCTCCAGGGCGTCCAGCTGGGACTCGGGGATGATCGCGGCCGCCATGGCCGTCGCCGCGGGCTCCAGTATGCGGCGCACGGCCAGGAACTCCAGCACGGTGTCGTCGCGGTGGAAGTCCACCACGAAGCTCATGGCCTCCAGCAGGAGTTGGGGGTCCAGGCTGGTGACGTACGTGCCGTCGCCCTGCCGCACGTCCAGGATGCGGATCAGCGAGAGCGCGCGCACCGCCTCGCGCAGCGAGTTGCGCGACAGTCCGAGGTCCGCCGCCAGTTCGCTCTCCTTGGGGAGCCGGTCCCCGGGGCGCAGCGCACCGGAGACGATCATCCCCTTGATCTTCTCGATCGCCTCGTCGGTGACTGCCATGACCGCCCTCGCCTCCAGGACATCCGATGTATCGGGCCATTATGCCCGCACCACCCGGAGCGGGAGCCGCTCTCGCGAGGTCCGGTCCCCGGCAACCCTGAGCAAGCGGCGGGCCACTGGGCAGACTGCCCTTGGTGCGAGGGCAGTTCGGTCCGAGGGGCTGCGGTGTGCGACGCCCCGTCACCGTCCGCGACCGGCTCCGGGGAGGGGCTGATGTCCGTGCGACGGCTGAGGAGGCGGCTTCCCGCCCACGTCCCGCTGCCGGATCCCGTCACGACGGAGGAGTGCGCGATGCGAGCTGTGCCCGACGCACGAAGGCCTTGCCCCACCGGAGTGGAGCAAGGCCCTGAGCTGCGGATACGTTCGCAAGCACCGTCGGGACGACAGGATTTGAACCTGCGACCCCTTGACCCCCAGTCAAGTGCGCTACCAAGCTGCGCCACGTCCCGGTGCGGACCGGCCGGGGCGGTGCCCCGGAAGATCACGTAAAGAGGAGAATACCCGAAGGTCGCTGATCAGCCGAATCGCTCGATGCGGATCCGCCCGGCCGGCTGCCCGCCGTCCACCAGGAGCCGGGAGGCGTGCTCCGCGAAACCGTTGCCGCCGCACACGTACGCCTCCCAGCCGCCCGACGGAGGGTCGGCCAGGTACGGGGCCAGATGCGCGGCGCCCAGCCGGCCCTGGGAGCGGGTGAGGACGACGGTGGTCTCCGCCCCGTACTCGCCGGCGTAGATCAGGTCCTCGCGCGTACGGGCCGAGACGATCAGCCGCAGCGGCACGTCGAGCCCGCGCAGCCGGTGGTGGCGGATCATCGACATCAGCGGCACGACCCCGGAGCCGGCGCCGAGCAGCAGCGCGGGCCGGTCGCCCGACCAGGCGAAGAAGCCGCTGTGCGGGCCGCGGACCTCGACGGTGTCGCCGGGGCGGGCGACGGTGTGCAGATGGCCGGAGACCTCGCCGTCCGGGACGTGGTCGAGGGTGAGCTCGATGTGGCCCGAGCCGTCCGGCGCGGAGGCGAGGGAGTAGTTGCGCTGGGCCGTGTAGCCGTCGGCCGCCGTCAGGCGCAGCGTGAGGTACTGGCCCGGCAGGTGCCCGGCCCAGCCGGGCACCGCGAAGCGGAACGTCGCGGCGCGCGGGGTCTCGCGGCGGACCTCGGTGAGCGTGGCGCGCCGCCACATCGCGGCGGCGGCCTCGCCGACCGCGACGCGGCCGGGCACGGCGAAGCGCGTCGGCGGGACGAAGGCGGGTACGGCGAGGTCAGTCATGGGCGTAGCGCTGCTCCTGCCACGGATTGCCGCGGGGGTGGTAGCCGTTCTGCTCCCAGAAGCCCGCCTCGTCGTGGTCGAGCAGGCGGATGCCCGCGATCCACTTGGCGCTCTTCCAGAAGTACAGGTGCGGCACGACCAGCCGGGCCGGGCCGCCGTGCTCGGGCGCGAGCGGCGCGCCGCCGTACTCGAAGGCGATCCAGGCCCGGCCGCCGGTGACGTCGGCCAGCGGCAGGCCCGCGGCGTAGCCGGTGTGCGCGTACGCCACGACGTGCGTGGCCGCGGGGGAGGGGCGCACCGCCGCCAGGAAGGCGTCCAGCGACACCCCGCCGAAGTGCACGCCGAACTTCGACCACCCGGTCACGCAGTGGATGTCGCCGCGGTAGGAGGACGGGGGCAGGGCCCGCGCCTCGTCCCAGCTCCAGGTGCGCGGCGCCGCCACCAGGCCGTCGACGCGCAGCGTCCACTCCGCCGCCGCGATCCGCGGGGTGACCTCGGCCGACAGCACCGGCCAGTCGTCGCGCGCGTCGTACTGGCCGGGCGGCAGCCGCGGGTCGCGGTCGACGGCCCGGGCGCGGCCGGTGAAGCCGCGGGTGGGTTCCAGCGCGGAGGTCACGCCGGGTGCTCCTGCTCCAGCGCCTCCAGCGCGCGCAGCGCGGCCGGTTCGTCCAGGGTCAGCAGCGTGCGGTCGCGCATCAGGACGCGGCCGTCCACGACGGTGTCGCGGACGTCGGCGGCCGCGGCGGCGTACGCGAGCATCGACCACGGGTCGTGGCGCGGGGCCAGGTGCGGCCCGCCCAGGTCGAGGACGACGAGGTCGGCGCGCTTGCCGGGCTCCAGGGAGCCGAGGTGGGCCGCCAGGCCGAGGGCCCGGGCGGACTCGATCGTCGCCATCCGCACGGCCTGCTCGGCGCCCACGGCGGTGGGGTCGCCACCGGCCTTGTGGACCAGCGCGGCGGCCCGTACCGCGCCGAGCACGTCGAGGGTGTTGGAGCTGACGACGCCGTCGGTGCCGAGTCCGACGGTGACACCGGCGGCCAGCAGGTCCGGGACGCGGGCAATGCCGCAGCCCAGCTTCAGGTTGGAGACCGGGCAGTGCGCGACGGCCGTGCCGGTCCTGGCCAGCGCGGCGATCTCGCCGTCCGTGAGGTCCACGGCATGTGCGAGGAGCACGTCGGGGCCGAGGACGCCGAGGGAGTCCAGCAGTTCCACCGGGCGCTTGCCGTGGCGTTCGACGACCATGGCGACCTCGGCGGCGTTCTCCGCCGCGTGGACGTGCAGCAGCGCGCCGTGCTCGCGGGCCAGCGTGCCGACTGCCACCAGCTGGTCGGGGTCCAGGGTGTACGCGCTGTGCGCGAAGACCACCGGGCGGGTGCCCGGCGCGTGCGCGACGCGTCCCGCGAGGTCGGCGGCGGCCCAGGCCATGCGGTCCTCGTAGGGGCGGCCGTCCGGCGGGCCGGGGACGTCCATGAACGTCGGGCCGGCCAGCAGCCGCCAGCCCGCCTGCCGGGCCGCTTCCTCCGCGGACTCGTGGAACCAGTACATGTCCAGGCCGGTCGTGACGCCCGCGCGCACGCTCTCCGCCACCGCGACCCGCACCCCGGCCGCCACCGCGCCCGGCGACAGCAGTTCGGCCTCGCGGGGGATCACGCGGGCCAGGAACTCCTGGAGGTCCACATCGTCGGCGCAGCCCCGCAGCAGGGTCATCGCCAGATGGGTGTGGGTGTTGATCAGGCCGGGCAGCACCAGGCAGCCCGCCGCGTCGATCTCCTCGGCGGCCCGGTACGCGGCACGCACCTCCGCCGCCGGGCCGACGGCGACTATTGCGCCGTCGCGCACCGCGACCGCCCCGTCCGATACGACGGTGCCCGCCGCGTCGACGGTCAGCACATCGCCGCCGTGCACCAGCAGATCGGCGTCCTGAACGCTCACCTGTTTTCTCCCAGGATGCCCGGGCCTTCAGGCCGGGGAGGAATGGGTCCTCGGGTCGGAGCCGCGAAGCGGCGGAGTTGGCTGCGCATCTGTTCTGACCTGCGCTCTCTTTCGTTGTCGGTGGCGGCTGTTACGTTCCGTGGCATGACGATGACCGTGATGGCGGGGCGGGGGTTCGGGCATGCCCGGTACACCTTCCGGCTGCGGGTGTCGTCGACGGCGCGTGCCGGTCTGGAGGCGGAGTGGGCGCGGTGCCGGTGGGTGTGGAACGAGTGCGTGGCCGTGTCCCGCAAGGTCCACGCCCTGAACCGGACCTCCGGGCAGAAGATGACGTGCGGCCCGGCGCAGCTCGACAGGATGCTGACCCAGGCGCGGCGGTCGATGGCGTGGCTGCGGGACGGCAGTTCGGTTGCGCAGCAGCAGACGATCCGGGACTTCGGCACGTCCCGCGCGAAGGCGTTGAAGGACATCACGGCGCGGCTGCCGATGCGGCAGCGGGCCGGAATGCCCCGCGTCAAGCGCAAGCGCCAGGCCGACCCGACGCTGAACTACACCACCCGCGGCTTCCGGCTCAAGGACAGGCGCCTGCACCTGGCGGGCGACATCGCCCTGACGGTGGTGTGGTCCCGCGACCTGCCCGCCGCCCCCACCTCCGTCCGCGTCCACCGGGACAGCCTCGGCCACTGGTACGCCAGCTTCGTCGTCGCCGTCCACGTGCAGCCGCTGCCCGCCACGGGAGCGGTGATCGGTATCGACTGGGGGGTCCGCGAGACCGCGACCACGACCAGCGACCTTTATGACCTGCCCCACCCCCAGCACGGCAAGAGTGCCGCGGCGAAGCTCGCCCGCTACCAGAAGATGATGGCCCGCCGCCGCACCCCGAACAACAAGCCCGACACCGCCGGCTACCGCAGGGCTCGCCGGGCCGCGGCAAAGGTGTCGAAGAAGATCGCGCGCCAACGGCAGGACACGGCCTGCAAGTGGGCCAAGCGCGTCGTCCGTGACCACGACGTCATCGCGGTCGAGGACTTCCGGCCGAAGTTCCTGGCGAAGTCGAGCATGGCGCGCAAGGCGGCGGACGCGGCGATCGGGGCCACGAAGACGGCCCTGATCGAGATGGGCCGCAAGCACGGGCGGGACGTCCGCCTGGTGCATCCCGCGCACACCACCATGGACTGCGCGTCGTGCGGAGCGAGAACCAAGCACGCACTTCCTCTTTCGGAACGTACCTACACCTGCACCCCGTGCGGAGCCGTCTCGTCCAGGGACAAGAACTCCGCCCGCGTGATGCTGGTCCGGGCTGGCCTCAACCCGGCTGGTGCCGATCGTGCAAGAGCTGGCGGACCGCTGGTCCCCAGCCCACGTGAGCCAGGAATCCCCGTCCTTCAGGGCAGGGAGGATGTCAATTCACGTCGCTTCCGTACTCGTGGCCAGCAGATGCAAGGCGTCCAACGTTACCCGGCTGCCGCGGGCCACCCCCTCGGCGACCACTGAGCGGTACGGGTCGTAGCCGCCGGTCGCCTCGACGTCGACGAGGTCGTCCGCGTTCGCCCCGTCCACGACCAGCGCGCCGCCCGCCACCAGCCCCCGCGTGGACGCGAGCACCAGCAGCGCCGACAGCTCCATCTCGATGGCCGCGATCCCGGCGGCCGCGTACGCCTCGCCCGGCAGCGGGAGGAAGCCCGGCTGGAAGGCCGCCCGCGTCCAGACCACGCCGCGGTGGTGCGGCGCGTCCAGGGCCCGGGCCGCACGCTCCAGGGCGAGCACCGCCTCCGGCGTCGCGAACGCCGGGTACTCCGGCGGCAGCAGCTGCTGTGTGACCCCGTCGTCGCGTACGGCCGCCTCGGCGATCACCAGGTCGCCGTCGCCGATCCCGGCCCTGATCGCCCCCGCGGTGCCCAGCCGCAGGATCGTACGGACCCCGGCCTCCACCAGCTCCTGGAACAGCAGCATCGCCCCCGGCGCGCCCACCCCGTGCGAGGCGACCACCACGGCAGTGCCCTTCCACGTGCCGGTGAAGGTGCGGTACTCGCGGTGGTGCGCCACCTCGCGGGCCCCGGCCAGCATCCCGGCGACGTCCGCCGCCCGCGCCGGGTCGCCCACGACGACCGCGTGGGCGGGCAGTCCCGAGCGGGGGATGCGGGTGATGGGCTGCGGATCGGTGGTCATCGGTCCTCCAGGCGCGGTCGGCAGTGCTCCCGGACGGTACACGGAGGGGGAGTCCGGCCGGTTCGACCGGCCTGCTCAGGCGACCCGGCGCCGGAGCAGCGCGAAGGCGGCGACGCAGGCGAGGGCGGCCAGGGTCAGGACGATCGCCGTCTCCACTCCTTGCATCGGCCAGAAGTGAGAGGCGGGATGGCCCACGGCGTAGGCATCCGTGTAACCGTGGTCCGCCAGGCACCGCCGGAACTCTCCCGGCACATCCATGTTGCACTCGGGGCCGGCCACGTATTTCCCTGCGGCCGTGATGACGCCGATCTCGAACCGGTCGGCCGTGTGGGGCAGACGGGCCGCCTCGAAGCCGGTCCACCGGGTCGTCGGCCACAGATGCGACCGGAACATCGCCAGGACGACCTCCACCAGCAAGGTGGCGAAGAAGGCGAAGCCGAGACCGCTGAGTGCGCGCCGCATCAGCAGGCCGCTCAGGGCGCCCACTGCCAGCCCGAGCAGGACATGGGCGATGCCGGCCGGGCCGCCGGCGAGGAAGATCGCGTCGTCGTACCACGGGGGTGCCGCGCTGCTCGGACCCGCGGTCCAGACCCATCGGAAGAGCAGCGACAGGACGGCCGTGCCGGCGGTGAGCAGCGCGGCGGGCACGGCGAGTTTGGCCGCCAGCCAGCGGGCCGGACTGACCGACTGGGTCCAGGCGAGGGCGGCGGTGCCGTTCTCCAGCTCGCGGCCGATGAGCGCGCCGCCCGCGAAGGCGGCGGCAGCGAACGGGAGGAGGGCCATCGCCTCGCCGGCCAGTCGGAGGCCGGCGTCGTCGGCGGGAAGGCCGCCGAGTCCCCCGGACGTGCCGCTCAGCCGGTGCGACCACACCAGTCCACCGATTCCGGCGGCTACAACGGCGGTCCAGATCCACAGGGCCGTACGGTGCACGCGCAGCACCGACCAGGTCAGGCCGTACGAGCCCCGGAGGCGGAGCGGGGGGAGCGTCAGGGCGGTCATGCGGCGGCCTCCTGCCGGGACATGGGATCGGCGCTGCCGGTGATCAGGGCGGGCGCCCCGGGATTGCGCAGGTGGGCGAGGACCAGTTCTTCCAGTCCGGGGTTCTCCACCAGCCAACTGCCGCTGTCGACCGCTCCGGCGGGGCGGACCAGCGCGGTGCGTCCCCGGCCCGAGGCGCGCTCCTCGATGACGGTGTGGGTTCCGAGGTCCTCGCCGACTCCGGTCAGGAGGCGGTGGGCCGCGAGGAGGTCCTCGATGCCTCCGGCCAGCCGGATCCGTCCGCCGCCGAGCAGGAGCAGGTGATCGCAGGAGTTCTCGAGTTCCGGGACGACATGGGAGGACATCACGACCGTGGTGCCGTGCTCCACCGCCTCGGCCAGCAGGATGCCGGTCAGTTCGTGCCGGGCCCGCGGGTCGAGTTCGGACAGCGGCTCGTCCAGCAGGAGCAGTTCGGACCGTTTGCCGAGCGCCAGGGCGAGGGCGACGCGGGTGCGCTGACCGCCGGACAGGCCGCGGATCCGGGCGCTGGGGGACAGCCCTCCGGCCTCCACGACCCGCAGCGCCACCTCGTGGTGCCAGCGGCCGGGGTTCATCTCCGCGCCGAGGCGCAGCGTCGCGGCGACGGTGAGGTGCGGGTGCAGGGGCTTGTCCTGGGCGACGTACGCGACGCGGGCACGGGCGGTCGCGGGCGTCGTGCCGAGCACGCGCATCTGCCCCTCGGCCGGCCGCAGCAGCCCCGCGGCCAACGCGAGGAGCGTCGACTTGCCCGCGCCGTTGGGCCCGACAAGTGCGCAGATCCGGCCCGCGGGCAGCCGGAACGAGCAGTCCCGCAGGACGGGTTCGCGGCTCCACGGGTAGCGCACCGTGAGCCCGGACGCCTCGAGAGCGGCCGGTTCCTCGTTCATTTCTCCCCCTCGATGAACTCCTGGTCCAGCACGGAGTGGAACAGCGCGGACGCGTCCTCGCGGTCGAGCCCGCTCTCGCGCGCCCGGCGCATCCAGCCGGCCAGCTCAGCGGCGAGCGGCGAGTCGGCGGGCGCGGCGCCGAGCGATTTCTGCACGAAGGTGCCGAGGCCGCGTCGCGCGACCACCAGCCCCTCGCGCTCCAGTTCGCGGTAGGCCTTGAGCACGGTGTTCGGATTGACCACGGTCGTCTCGACCACCTCGCGGGCGGTGGGAAGCTGGTCGCCGGGCCGGAGCAGCCCGAGTCGCAGGGCCTGTTTGGTCTGGTGGACGATCTGCAGGTAGGTGGCGACCCCACTGCGCCGGTCGATGCGGAACTCGACCATGCGTCAACCCCCCTTTAACTAATCAAGTAGTTAAAGAGTGTTTCAGGAACGCGCCGATGTCAACCCGGCGCCAAGACGTCCTGCCGCGGGGCGGGTTGGAACGCCAAAGGCCCGGGTGGGCTGCGCGACCAGCGCAGCCCACCCGGGCCCGTGGGTGCGGGCGTCAGCCGCGCCGGGCGGCCAGGACGGCCTCCACGCGGGCGCGGACGTCCGCGGTGTCCAGTCCCCGCACCGTCACGGTGGTGCGGCGGCGCAGCACGTCGTCCGCGGTCTGCGCCCACTCGTGGTCGCGGGCGTAGACGACCTGGGCCCAGATCTCCGGGCCGTCGGGGTGGATGCGCTCGCCGAGCGCGGGGTCCTCGTTCACCATGCGGGCGATGTCGAAGGACAACGCGCCGTAGTGGGTGGCCAGGTGACGGGCCGTCAGCGGGTCGATGCGGTGGCCCGGGTCGCGGTCGACCAGCAGCCGGTGGGCGACCGCGTTCGGGTTGGCGACCCCTGGCAGGGGCACCCGGCGCGGCAGGTGGTCCAGCGGCTCCATGTCCTCGTTCAGCGGGCCGCCGGGCAGCTTGGCGAGCTTGCCCATGACCGTGCGCCCGATGTGCCGGTACGTCGTCCACTTGCCGCCCGCGACCGACAGCATGCCGCCGCTGCCCTCGGTCACGACCGTCTCGCGCTTGGCCTTCTCCACCCCGCCGGGGCCGCCCGGCAGCACCCGCAGACCCGCGAAGGCGTAGGTGATCAGGTCGCGGGACAGGTGCTCGTCCCGTACGGAATGGGCGGCCTCGTCCAGGATCTGCGCGATGTCGGCCTCGGTGGCCGCCACGTCGGCCGGGTCGCCGGTGTACTCCTCGTCCGTGGTGCCCAGCAGCAGCTGGTCCTCCCACGGCAGCGCGAAGGTGATGCGGTACTTGTCGATCGGCGTCGCCATGGCCGCCCGCCACGGCGCCTTGCGCTTGAGCACGATGTGGGCGCCCTTGGACAGCCGGATGCTGGGCGCGGCGCCCTTGTCCTCCATCCGCCGCAGGTGGTCGACCCAGGGGCCGGTGGCGTTGAGCACCAGCCGAGCGTCGACGCCGAACTCGGTGCCGTCCAGCCGGTCCTTGAGGTCGGCGCCCGTGACGCGGCCGTGCGTGAAGCGCAGCCCGGTCACCTCGGCGTGGTTGAGGACGACGGCGCCCGCGTCGACCGCGGCGCGCACCGTCATCACGGCCATGCGCGAGTCGTTCATCTGGTGGTCGTAGTAGACGGCCACCGCCTTGAGGTCGTCCGTGCGCAGCGCCGGGTTGGCCGCCGCCGCCCGGGACGGGGAGATGATCCGGCCCACTCCGTCGCCGAAGGCCGACAGCGCCGAGTAGGCGAAGACGCCGGCGCCGAGCTTGGCGGCCCCGACCGGGCCGCCCTTGTAGACCGGCAGGTAGAAGGTGAGCGGGTTCACCAGGTGCGGGGCCACGTCCCTGGCCAGCACCCGGCGCTCCATGTGGTTCTCCGCCACCAGCTTGACCGCGCCGGTCTGGAGGTAGCGCAGACCGCCGTGGACGAGTTTGGAGGAGGCCGAGCTGGTGGCGCCGGCGAAGTCGCCGGCGTCCACCATCGCCACCCGCAGCCCCGACTGTGCGGCGTGCCAGGCCACGGAGGTGCCCAGGATGCCGCCGCCGATCACCAGCAGGTCGTAGGTGGCGCGGCTCAGCAGTTCCCGGGTCTCGGCGCGGCCCGGGTTCCGGCCGGCGGTCGGATGCGTCCCGAGGGCCGGGACGTGCTGCGTGGTGGTCATGTTCGGTTCAGTGCTCCTCTTCGATCCAGCCCATGGTCCGTTCGACGGCCTTGAGCCAGCTCTTGTACTCGCGGTCGCGGACGGCGGCGTCCATCCGCGGGGTCCATTCGGCGGCCCGGCGCCAGTTGGCGCGCAGCTCGTCGGTGTCCGACCAGAAGCCCACCGCCAGGCCGGCGGCGTAGGCGGCGCCCAGGCAGGTGGTCTCGGCGACCAGGGGGCGCACGACGGGCGCGTCCAGGAAGTCGGCGAGGGTCTGCATCAGCAGGTTGTTGGCGGTCATGCCGCCGTCGACCTTGAGCGCGGTGAGCTCCACGCCCGAGTCCTTGGTCATCGCGTCGACGATCTCGCGGGTCTGCCAGGCGGTCGCCTCCAGCACCGCGCGGGCGATGTGCGCCTTGGTCACGTAGCGGGTGAGGCCGGCGATCACACCGCGGGCGTCGGAGCGCCAGTACGGGGCGAACAGGCCGGAGAAGGCCGGCACGAAGTAGGCGCCGCCGTTGTCCTCCACGGACATGGCCAGCGTCTCGATCTCGGCCGCCGTCTTGATCAGGCCCATCTGGTCGCGCATCCACTGCACCAGCGAACCGGTGACGGCGATGGAGCCCTCCAGGGCGTACACCGGCTTCTGGTCGCCGATGCGGTAGCCGACGGTGGTGATCAGGCCGTTGTAGCTGTTGATCGGCTTGTCGCCGGTGTTCATCAGCAGGAAGGTGCCGGTGCCGTAGGTGGACTTGGCCTCGCCCTCCGAGTAGCAGGTCTGGCCGAACAGCGCGGCCTGCTGGTCGCCGAGCGCGGAGGCGACCGGCACGCCCGCCAGGGCGCCGGAGGCGGCCTCGCCGTACACCTCGGCGGAGGATCGGATCTCCGGGAGCACCGCGGCCGGGATGCCGAGGGAGGACAGGATCTTGTCGTCCCAGTCCAGGGTGTGCAGGTTCATCAGCAGCGTGCGGGAGGCGTTGGTGACGTCGGTGACGTGCCGTCCGCCGTTGACGCCGCCGGTGAGGTTCCAGATCACCCAGCTGTCCATGGTGCCGAAGAGGATCTCGCCGGCCTCGGCGCGCTCGCGCAGGCCCTCGACGTTGTCGAGCAGCCAGCGGATCTTCGGGCCGGAGAAGTACGAGGCCAGGGGCAGGCCGGTCTCGCGGCGGAAGCGGTCCTGGCCGACGTTGCGGCCGAGCTCCTTGCACAGGGCGTCGGTGCGGGTGTCCTGCCAGACCAGCGCGTTGTGCACCGGCTCGCCGGTCGCCTTGTCCCACAGCAGCGTGGTCTCGCGCTGGTTGGTGATGCCGATCGCCTTGACGTCGGCGGCGGTGATGCCCGCCTTGGAGACGGCCTCGGCGACGACCTCCTGGACGTTGGTCCAGATCTCCGCGGCGTTGTGCTCGACCCATCCCGGCTTCGGGAAGATCTGCTCGTGCTCCTTCTGTCCGACCGAGACGATGCGGCCGTCCTTGTCGAAGACGATGCAGCGCGAGGACGTGGTTCCCTGGTCGATCGCGGCGATGAAGGGGCCTTCGGTGTGGGCGTTGGTCACGGTGTGCTCCTCAAGTCCAGTGGGGTCGTCGGCTGCTACTGCTCAGAATGCGATCCGGTGGAGGCCGGCTGCGAGGACCGCGCCCACGATCGGGCCGACAACCGGTATCCAGGCATAGCTCCAGTCTGATCCCCCTTTGTTCGGCAGCGGCAGGAGCGCGTGCACGATGCGCGGACCGAGGTCGCGCGCGGGGTTGATGGCGTAGCCGGTCGGGCCGCCGAGCGAGAGGCCGATGCCGACGACGACCAGGGCGACCATGAGGGTCCCGGTACCGGAGACGGTGAGTCCCTTGGTGAGGCCGAGGGTCAGGATGAACAGCACGAGGACGAAGGTGCCGATGATCTCGGTGGCCAGGTTCTGCGCCACGTTGCGGATCTCGGGGCCGGTGGAGAAGATCCCCAGCACCGGGCCGGGAGCGGCGGCCGCCCGCTTGCCGGAGGCGGTGGTTGCGGTGGCCTCGGCGCCCTCGGTGGTGTGGGGGCCCTCGATCGCGCCGGTGGTCTCGGGGTCGGTCAGGTGGGCCTGGAACTGACCGGCGTAGGCGGCCCACACGAGGGCGGCACCGATCATCGCGCCGAGCATCTGGCCGGCCAGGTAGACCGGGACGTCGCTCCAGTCGCCGCTGTCGACGGCGAGGCCGATGGTGACGGCCGGGTTGAGGTGGGCGCCGGAGAGGCTGCCCGAGATGTAGGCACCGGTCAGGACGGCGAAGCCCCAGCCGAAGGTGATGGCGAGCCAGCCGGCGTTGCGCGCCTTGGAACTCTTGAGGGTCACGGCCGCGCAGACGCCGCCGCCGAGAAGGATCAATATGGCGGTACCGATGGTCTCGCCGAGAAAGATGTGCTCACTGGACACGTGCGACTCCTTTGTCCTTCGTCCAGGGGAGAGCGAACCCTTGTCCCGTTCAGGGGTTCGCGAGCCTGTCACCAGGCCCCCCGGCGGTCCCACGGCCACGTACACCGTACCGACTCCGTCGGCTGCTGTTCGACAATGTCGACCGCCGAACGAGAGTGTTCTCCTGCGCGACGGGATGCGTCAAGAGTTCGACAGGTTGCGGAACGGTCTCCCGGCCGGGCTCGGAGCCGGCCGGGCTCAGAACCGCCCGGCGCCCAGGTCGCGGGAGACCGCGCGGGCACAGTCCCGCACCGCGGCGACCAGGTGGGCCCGGATGTCGCCGTCCTCGCAGACCCGCTCCACCGCGCCGGTGACGGCGACCGCGCCGACCGGCATGCGGTGCCGGTCGTGGATGGGCGCCGCGATCGAGGCCACGCCGTCCCAGGTCTCCTCCAGGTCCGCCGCCCAGCCGCGGGCCCGTGTGAGGTCGAGCACGCCCTCGAACTCCGCCGCCCCGGTGACCGTGCGCGCGGTCAGCGGCTCGCGCGCCATCTCGGTCACCTCGCCGTGCGCGACCGGGTCGTACGCGGAGAGCACCTTGCCCAGCGCGCTGCTGTGCAGCGGGTGCATCGCGCCGACCTCCAGCACCTGGCGGCTGTCGTCGGGCCGGAAGACGTGGTGCACGATGAGCACGCCCTGCTGGTGCAGGACGCCCAGGTAGACGGCCTCGCCGCTGGAGCGGGCCAGGTCGTCGGTCCACACCAGGGCGCGGGCGCGCAGCTCGTGCACGTCCAGGTAGCTGTTGCCCAGCCGGAGCAGCTCGGCCCCCAGCTGGTAGCGGCCGGATACCGGGTCCTGCTCGACGAAGCCCTCCTGCTGCAGCGTGCGCAGGATGCCGTGCGCGGTTCCCTTGGCCAGGCCCAGCGAGGAGGCCACGTCCGACAGGCCGAGCCTGCGCTCCCCGCCGGCCAGCAGCCGCAGGATCGCAGCCGCGCGGCTGAGCGACTGGATGGGACCTGGCATGAACAACCCCTCTGTCAGGAACGATCATGAACGAGTCGACAATGCTGAACACTGTCAGACGATGCCGACCATCATCATCCCAGAGACGAGTGTGTCACCACGGTCCGCCCTTCGGAATGCCGGAGGCGGATTCCGGCGGCCCGGCTACGCTGGCCTGGTGCGTACCAGCGACAGCCGGTGCGCGCCAAGCCGACAGCCGTCGCACTCAGGGAGCACATCCATGGCCCAGCCGTCGTCGTACGCCTCTTCCTCCGAGGGAACCTCCCCCGCACACGCCCGCGCAACGGCCCTCCGGGAGGCCTTCGCCCAGCGGGTCGTGGTCGCCGACGGGGCGATGGGCACGATGCTCCAGTCGAAGAACCCGACCATGGACGACTTCGAGGGCCACGAAGGCCTGAACGACATCCTGAGCATCTCCCGCCCCGACATCGTCCGCGCCGTGCACGAGGCCTACTTCGACGCCGGCGTGGACTGCGTGGAGACCAACACCTTCAGCGCCAACTACGCCGGCCTCCTGGAGTACGGCATCGAGGAGCGCGTCCACGAGGTCGCCGAGGCCGGCGCCCGGGTCGCCCGCGAGGTCGCCGACCGCTACTCCACCCCCGACCGCCCCCGCTGGGTGCTCGGTTCGATGGGCCCCGGCACCAAGCTCCCCACCCTCGGCCACGTCGCGTACGGCACGCTGCGCGACGCCTACGAGCAGAGCGCCGCGGGCCTGCTCGCCGGCGGCGCCGACGCGGTGATCGTGGAGACCACCCAGGACCTGCTGCAGACCAAGGCCGCCCTCATCGGCGCCCGGCGGGCCCTGGACGCCGCCCACTCCGCGGCGCCGCTCATCTGCTCCGTCACCGTCGAGACCACCGGCACCATGCTGCTGGGCTCCGAGATCGGCGCCGCGCTCACCGCGCTGGAACCGCTCGGCATCGACATGATCGGCCTCAACTGCGCCACCGGGCCCGCCGAGATGAGCGAGCACCTGCGCTATCTCGCCCGGCACGCCGGCATCCAGCTGTCCTGCATGCCCAATGCCGGTCTCCCCGTCCTCGGGAAGGACGGCGCGCACTACCCGCTGAGCCCCGGCGAACTCGCCGACGCGCAGGAGGTCTTCGTCCGCGAGTACGGGCTCTCCCTGGTCGGCGGCTGCTGCGGCACCACCCCCGAGCACCTGCGGCAGGTCGTCGAGCGGGTGCGCGGCCACGAGGTGGCCGCCCGCGAGCCGCGCCCCGAGCCGGGCGCGTCCTCGCTCTACCAGACGGTCCCCTTCCGCCAGGACACCGCGTACCTCGCCATCGGCGAGCGCACCAACGCCAACGGTTCCAAGAAGTTCCGCGAGGCCATGTTGGACGGCCGCTGGGACGACTGCGTGGAGATGGCCCGCGAGCAGATCCGCGAGGGCGCCCACTTCCTGGACCTGTGCGTCGACTACGTCGGCCGCGACGGCGTCGCCGACATGAACGAGATCGCCGGCCGGCTCGCCACCGCCTCCACCCTGCCGATCGTGCTGGACTCCACCGAGCCCGAGGTGCTGCGCGCGGGCCTGGAGAAGCTCGGCGGGCGCGCGGTGATCAACTCGGTCAACTACGAGGACGGCGACGGCCCCGAGTCCCGCTTCGCCCGCACCACCCGGCTCGCTGTGGAGCACGGCGCCGCCCTCATCGCCCTCACCATCGACGAGGAGGGGCAGGCCCGCACGCCGGAGGCCAAGGTCGCGATCGCCGAACGCCTCATCGCGGACCTGACCGGCACCTGGGGCATCGCCGAGAGCGACATCATCGTCGACTGCCTGACGTTCACCATCGCCACCGGCCAGGAGGAGTCCCGGGGGGACGGCATCGCCACCATCGAGGCGATCCGCGAACTCAAGCGCCGCCACCCGGCCGTGCAGACCACGCTCGGCCTGTCCAACATCTCCTTCGGCCTCAACCCGGCCGCCCGCACGGTGCTCAACTCGGTCTTCCTGCACGAGTGCGTGGAGGCCGGCCTGGACTCGGCGATCGTGCACGCGTCCAAGATCGTGCCCATCGCCCGCATCCCGGAGGAGCAGCGCGAGGTCGCCCTCGACCTCGTCCACGACCGCCGCCGCGAGGGCTACGACCCGCTGCAGCGCTTCCTGGAGCTGTTCGAGGGCGTCGACACCAAGTCGGTGAAGGCGGGCCGCGCCGAGGAACTCGCCGCGCTCCCCCTGGAGGAGCGGCTGCAACGGCGCATCATCGACGGCGAGAAGAACGGCCTGGAGGCGGACCTCGACGAGGCGCTGAAGGCGCGCCCGGCCCTCGACATCGTCAACGAGACCCTCCTGGAGGGCATGAAGGTCGTCGGCGAGCTCTTCGGCTCCGGCCAGATGCAGCTGCCCTTCGTCCTGCAGTCCGCCGAGGTGATGAAGACCGCGGTCGCCCAGCTCGAACCGCACATGGAGAAGTCCGACGCCTCCGGCAAGGGCACCATCGTGCTGGCCACCGTCCGCGGCGACGTGCACGACATCGGCAAGAACCTCGTGGACATCATCCTGTCCAACAACGGCTACAACGTGGTCAATCTGGGCATCAAGCAGCCGGTCTCGGCGATCCTCGACGCCGCCCAGGAGCACGCGGCGGACGTCATCGGCATGTCGGGCCTGCTGGTGAAGTCCACCGTGATCATGAAGGAGAACCTGGAGGAGCTCAACCAGCGCGGTCTGGCCGCCCGGTTCCCGGTCATCCTCGGCGGCGCCGCCCTCACCCGCGCGTACGTCGAGCAGGACCTCCACGAGATCTACGAGGGCGAAGTCCGCTACGCCCGCGACGCGTTCGAGGGCCTGCGGCTGATGGACGCGCTCATCGCGGTCAAGCGCGGCGTGCCCGGCGCCGCGCTGCCCGAACTCCGGCAGCGCCGCGTCGCCCGCCGGGACGGGCAGGCGGCCGCGCCGGAGGAGACCGAGGAGAACCGCGGGCAGATCCGCTCGGACGTGGCCACCGACAACCCCGTGCCCACCCCGCCGTTCTGGGGTTCGCGGATCGTCAAGGGCATCCCGCTCAAGGACTACGCGTCCTGGCTCGACGAGGGCGCGCTGTTCAAGGGCCAGTGGGGCCTGAAGCAGTCCAGGACCGGCGGTCCCGGCTACGAGGAACTGGTGGAGACCGAGGGCCGGCCGCGGCTGCGCGGACTGCTGGACCGCATGCAGAGCGAGGGCCTGCTGGAGGCGGCGGTCGTCTACGGCTACTTCCGCTGCGTCTCCAAGGGCGACGACCTGATCATCCTCGGCGAGGACGGCGCGGAGCGGACCCGCTTCACCTTCCCGCGCCAGCGCCGCGGCCGCCGGCTGTGCCTGGCCGACTTCTTCCGCCCCGAGGAGTCCGGCGAGACCGACGTGGTCGGCCTCCAGGTGGTGACGGTCGGCAACGCGGTCTCCGAGGCCGCCAACAAGCTGTTCGCCGCCGACGCCTACCGCGACTACCTGGAGCTGCACGGCCTGTCCGTCCAGCTCGCCGAGGCGCTCGCCGAGTACTGGCACGCCCGGGTCCGCGCGGAGCTGGGCTTCTCCGGGGAGGACCCGGGCGCCATGGAGGACATGTTCGCGCTGAAGTACCGCGGCGCCCGCTTCTCCCTCGGCTACGGGGCCTGCCCCGACCTGGAGGACCGCGCCAAGATCGCGCAGCTGCTGGAGCCCGAGCGGATCGGCGTGCGGCTGTCGGAGGAGTTCCAGCTCCACCCGGAGCAGTCCACCGACGCCATCGTCATCCATCATCCGGAGGCAAAGTACTTCAACGCGCGGTAACGGGTCATACGTCGTACACTGGACGATCCGAACGGCACCTGGCCGGTCCCACGCCCCCATCACCCTGGGGCGCGAGGCGACCGGCCTTTGTGCCCCCTGGACTGTGAAGGATGTGGGGCGCATGACCAGCGGTATTCCCGTTACCGAGACCCGGCCGGCCCGGGACGCAGGCCTGCAGGCCGTCCTCCTGGACATGGACGGCACGCTGGTCGACACCGAAGGCTTCTGGTGGAACGCGGAGGTCGAGGTGTTCGCGCAGCTCGGACACGTCCTGGACGACACCCACCGCGAGGTGGTCGTCGGCGGCCCGATGGCCCGCAGCCTGGGACACCTGATCTCGGTCACCGGTACCGACGCCACCCTCGCCGAGCTGTCCGCGCTGATCAACCTGCGGTTCGTCGAGCTCATCGGCCGGGGAGTACCGCTCATGCCGGGCGCGCGGCGCCTGCTCACCGAACTGGCCGCGCACGGGGTGCCCGCCGCCCTGGTCTCCGCCTCCCACCGCCGCATCATCGACGCCGTCATGCTCTCCATCGGCCCCGAGCACTTCGCGTTCTCCGTCGCCGGGGACGAGGTGGCCCAGGGCAAGCCGCACCCCGAGTCCTATCTGCACGCCGCAGCCCGCCTGGGCGCCGACCCCGCGCGCTGCGTGGTCGTCGAGGACACCCCGACCGGGGTCAGCGCCGCCGAGGCGGCCGGGTGCCAGGTGGTGGCGGTCCCCTCGATCGCCCCGATCGAGCCCGCGCCCGGACGGGCCGTCGTGGCGTCCCTCGAAGCCGTCGACGTGCCTTTTCTGCGCTCTCTGATTACGGCCGTTCACTGAGCGTCGCCATAAATTGAGTGGAAACTCTGGGCGCCCGCTCGCTCATTTTCCGTGACCTTTCACAGGTGCCGAATTCTTTACCGGCGCCCGTCGGCGGGCGTGATACTTTTCACGTCGACGGGCGTCGACAACACCCTCCGGACGTGCTTCGGCCCGTCAATTGACGGTGCGTGTAGTGCTGTTGTGTCCGTATTGGGGCGCGGAGGGGCTGTTCGTTCCGCTGTCCGGATATCGGTGCACCACTCCCTGTTATCCGTCTGTGACGCGGGCTCAACTTCTCCGTGTCAGGGGGCGGTCGGCCGGAATGCCGGGCACCGGCAATTCCGGGTATCGTCGCCCCGCTCAGACTGCGCGGCCGAGGGCCGGAAGAGGGAGAACAACGAGCATGAATCGCAAGCTGCTGGTGCTGCCGGCCGTGATGGGCCTCGCCGCGCCCGTACTCGCCGGATGCGGTGATTCGAACGCCGGAGGCGGCGGCGGCGACACGATCGTCGTGGGCACCACCGACCACATCGCCGTGTCCAAGGAACTGCCCTCTCCCGTGGACCCGGCCACCTCGTACGACGGTGGCACGTACACCTTCTTCAACAACACCTTCCAGATGCTGCTGGGTTACCAGCGCAGCGCGACGACCCCGTCCCCGGACGCGGCCAAGTCCTGCGAGTTCTCCGACACCAAGTCCGAGACCTACCGCTGCACGCTGCGCGACGGCCTGACGTTCTCCAACGGGCACGCGCTGACCTCCGAGGACGTCAAGTTCTCCATCGACCGCGTCATCAAGATCAAGAGTGACTACGGCCCGGTCAGCCTTCTGTCGAACATCGAGACCGTCGAGGCGCCGGACGAGAAGACCGTGGTCTTCCACCTCAAGGCCTCCGACGCCACCTTCCCGTACAAGCTGGCGACCCCCGCCGCGGCCATCGTCGACAGCGAGGTGTACCCCGCCGACAAGCCGCTCGAAGGCCTGCAGATGGCCGGCTCCGGCCCCTACAAGCTGGACTCGTGGGAGGGCGACAAGGCCGTCCTCAGCGCCAACCCCAGCTACAAGGGCCTGGTGGGCAAGCTCAACAACAGCAAGGTCGAGGTCCGCTTCTTCGAGACCGCGGACGCGATGCAGAAGGCCCTCGCCGACGGCCAGATCGACATGGTGAACCGCACCTTCACCGCCGACCAGATCGACAGCATCCAGCAGGGCAAGGTGCCGGGCGTCAAGCTGACGGAGGCCTCCAGCCCCTCCGTCCGCTACATGTTCTTCAACGTCGACGACCCGACGGTGAAGGACAAGGCCGTGCGTGAGGCCATAGCCCACGTCATCGACCGCGACGCGCTCACCCGCGACGTGACCCACCGGACCGCGACGCCGCTGTTCGGCGCCGTGCCCGCCGGCATCGTCGGTCACAGCAACTCGTACTTCAACATGTACGGGGATCCCAGCCGCAACAAGGCCGCCGAGGCCCTGTCCGCCGCCGGCGTCAGCACCCCGGTCAAGCTGACGTTCACCTACACCACGGACCGCCCGGCCACGCCGAACAAGGAAGAGGCGGTGGCCCTGCAGAAGCAGCTCAACGCCAGCGGCCTGTTCGACGTGACGCTCAAGGGCGCCCCGTGGAAGACCTTCCTGCCGGGTGCGGTCAAGGGCCAGTGGGCGGCGTACTCGCTCAGCTGGCTCCCCGACTTCCCCGACCCGGACACCTACATCGCGCCGTTCTTCGCCGAAGGCTTCCTCAACCTGAACTACGCCGGCGGCGACATCAAGAGCTCGCTGCTGCCCAGCACCCGCCAGACCGCCGACCGCGGCCAGACGGACAAGGACTTCCTGCAGATGCAGGACATCCTGGCCCGGGACCTGCCGATGATCCCGCTGTACCAGGACAAGCAGTACGTCGTCACCCGCGAGAACATCACCGGTGCCGAATGGCTGCTGAATTCCTCCTCCACCGCCCAGTTCTGGGAGCTCGGGCGCGGCGTGGCAGGATGAGCCCTCGGCTGGTACGGATTCGGGCGTTCCGCGCGGATCCGTACCAGCCGGGCCCATTCGCACCACGAAGTGAGGTACCCCCGTGAGGAACAGAGTCCAGCTACTGGCTCTGCCGCTGTCCGCGACAGCGATATTGACGGCCGGCTGCGGCAGCGGCTCCGGCGACGGGGGAGGTGAGGGCAAATCCGTCACGATGGGGATCACGGACAAGGTCACTGCCGTCGATCCCGCCTCCGGTTACGACGTGGGTTCCTGGATCGTCTTCAACAACGTCTTCCAGTCCCTGATGAGCTTCCCCCGGGGCGCCACCAAGCCCGAGCCCGAGGCCGCCGAGCAGTGCGCGTTCACCGACACGTCCAGCCGGACCTTCGACTGCACCCTGCGCCCGGGACTGACGTTCAGCAACGGTGACGCCCTCACCTCGCAGGACGTCAAGTACTCCTTCGAGCGCACCCTCAAGATCAACGACGCGAACGGTCCCGCGGTCCTCCTCGACTCGATCAAGACGATCGACGCTCCCACCGCCGACCGCGTCGTCTTCCACCTGAAGTACTCCGACGCGACCTTCCCCATGAAGATCGCCTCCGGCGCCGGCTCCATCGTGGACCGCCGCGAGTACCCCGCGGACAAGCTCCGCGACGACAACAAGGCGATGGGCAGCGGCCCGTACCGGCTGGACTCGTACACCGCCGGCGACGAGGCCGACTTCTCGGTCAACGACCGCTACCAGGGCACCGCCGAAGTCCACAACTCCGGCATGACCATGAAGTTCTTCAAGGAGGAGAGCGGCCTCGCCAAGGCCCTCGAGGACGGCGACGTCGACCTCGCCTACCGAGGCCTCGCCGCCAAGGACATCGCCGCCCTCCAGCAGAAGTCGGCCGCCGGGGACAGCGGCATGAAGGTCGTCGAGGGCACCGGCGCCGAGGTCCAGCACCTGGTCTTCAACGTCGACGACCCCGCGGTCGCCGACAAGGCCGTCCGCCGCGCCGTCGCCTACCTGATCGACCGCAAGGCCATCATGCGCGACGTCTACGACCGCACCGCCACCCCGCTGTACTCGATCGTGCCGCAGGGCATCACCGGCCACAACACCGCCTTCTTCGACCGCTACGGCGAGGGCGGCGACACCGCCCACGCCAAGGCCGCGCTCACCGGGGCGGGCATCACCGAACCGGTCCGCTTCACCCTCTGGGCCACCCCCGTCCGCTACGGCCCCGGCACCGTGGCCGAACTGCAGGAGATCGCCAAGCAGCTCAACGCCAGCGGCCTGTTCGACGTCGACGTCAAGTCCACCGACGCCGACCAGTACGCCAAGGACATCGCCGCCGGCAAGTACGCGGTCTACGTCCGCGGCTGGGTTCCCGACTACCCGGACCCGGACAACTTCACCGCGCCCTTCTTCGGCGACGGCAACGTGCTGTCCAACCACTACGTGAACCAGCGGATCACCGACGAACTCATCCCGCGCACCGCCGCCGAGGACAACCGCGCCTCCACCACCGCGGACTTCGAGGAACTGCAGGACGCGGTCGCCGACGACGTCCCGATCATCCCGCTGTGGCAGGGCAAGCAGTACGTGGCCGCCAAGGACACCGTCAACGGCCTGGAATGGACCCTCGACCAGTCCACCGTCTTCCGCTTCTGGGAAATCCAGAAGGTCGACCAGGCCGGCTGACCCGCGCGACGCCTCCGGCCTCCCCGACGGCCGGACGTCCCCCCGCCCCACCGGGGGACGGCTACTGCGCTCCTGGCCGCACCAGACCGCTCTCGTACGCGTACACCGCCGCCTGCACGCGGTCCCGCAGCGCCAGCTTCGTCAGCACATGTCCCACATGGGTCTTGACCGTCGTCTCGCTCACGAACAGCTCCGCCGCGATCTCGGCGTTCGACAGTCCCCGCGCGACCAGCTTCAGCACCTCGACCTCACGGTCGGTCAGCGTGTGCAGCGCCTGCGGCACCGGCTCCTCGCCCGACGGCAGCCTTCCTGCGTACTTGTCGAGCAGCCGCCGCGTGATGCTCGGCGCGAGCATCGCCTCGCCCGCCGCGACCACCCGGATCGCCTGCACCAGTTCGTGCGCCGGGGCGTCCTTCAGCAGGAAACCGCTGGCCCCCGCGCGCAGCGCCTCGACCACGTACTCGTCCAGGTCGAACGTGGTCAGCACCAGCACCTTCGCCGGGCCGTCCCGCCCGGGACCGGTGATCTGCCGGGTGGCCTCCACCCCGTCCATCCGCGGCATGCGGATGTCCATCAGCACGACGTCCGGCTGCAGGGCCCGCACCTGCTCCAGAGCCTGCTGGCCGTCCCCCGCCTCACCGACCACCGCGAGTTCCGGCTCCGCCTCCAGGATCATCCGGAAACCGGTGCGCAGCAGCGGCTGGTCGTCAACCAGCAGAACGCGAATGGCCACGTGATCTCCTCAGCTCAGGAATCCCCATTCTTCCCCACCACCGCCAGCGGGTACGGCGGGGGAGTGCCGCCGAACGACGGGCAGACCGCCTGGTGGTCGCACCAGTCGCACAGCCGGCTCGGACGCGGCCGCCAGTCGCCGGACTCGGTCGCCCGCCGGATCGCCTGCCACAGCGCCTCCAGCTTGCGCCCCACCGCCAGCAGGTCCTCCTCCGACGGGTCGTACGTCATCACCTCGCCGCTGCCCAGGTAGACCAGCTGCAGCCGGCGCGGCACCACCCCCCGCAGCCGCCACAGCACCAGCGCGTAGAACTTCATCTGGAACAGCGCCTCGTCCGCGTACTCCGGGCGCGGGGCCTTGCCCGTCTTGTAGTCCACCACCCGCAGATCGCCGGAGGCCGGGGCCACGTCCAGACGGTCGATGTAGCCGCGCAGCGTCAGCCCCGACTCCAGCTCCGTCTCCACGTACAGCTCGCGCTCCGCGGGCTCCAGCCGCGTCGGGTCCTCCAGCGAGAACCACCGCTCCACCAGCCCGGCCGCCCCCTCCAGCCACTCCGCCAGCTCCTGCCCCTCCCCGGCGGGAAACAGCTGCGACAGCTCGGGGCGCTCCTCCAGCAGCCGCCGCCACTGCCCCGGAACCATCGCCCGCGCCCGCTCCGCCGTCCGCTCGCCGGCCGGAGTGTCGAAGAGCCGCTCCAGCACCGCGTGCACCACCGTGCCCCGCGCGGCGGCCGGACTCGGCTTCTCCGGCAGCTTGTCGATCACCCGCAGGCGGTACAGCAGCGGACACCGCATGAAGTCGGCGGCGCGCGACGGCGACAACGACGACGGAGCGGCCGGCGGCCTCGGAGGCGTCGGCGGAACGGGTTCGGTGCTGGTGCCCATGGCAGGACCCTACGGGTTCGCACCGACAGCCGGTGTCGGCTCCGGGCAGCCGGGCAATACCATCGACGTCGGACCGACAGCCGACCGAGGGGAACCAGTGAGCGAAAGCCAGCAGCCGCGCGAACGCGGCGGGCGCACCCCCGGAGCCGACGACGGCACCGGCAAACGCCCCGCCGGCCCCGGCGGCGGCATCCTCATGGGCCGCATCTTCGGCGTGCCCGTGTACGTCGCCCCCAGCTGGTTCCTGGTCGCGGCCCTGATCACCTGGGTCTTCGGCGGTCAACTCGACCGCGTGCTGCCCGAACTCGGCGCCCTGCGCTACCTCGTCTCGCTCTTCTTCGCGGTGGCCTTCTACGCCTCCGTCCTGGTGCACGAACTCGCCCACACGGTCGCCGCGCTCCGCTTCGGCCTCCCGGTGCGCCGCATCCAGCTCCAGTTCTTCGGCGGCGTCTCCGAGATCGAGAAGGAGTCCGACACCCCGGGGCGGGAATTCGTCCTCGCCTTCATCGGCCCGCTGCTCTCGCTCGTCCTGGCCGGGGTGTTCTACCTCGGCATGCAGGGCGTCGACCCCGGCACCGTCCCCGGCGTCCTGCTCGCCGGACTGATGATCAGCAACCTCCTCGTGGCCGCGTTCAACCTGCTGCCCGGGCTCCCACTGGACGGCGGCCGCATGCTGCGCGCGGTGATCTGGAAGATCACCGGCAAGCCCATGACCGGCACCGTCGCCGCCGCCTGGATCGGACGCGCCCTCGCCCTCGCGGTCCTGATCGGCCTGCCCCTGCTGTCCTACGCCGGCGGCCTCAGCGACGGCACCGGCGACGCCACCGGCTTTGACTCCCTCACCGACGCCCTGCTCGCCGCCATCCTGGCCGCGATCATCTGGACCGGCGCCGGCAACGCCCTGCGCATGGCCCGGCTCCGCGAACACCTCCCCGAACTCCAGGCCCGCACCCTCACCCGGCGCGCCCTGCCCGTCGCCTCCGACACCCCCCTGTCCGAAGCCCTGCGACGCGCCAACGAGGCAGGCGCCCGCGCGCTGGTCGTCGTCGACGGCCACGGCACCCCCACCGCCGTCGTCCGCGAGGCCGCGATCGTCGGCATCCCCGAACACCGGCGCCCCTGGGTCGCCGTCTCCGGACTCGCCCAGGACCTCAAGCCCGGCATGAAGGTTTCCGCTGAACTCGCGGGCGAGGACCTCCTCGACACCCTCCGCGCCACCCCGGCCACGGAATACCTCGTGGTGGAGAACTCCGGCGAGATCTACGGCGTCCTGTCCACCGCCGACGTCGAAAAAGCCTTCCTCGCCGCCATGGCCCGGCCCTCTGTTTAAAGGCTCGGTTCACCTCCGGGGCGCCCCCTTTTTTCGGGCGCCTTCGCCTCCGGGGCGCCTTCTGCACCTGTCGACGGTCGACCGTGCTCGACTCCTCGTTCCTCGGAGCCTCCGCGCGCTCTCCCTTTCGACAGGCGCGCGCCCCTTCGGCTCACTCGCCGGCGGCCGTGGTGGACGCTCGAGCGGCACGGCGTGGGCATCAGGCGCTCGCAGGGCTGCAGGCATGCGCCCGTGGTGTCGGCCCGGACAGTGGCTCCGCGAGGGCGAACGCCCCCTGTCGCACCGGCGCCCCACAGGACTACCGCCTGGCGAGTGAGCCGAAGGGGCGCGGCGCCTGTCGAAAAGGAGAACACGCGGAGGTCCCGAGGAACGAGGGACCGAGCATGATCGACTGTCGACAGGTGCTGAAGGCGCCCCGGAGGCGAACGAGCCCTAAAAAAACACGGGTAGGGTGGGGGCATGTCCGAACCGACCGGTGCCGCCCGCCGACGCGGGCCCTTCAAGGTCGGGGACCAGGTCCAGCTCACCGATCCCAAGGGACGCCACTACACGTTCACGCTCGAGGCCGGGAAGAACTTCCACACCCACAAGGGGTCGTTCCCGCATGACGAGCTGATCGGCGCCCCCGAGGGCAGTGTGGTCCGTACCACGGGAAACGTCGCCTACCTTGCGCTGCGCCCCCTGCTCCCCGACTACGTCCTGTCCATGCCCCGCGGTGCCGCCGTGGTCTACCCCAAGGACGCGGGGCAGATCCTGTCGATGGCCGACATCTTCACCGGCGCGCGCGTCGTGGAGGCCGGCGTGGGATCGGGCTCGCTCAGCATGTTCCTGCTGCGGGCGATCGGTGACGAGGGCATGCTGCACTCGTACGAGCGGCGCGCCGACTTCGCGGAGATCGCGACGCAGAACGTGGAGCGCTACTTCGGCGGTCCGCACCCGGCGTGGCAGCTCACCGTCGGCGATCTGCAGGACAACCTCAGCGATGTCGACGTCGACCGGGTCATCCTGGACATGCTCGCCCCGTGGGAGTGCCTGGAGGCGGTCTCCAAGGCCCTGGTGCCCGGCGGCATCCTGTGCGCCTACGTGGCGACGACCACGCAGCTCGCCCGGACCGTCGAGGCGATCCGGGAGCACGGCACGTTCAACGAGCCGTCCGCGTGGGAGACCATGGTGCGCACCTGGCACGTCGAGGGGCTGGCGGTGCGTCCGGACCACCGGATGATCGGGCACACCGGGTTCCTGCTGACCGCGCGCCGGCTGGCGGACGGGGTGGAGCCCCCGCTGCGGCGCAGGCGCCCCGCGCCGGGCGCGTACGGCGAGGACTACACCGGTCCGGGCGCCGGCCGCGCCGCGGGCCGGGCCGCCAAGGGCGCGGAGGCTGCCGAAGCCGTCGAGGAACTCGAGGCCACGGACTGACCGCACGCCACCGAGAGCGCCGCCACCGGGAGACCGGGGCGGCGCTTTTGCGTCCCCTCCGTGTCTCCAGCCACATACGTCATATGACGTACCGATAAAAGATTTGCGACACACGGGACCCGGTCGTACCGGCGCCCTCCGCGCTGTGGCAGCATGCTGGCCACCCCGCTCGACCAACTCCACAGGAGACAGGCGCGTGCAGCCCACGGCAGGACCGGCCCTCCCGCACACCCGGGCCCGTTCGGTGCACTGGATCACCACGGCCGCGGTCATCGCCGCGGTCATAGGCAGCGCCGCACTGGTGCAGCCCGCCGGCGCCTCCACCGCGAAACCGCCGGCCGCCGGTGCGAAGGCCGCCGACCCCGCGGTCCCCGCCACGGCACCGCCGGACCCGAAGGCCGCCCACTACACCATGAACTGCGCGGGCGCGCCGGTGGACGTGGTCGACCAGGCCGCCGGCGACCTGGACGGGGACGGCCGCCCGGAGACCGTCGCGGTCGCGCGCTGCCACTCCGGGACGGGCACCCCGCCCAGCGGCCTGTACGTGGTCTCGGCCGGCACCGCACCCGGCGCCGCGCCGCGGATCGTGGAGACGCTGGTCGACCCGAAGGAGCAGCGGTCCTTCAAGGACCTGCGGATCGAGGGGCGAAAGGTTCGCGCCACGGTCCTCGGCTACTCCTCGCAGGACATCCCCCGCTGCTGCCCCGACCAGATGCGGGACTACAGCTGGGAATGGCGGTCGGGCACCTACTACGAGATCCCCGGACCGCTCGCGAACAGCGTGTGACAGATCACTCCGCGCCGGGTCCGTACAGCTCTACACTGTCCGAAACCCGACGTACATGAATACATTCGCCAGGACATTCCCTGGCCGAATCCACCACATCGGTCAGCAACGGCAGGGGCACCGGGACGGAGGCCCCAGGGGCCTGACGCAGCTCGTCGTCATCACCCTTGACGTAGGCGAGCCCGTCGATGTCCAGCTCGAACACCTCGGGTGCGTACTGCACACAGATGCCGTCTCCGGTGCACAGGTCCTGATCGATCCAGACCTCAAGCGCCTCGACGACTTCGTCGCTCACGGGTATCTCGCCTGCCGTTCGTCGTTCGGGAAGGGACCGCCCCTGACGGGCGTTGACCGAACCGACGATACAACCGGCCGCTTTCGGATGGTGATGGCTGGGTATCTCCCTGGCACGAGGACGTGCGCAAGGGTGAAGATCGGACACACACCGGACGTCTTTGTGATCTAGGGGTTTCAACCCCTACTGGCCCAGGTAGGGTCTGGAAGCGTCCAGCTCCCCTTGGAGGAGGTGAGGACCGTGGCGGCCCACGACGACGACATCAACCGTGGCGGCCGACCCGCTCGTGGATCGGAAGATCCCATGAGCCAGGTCGCCTTTCTTGAGCAGGAGATCGCCGTCCTGCGACGTAAGCTCGCCGACTCTCCGCGACACACGAGGATTCTCGAGGAGCGGATCGTCGAGCTGCAGACCAGTCTTGCGGGTGTCTCCGCTCAGAACGAGCGGCTGGCCAACACCCTCCGCGAGGCCCGCGACCAGATCGTGGCCCTCAAGGAAGAGGTGGACCGGCTGGCACAGCCCCCCGCCGGATTCGGCGTGTTCCTGCAGGCGAACGACGACGGGACGGCGGACATCTTCACCGGCGGCCGCAAGCTGCGGGTGAACGTCTCACCGTCGGTCGAGCTGGACGACCTCCGGCGCGGCCAGGAAGTGATGCTCAACGAGGCGCTCAACGTGGTCGAGGCCATGGAGTTCGAGCGCATCGGAGACATCGTCACCCTCAAGGAGATCCTCGAGGACGGCGAGCGGGCCCTGGTCATCGGGCACACCGACGAGGAGCGGGTGGTGCGGCTCGCCGAGCCGCTGCTGGACGGCACCCTCCGCGCCGGCGACGCGCTGCTGCTCGAACCGCGCTCGGGATACGTCTACGAGCGGGTGCCCAAGAGCGAGGTCGAAGAGCTCGTCCTCGAAGAGGTGCCCGACATCGACTACCGCCAGATCGGCGGCCTGCGGAACCAGATCGAGCAGATCCGCGACGCGGTCGAACTGCCCTATCTGCACGCCGAGCTGTTCAAGGAGTACGAGCTCCGCCCGCCCAAGGGCGTGCTCCTCTACGGCCCCCCCGGCTGCGGCAAGACCCTGATCGCCAAGGCGGTCGCCAACTCCCTTGCCAAGAAGGTCGCCGAGGTCACCGGGCAGCCCCAGGGCAAGAGCTACTTCCTGAACATCAAGGGCCCCGAGCTGCTGAACAAGTACGTCGGCGAGACCGAGCGGCAGATCCGCCTGGTCTTCCAGCGTGCGAGGGAGAAGGCGAGCGAGGGCACGCCCGTCATCGTCTTCTTCGACGAGATGGAGTCGCTGTTCCGGACCCGTGGGTCCGGCGTCAGCTCGGACGTGGAGAACACCATCGTCCCGCAGCTGCTCGCCGAGATCGACGGCGTCGAGGGACTGGAGAACGTCATCGTCATCGGCGCCTCCAACCGCGAGGACATGATCGACCCCGCGATCCTGCGGCCCGGCCGCCTGGACGTGAAGATCAAGATCGAGCGGCCGGACGCCGAGGCGGCCAAGGACATCTTCTCCAAGTACCTCGTCGCGACCCTGCCGCTGCACTCGGAGGACCTGTCCGAGCACGGCGAGTCCGCCGAGGCCACCGTCGACGCCATGATCCAGTCGGTCGTCGAGCGGATGTACTCCGAGTCCGAGGAGAACCGCTTCCTGGAGGTCACCTACGCCAACGGTGACAAGGAGGTCCTGTACTTCAAGGACTTCAACTCCGGCGCCATGATCCAGAACATCGTGGACCGGGCCAAGAAGATGGCGATCAAGGCCTTCCTCGACCACAACCAGCGGGGCCTGCGCGTCTCCCACCTGCTCGCCGCCTGCGTGGACGAGTTCAAGGAGAACGAGGACCTGCCCAACACCACCAACCCGGACGACTGGGCCCGCATCTCCGGAAAGAAGGGCGAGCGGATCGTCTTCATCCGCACCCTCGTCACCGGCAAGCAGGGCGCCGACACCGGTCGCTCCATCGACACCGTCGCCAATACGGGCCAGTACCTGTAACGCGACCACCCTCCGGCTGCGGGTGCCCACGCAGGGGCACCCGCAGCCGGAGCGTTTCACCCCGGCATAACCCAAGAAAGCGCGTAATGATCTCCCCACTGCCGTCATCGCGTTCTAGGCTCATCGGTACCGCCCGAGGGCCACACGCGGGGCGGTACTTGAGCGACCGGGCCGCCACGGTCCGGAGCCGGGCAAGGAGGGCCGCATGACCGTACGGCGAGTAATGGGCATCGAGACGGAGTACGGGATCTCCGTTCCGGGCCACCCGAACGCCAATGCCATGCTCACCTCGTCCCAGGTCGTCAACGCCTACGCGGCGGCGATGCACCGGGCGCGCCGCGCCCGCTGGGACTTCGAGGAGGAGAACCCACTGCGGGACGCCCGCGGCTTCGACCTCGCCCGCGAGGCCGCGGACTCCAGCCAGCTCACCGACGAGGACATCGGCCTGGCCAATGTGATCCTCACCAACGGTGCCCGGCTCTACGTCGACCACGCCCACCCCGAGTACAGCTCGCCGGAGGTCACCAACCCCCGCGACGCCGTGCTGTGGGACAAGGCCGGCGAGCGCATCATGGCGGAGGCCGCCGAGCGCGCCGCCCAGCTGCCCGGCGCCCAGCCGATCCACCTGTACAAGAACAACACCGACAACAAGGGCGCGTCCTACGGCACCCACGAGAACTACCTGATGAAGCGGGAGACCGCCTTCTCGGACATCGTGCGCCACCTGACGCCCTTCTTCGTCTCACGCCAGGTCGTCACCGGCGCCGGACGCGTCGGCATCGGCCAGGACGGACACGACCACGGCTTCCAGATCAGCCAGCGCGCCGACTACTTCGAGGTCGAGGTCGGCCTGGAGACCACCCTCAAACGGCCGATCATCAACACCCGGGACGAGCCGCACGCCGACGCCGAGAAGTACCGCCGGCTCCACGTGATCATCGGCGACGCCAACCTCGCCGAGCTCTCGACCTACCTCAAGCTCGGCACCACCGCCCTGGTGCTGTCGATGATCGAGGACGGCTTCATCAACGTCGACCTCGCCGTCGACCAGCCGGTCCGCACCCTCCACCAGGTCAGCCACGACCCCGCGCTGCGCCGGCTGGTCACGCTGCGCAGCGGGCGCACGCTCACCGCCGTGCAGCTCCAGATGGAGTACTGCGAGCTCGCCCGCAAGTACGTCGAGGACCGCTTCGGCACCGACGCCGACGAGCAGACCAAGGACGTCCTCGGACGCTGGGAGGACGTGCTCAACCGGCTCGAGAGCGACCCGATGAGCCTGTCCCGCGAGCTGGACTGGGTCGCCAAGCGGGAACTGCTGGAGGGCTACCGGCGACGGGACGGCCTCGAGTGGGACGCGGCGCGCCTCCACCTGGTCGACCTGCAGTACGCGGACGTGCGCCCCGAGAAGGGCCTGTACAACCGCCTGGCCGCCCGCGGGCGCGTCCAGCGGCTGCTGACCGACGAAGAGGTCGACCGGGCCATCGGCAAGCCCCCGGAGGACACCCGCGCGTACTTCCGCGGGCGCTGCCTCGAACAGTACGCGGACGACGTCGCCGCGGCCTCCTGGGACTCGGTGATCTTCGACCTGCCCGGCCGTGACTCCCTGCAGCGGGTGCCCACCCTGGAGCCGCTGCGCGGGACGCGCAACCACGTCAAGGAACTGCTGGACCGCTGCCGTACGGCGGAGGAGCTGGTGCGGATCCTGTCGGGCGGCTGATCAGGGCTGAAATCCTCCCGAACTGGGAATCATGGGGGTGGCCCCCGGACGTTGCGGAATACCGGGGGCCGATGTCAGGCCCTCCTTGTAGGGTCTGATCTTGTAGGACATGGAACCGAGCGGGGTGAGGGACACATGGCTACCAAGGACACCGGCGGTGGGCAGCAGAAGGCCACGCGTTCGACCGAGGAGGTCGAGGAGACCGCGCAGGACGCGCAGGGCACCTCGGACCTCAAGGACCGCCACGAGAAGCTGTCGGACGACGTGGACTCCGTGCTGGACGAAATCGATGATGTGCTCGAGGAGAACGCAGAGGATTTCGTGAGGTCATTTGTTCAGAAGGGTGGGGAGTAGTCCATAAATGTCCGAATTGCACCAAGGTAAGCAATGCTCCCGGTGCAAGCGGACATTGCCGCAGGACTCGTTCGCCAGTAACAGGTCCGCGCAGGACAGGCTCCAGGCGTATTGCCGGGAGTGCTCCGCGGAGTACTACCGGCAGCGCCAGGAGGCAAAGGGGCGTGTGGTCCGTCAGAGGATCGCGGTTCCGTCCGGGCGCAAGCGTTGCCCCCAGTGCGGTGAGATCAAGCCGCACGGCGAGTGGGAGCGCAATGCCACCTCTTCGGACGGCTTTGCCAGCTACTGCAAGGTGTGTCGCGCCGAACGCAACCGCGCGAGCTACTTCAAACGCAAGTACGGCATCACCACGGCCGAACTGGACGCCATGATTGGTGAGCAGTTCGGTATTTGCTGCATTTGTTTGGATGCCCCGGCCGAACATGTGGATCACGACCACAGGACGGGTAGGGTCCGTGGCGTACTGTGCTTCAGCTGCAATGCCGCGCTGGGGCAGTTGAGGGATCGGCCCGACGTCATACGGCGGGCGGCCGCCTACGTGGAAGGAAACGTGTGGAAGCCAACACTCGTAGCACCGGGCGTCTACCAGCTGCCTTCCTGACGCCCGGGTCGTCCTCGTTCGTCGACTTCCTGGGCGCGCACGCGCCGGAGATGCTCCCGGGCAACCGTTCGCTGCCGGCGGTGCAGGGTGCCATCGAACTGCCGCACGGCACCACGATCGTGGCGGCGACGTTCGCCGGGGGCGTGGTGCTCGCCGGTGACCGGCGGGCCACGATGGGCAACATCATCGCGCAGCGCGACATCGAGAAGGTGTTCCCCACCGACGAGTACTCGGCGGTGGGCATCGCGGGCACGGCGGGTCTGGCCGTGGAGATGGTCAAGCTCTTCCAGCTGGAGCTGGAGCACTACGAGAAGATCGAGGGCGACGTCCTGTCCCTGGAGGGCAAGGCGAACCGCCTGTCGACCATGATCCGGAGCAACCTCGGCATGGCGCTGCAGGGCCTGGCCGTGGTCCCGCTCTTCGCCGGGTACGACACCGTTCGCGAGAAGGGCCGCATCTTCTCGTACGACGTGACGGGCGGCCGTTCCGAGGAGCACGGCTTCGCCGCCACCGGTTCCGGTTCGGTGTTCGCGCGCGGCGCGCTGAAGAAGCTCTACAAGCCCGATCTCACCGGCGAGCAGGCGACCACGCTGGTCGTCCAGGCGCTGTACGACGCGGCGGACGACGACTCGGCGACCGGTGGTCCCGACCTGGCCCGCCGTATCTACCCGATCGTCACGGTCATCACCGAGGACGGCTTCCGCAGGCTCACGGAGTCCGAGAGCCAGGAGATCGTCCGCGCCATCCATGAGCGGCGGATGGAGCAGCCCGACGGCCCGCGCGCCGAGCTGCTCTGAATCCGGACGTCCTTCGATGGACCCGCACACGACAGAAAGGGACGGATAGCCGGTGTCGACGCCGTTCTATGTCTCACCTCAGCAGGCCATGGCCGACCGCGCCGAGTTCGCCCGCAAGGGCATCGCGCGCGGGCGCAGCGTCGTCGTTCTGCAGTACACCGACGGCATCGTCTTCATCGCCGAGAACCCGTCCCGCGCGCTGCACAAGGTGAGCGAGATCTACGACCGCATCGCGTTCGCGGCGGTGGGCAAGTACAACGAGTTCGAGAACCTGCGGATCGGCGGGGTGCGCTACGCCGACCTGCGTGGTTACACCTACGACCGTGACGATGTGACGGCCCGCGGTCTGGCGAACGTGTACGCGCAGACCCTGGGCACGATCTTCTCCAGTGTCGGCGAGAAGCCGTACGAGGTGGAGTTGATCGTCGCGGAGGTGGGTGCCGATCCTTCCGAGGACCAGATCTACCGGTTGCCGCACGACGGCTCGATCGTCGACGAGCACGGCGCTGTGGCGGTCGGCGGCAACTCCGACCAGATCGGCAGCTATCTGGACCAGCGCCACCGTGACGGGATGACTCTGGCGGAGGCGCTGAAGCTGGCGGTGGAGTCCCTGAGCCGGGACACCAACGGCAGTGACCGGCAGCTCACGGCGGAGCAGCTGGAGGTGGCGGTGCTGGACCGTACGCGGCCGCAGCAGCGCAAGTTCAAGCGCATTCTCGGCCGGCAGTTGTCGCTGCTGCTGGAGGACGGGGGTGCCGGTGGTGCGGCGGGCAAGGCGGCGCCGGCCACCGCGACCGATGATGACGACGAGCTTCCGGAGCTCGACGAGGACGTGTGAGTCCGCGCGTCCTGCGCCTTCCCGGTGCTCTGCCCGCGCCCCGGCCGCCCCAGTGGTGGCCGGGGCGCGGGCGTGTGTGCCGTCAGGTGTCCCGCGGTGGGGCCGTGGAGCCGCGGACGACGAGGTGGACGGGGAGTTCGGCGCTGGTGGCGGGGCGGTCCGCCAGGGCGTCCAGGAGGGCGGTCATGCCGCCGGCGCCGACGGCCTCGGCGGGCAGCCGGACGGTGGTGAGTTCGGGGTCGATCGCGCCGGCCAGCGCGAAGTCGTCGTAGCCGGTCACCGAGATGTCGTCGGGGACCCGTAGCCCAAGGCGTCGCAGGGCCTTGCAGGCGCCGACGGCGAGGACGTCGTCGTCGCAGACCAGGACGGTGGGGCGGGTGCCGGGGCGGGCGAGGAGGCGTTCGGTGGCCTGGCGGGCGGCTTCGATGTCGAGGGCGCAGTGCTCGGTGGTGGGTGTGGTGCCCAGGACGTCGGCGAGGGCGCGGGCGCGTACCCGGAAGGTCCAGGTGTCGATGCCGGCGGCGAGGTGGGCGACGCGTTCGGGGCGGTGGCCGAGGGCGCGTACGTGGTGGGCGATCTGCCGCATCCCGTCGGCGATGGCGAGGTTGACGGTGGCGGCGGGGCCGGGTGTGTCGGGGTCGGCGTCCAGCATCACCAGGGGCAGTCCGCCTTCGCCGATCGCGGCGAGGGCGTCGGCGGCCATGGAGGAGGCGATGATGCCGTCCAGTGCGGCGCGGGCGGAGCCGAAGGGGTCGCGGGCCGGGCCGACGCCTTCGGGGGAGGGGTAGAGCACGACGCCGAAGCCGTGTTCCTCGGCCACGCGGGCGGCGCCGGTGTAGACGCGGGCGAAGTACTCGTTGGTGATGGAGGGGACGACCAGCAGGGCGGTCCGGGTGCGGCCCAGGCGCAGGTTGCGGGCGGCGATGTTGGGCCGGTAGCCGAGTTCGCGGGCCTGTGCGCGGACGGTGTCGGCGGTGCGCTCGGACACCCGCCCGTGCCATTTGCCGCCGAGCACGAGCGAGACGGTGGCTTGTGAGACCCCCGCGGCCCGTGCGACGTCCCGGGAGGTCGGACGCGTTGTGCCGGTCACCGTCGGGGGCCCCTTTCGCTGTGTTCGCGCGGTGCCACGGCTGGACCGGCGGACTGCGGCCATGGTACGTATGACCCGCGACGTTATACGTACAACTTGACGAAGGGGCGGCCATGGCGACGGGCTACGCGGACCTGCTGCGCGCTCCGCACGCGATGCGGCTGCTGGCCGGCACCCTGATCGGCCGCCTGCCCAACGCCACGGCCGCGCTCGGGATCGTGCTGCTCACCCGGGCGCAGGGCGGTGACTTCGCCCTCGCCGGCGCGCTGTCGGCGGTCTACGGCATCGCCAACGCCGTCGGCCAGCCGCTGCTGGGCCGGGCCGTCGACCGGCTCGGGCAGCCCCGGGTGATGCTGCCGGCCGCGCTGGCCTCCGCCGCCGGGATGGCGGTCTTCGCGCTGGCCGGGCTCCGCCCGCTGCCGACGGCGTACGCGGCGATGCTGGTCGCCGGGTTCTTCACCCCGCCGCTGGAGGGCGGTCTGCGGGCCCTGTGGCCCGGGGTGCTGAAGCGTCCCGACCGCGTCCACGCGGCCTACGCCCTGGACGCCGCCGCTCAGGAGGTCATGTTCGCCGTCGGGCCGCTGCTGGTGACCCTGCTGGTGGCGGGCTTCTCGGAGTCGGCGGCGCTGCTGTGGATCGCGGCCGTCGGTGTGGCGGGGGCGGTGAGCGTGGTGGTCTCGGCGCCGTCGCGGGTGTGGCGCTCGGAGCCGCGTGTCCCGGACTGGCTGGGGCCGTTGCGCTCGCGAGGCATCGTCGTCCTGGTCGCCTCGTTCTTCTTCGTGGGACTGTCGCTGGGTTCCATCGCGGTGGCGGCCGTCGCGTACGCCGACGGCCACGGCGGTGGGATGGTCTCCAGTTACGTGCTGTCCGGCACCGGGTTCGGCGCGCTGGTCGGCGGCGTGGCGTACGGCGCGCGGCAGTGGCCGGGGGTGCCCGAGCGCAGGCTGCGGCTGCTGATGGCGGGCCTCGCGGTCTGCTACCTGCCGCTCGTCCTGGTGCCCGGCGTGGCTCTCATGACGGCGCTCGCGGCGCTGTCGGGACTCTTCCTGGCGCCGTCGCTGGCCTGTGCGTTCGTGGTGGTGGACCGGCACGCCCCGGCGGGCACGGTCACCGAGGCGTTCTCATGGATCGTCACCGGGTTCGGTGTGGGCGCGGCCGTCGGCACCGCCGCCTCCGGGCCCGCCGCCCAGTACGGCGGGGCGGTGGCGGCGTTCACGGTCGCGGGGGCGGGCGGACTGGCCGCGCTGGCGGTCCTGCTGGCCGGCGGCAGTCGCCCGCCGGCCCCGTCAAACCCGGCAAGCGGGACAGAAAAAGATCGAATCGCCACGGCCCAAGACGGTTTGAGGTCCACGCATCAGGCGTAAGGTCTCAGCATGGACCGCCGCATTTTCGGGCTGGAGAACGAGTACGGCGTCACGTGCACGTTCCGGGGACAGCGGCGTCTGTCCCCGGACGAGGTGGCGCGGTACCTCTTCCGCCGTGTCGTGTCATGGGGTCGTAGCAGCAACGTCTTCCTGCGCAATGGCGCCCGCCTCTACCTCGACGTGGGGTCCCACCCGGAGTACGCCACTCCCGAGTGCGACAACGTGACGGAACTCGTCACCCACGACAAGGCGGGTGAGCGCATCCTCGAAGGGCTCCTCGTGGACGCCGAACGGCGCCTGCACGAGGAGGGCATCGCGGGTGATGTCTACCTCTTCAAGAACAACACCGACTCCGCCGGCAACTCCTACGGCTGCCACGAGAACTATCTCGTCGCCCGCCACGGGGAGTTCTCCCGCCTCGCGGACATCCTCATCCCGTTCCTGGTCACCCGGCAGCTGATCTGCGGCGCCGGCAAGGTGCTGCAGACCCCGCGCGGCGCGGTCTACTGCGTCAGCCAGCGGGCCGAGCACATCTGGGAGGGCGTCAGCTCCGCCACCACGCGCTCCCGGCCCATCATCAACACCCGGGACGAGCCGCACGCCGACGCCGAGCGCTACCGGCGCCTGCACGTCATCGTCGGCGACTCCAACATGTCCGAGACGACCATGCTGCTCAAGGTCGGCGCGACCGACCTGGTGCTGCGCATGATCGAGGCGGGCACCGTCATGCGGGACCTCACGCTGGAGAACCCGATCCGGGCGATCCGCGAGGTCTCCCACGACATAACGGGACAGCGCAAGGTGCGCCTCGCCTCCGGCCGGGAGGCCTCGGCCCTGGAGATCCAGGAGGAGTACTACTCCAAGGCGGTGGACTTCTGCGAGCGCCGCGGCATCCGCAGCGGGGTCATCGAGCAGGTCCTCGAACTGTGGGGCCGGGCGCTGGAGTCGATCGGCAGCGGTGATCTGGACCGCATCGGCACCGAGATCGACTGGGTGATGAAGTACCGGCTGATCGAGCGGTACCGGGCCCGCGACAACATCACCATGTCGCACCCGCGCATCGCGCAGATAGACCTCGCCTACCACGACATCCACCGCCGCCGCGGGCTGTACTACCTGCTGGAGAAGCGCGGTCAGGCCAAGCGGATCTGCAACGATCTCAAGATCTTCGAGGCCAAGTCCGTGCCCCCGCAGACCACCCGGGCGCGGCTGCGCGGCGACTTCATCCGCCGCGCCCAGGAGCAGCGGCGCGACTTCACCGTCGACTGGGTGCACCTGAAGCTCAACGACCAGGCGCAGCGCACGGTGCTGTGCAAGGACCCCTTCCGGTCCGTTGACGACCGGGTGGAGAAGCTGATCGCCGGGATGTAGCACAAGAGCGTGAAGGCAGGCGCGGGGCCCCGTCGGTGTTCGTACGGGGCCCTACGCACGCCGTAGAGTGGCGCGCACGCCAGATAGACAAGATCGACCTGATGGGGATCCCTGTGCGCCGACGTTCTCTCCTCCTCGCCGTGCCGGCCGGCCTGCTCACCCTCGCGGGCTGCGGTGACGACAAGTCCGACAAGGTCAAGCCGGGCGCCTCCCCATCGGATGCCGGCTCCGCGCCCGCGGCCACCGTCAACATCGTCAGCGGCCCGCTGCCGGACATCACCGCCGGCACGAAGTTCGGCGAGAAGCCGACCGTCGCCAAGGGGCCGGGCGAGCCGAGCAGCGACCTCGCGGTGAAGACCCTCATCGCGGGCAAGGGCGCCGTCGTCGCCAAGGGCGACTTCCTCCAGGCGAACTATCTCGGCCAGATCTGGAGCACCGCCAAGGTCTTCGACAACTCCTACGACCGCGGCGCGCCGGCCATCTTCCCGATCGGCGTCGGGCAGGTCATCCCCGGCTGGGACAAGGCCCTGGTGGGCAAGAAGGTCGGCGACCGCGTGGAGCTGGCCATCCCGCCGGCCCTCGGCTACGGCGCCCAGGGCAACGCCCAGGCCGGCATCAAGGGCACCGACACGCTGGTGTTCGTCGTGGACGTGGTGAACACCTTCGGCGGCAAGAGTTCCGCGCAGGGCAAGGCCGTCGCGCAGGGCAACGCCGCGCTGCCCAAGGTGGGCACCAACACCGACGGCCAGGCCCCCTCGATCGACGTCCCCAAGGCCGCCGCGCCGGCCAAGCTGGTCTCCGAGTACGTCATCGAGGGCACCGGTGCCGAGGTGAAGGCCGCCGACAACCTGCTCGTGCAGTACAAGGGCGTCCTGTGGGACGGCGGCAAGGAGTTCGACTCCACGTACTCCCGCGGCCAGCTCGCCAACTTCTCGCTCCAGCAGGTCATCAAGGGCTGGCAGGACGGCCTGGCCGGCAAGAAGGTCGGCAGCCGCGTGCTGCTCGTCGTGCCGCCGGCCCAGGGGTACGGCGACAAGGCGCAGAGCGGTATTCCCGCCAACTCCACGCTGGTCTTCACGGTCGACATCCTCGCCGTGATGTAAGACTGTGCAGGTTGTCCGCCATTTCAAGAGGAGCACGTACGTGAGCATCGACAAGCCCGAGATCGACTTCCCGGGCGGCGAGCCCCCGGCCGACCTGGAGATCAAGGACATCTGGGAGGGCGACGGCGCCGAGGCCAAGGCCGGACAGAATGTCACCGTCCACTACGTGGGCGTCGCGTTCAGCACCGGCGAGGAGTTCGACGCGAGCTGGAACCGCAACTCGCCCTTCACCTTCCCGCTCGGTGGCGGCCGGGTCATCAAGGGCTGGGACCAGGGCGTGCAGGGCATGAAGGTCGGCGGCCGTCGTCAGCTGACGATCCCGGCGCACCTCGCCTACGGCAACCAGAGCCCGACCCCGGCCATCAAGCCGGGCGAGACCCTGATCTTCGTCGTGGACCTGCTCTCGGTCTGACGGACCGTAGGGCGTCCTTCGCCCAGTGGAGCCCCCGCCGTACCGGTACCGCCGGAGCGACGGGGGCTCCGCCGTGTCCCGGCCTCGCCGGGGGACCCCCGGCGAGCAGGTCGCATTCGCTTTTGCCGGGCGGCGCCGTCGCGGTACGGTCTCGATCGAGAGCCGAAGAGGAAGAAGGTTGCGTCGAGTGGCCATTGCCAAGGCCGAGCGGCTGATGAACCTGGCGCTGTGCCTGATGAACACCCGGCGCCCGGTCAGCAAGCGGGAGCTGCGCGCTTCCATCGAGGCCTATCACGAGATCGGTTCCGACGAGGCGTTCAACCGCATGTTCGAGCGGGACAAGGACGACCTGCGTGAACTCGGCATGGTCATCGAGACCGTGGAGAGCATCGACGGCGAGATCGGCTACCTGGCCCGCAGGGACCGCAACCGCCTTCCGGAGATCGCCCTGGACGCCGAGGAGGCCGCCGCGCTGAGCCTGGCCGCCAAGGTGTGGCAGCAGGCCCGGCTCGCGGAGGCCGCCAGCGGCGCCCTGCAGAAGCTGCGCGCCGCGGGCGTGCCGTTCGACGATGCGGACGCAGACGACGCAGCAGATGCGGCCGATACGGACGCCGGCTCGCGCGATCCCGCCGTCTCCGGGCACAGCGCCCTGGAGCCCCGCATCCCGGCGCCCGAGCCGGCCTTCGAGCCGCTGATG
This sequence comes from Streptomyces sp. NPDC046977, assembly GCF_040644455.1. Lineage (NCBI taxonomy): Bacteria > Bacillati > Actinomycetota > Actinomycetes > Kitasatosporales > Streptomycetaceae > Streptomyces > Streptomyces sp. NPDC046977. The sequence continues at coordinate 203,655 of NZ_JBEYWO010000009.1, forward strand.
CTCGCCACCCGCGACCGCCGGCCGGTCGTCTTCGACTACCGCAAGGCCAACGCGGTCCGCCCCGAGCCCCGCCAGGTCGAGCCGTGGGCGCTGGAGTGCTGGCGCGGCCACTGGTACCTGGCCGGCTGGGACCGCGACCGCGGCGCCGTCCGGGTGTTCCGGCTCTCGCGGATCACCGGCCGCGTGCGCACCCGCGGCGGCACCTTCACCGCCGACGTGCCCGACCACGTGGACGTGCGGGCCGCCGTTGCCAGCTGGGCCGGCGAGGGCGCGACCGCAACCGCCCGGATCCGGCTGCGCCGCGACTCCGGCTATCCGCTGCGGGCGCGGGCCGTGGAGACACTGCCGGTGGACGCGGACTGGGACGAGCTGGAGATCCCGTACGGGCACGGACTGGACGCCTGGCTGGTGGAGTTCGGGCCGGACGTGGTCGTGCTGGAGCCCGCCGAACTGCGGGCCGACGTGGTGGACCGGCTGCGCGCCGTCGCCAAGGGCTGAGCGGGGGAGAAGGACGAGATGGCGAACGCGATCGACCAGACGCGACGGATGCTGTCCCTGGTCACGTATCTGCGCGAGCGCCCCGGCGCCCGGGTGACCGACGTGGCCCGTGCGTTCGGGGTCACCGAGGCCGAGCTGATCGGCGACCTCAACGTGCTCCCGCTGTGCGGCACGAGCTTCCGCGGCGGCGACCTGCTCGACATCGACACCGACGGCGAGCGCATCTGGTGGCACAACGTGGACGACGTCGCGCAGCCGCTGCGGCTGGCCGCCGACGAGGCCGCCGCGCTGCTGGTGGCCGCCCGCGCCGTCGCCAACCTGCCCGGGCTGCGCGAGAGCGACCGGCAGGCGCTGCTGCGCGCGACCGCCAAGATCGAGGGCGCGGCGGGCGAGGCCGCCGGCGCCTCGGCGCGGCTCTCGGTGACCTTCGAGTCCGAGGGCAGCGTCTTCGCCGACGTCGACCGGGCCATCGCCGAACGCCGCCGGCTGTGGATCCGCTACTACTCGCCGGCCCGGGACGAGCTCACCGAGCGCGAGGTCGACCCGATCCGGCTGTTCGCCGTGGGCCACACCTACTTCGAGGGCTGGTGCCGTCTGTCGGAGGACCGGCGCACCTTCCGGCTCGACCGGGTCGCCGAGATCCGGCTGCTGGACGAGCCGAGCGACCCGCCGCGCATCGAGCCGCGCGACCTGTCCCAGGGGCTGGTGCAGCCGGCCGGCGACGACCCGGAGGTCGTCGCCGAGGTCGGGCCCGGCGGGCGCTGGGTCGCCGAGTACTACCCGCACGACCGCGCCGAGGAACTGCCCGACGGGGGCCTGCGGATCACCCTGCGCACCCCCGACCCGGGTTCGCTGCGCCGGCTGGCGCTGCGGCTCGGCCGCGACGGCCGCATCGTCTCCCCGCCCGACCTGGTCGCCAGCGCCCGGGACGCGGCCGCCCAGGCCCTCGCGGCCTACGGCGAGTGACGGGGGACCGCGCATGACGGACACGGCGGACCGGGCGGAGACGCCCGGCACCTCCGGCGAGGACGATCCGGCCCCCGGCGACGATCCGGCGCCCGGCGCGGTCTTCCGGGCCTCCTGCACCGAGTGCCGGGCGAGCTTCGAGCTCACCGCGGGCGACCTGCGGCTGGCCATCGGCGGCAGCCACCGGACGACCTTCTACTCCTTCACCTGTCCCGACTGCGGCATCTCCGTCCGCAAGCCCGCCGGCGACCGCATCGTGGAACTGCTCACCGACGGCGGTGTGCGCACGATGCGGCTCCACTTGGGCTGAACCGCTACGCTCGGCTGCCATGTGGTGGCTCTACCTGTACGTCGGCCTCGCGACCGCCGGCATCCTCGTGCTCGGCGTCCTCGGCATCCGCGTGTACGCCGAGGTGCTCGGCCTCGCCCGTCAGGTGGGGCGCAGCGGCGCCGAACTGACGCGCGCCGCCGACGACTTGCAGCGGGCGGCGGCTCCGCTGGCCCGGGAGGCCGGTGAACTGTCCCGGTCGTGACCCCCGGCGGGCCGGCCATCGTCACCACCGTCCGACGGGCTCTCGTTCTCAGCGGTTCCGGGAGGTACGCTGCAGTTCGCGGCCCCGGAAGAGCGCGGCGGGGGCAGCAACTGTACGGATGCCGGGTGATTGCCACACGTTTACTCCCGCACGTTACGATCGCTGGCAGAGTGGTCGGTGGGTGTACTGCGCCCGCAGATCACAGACAGGTACCCATGCCGCCTCGGTGAGAAGGTAGACGCACATGTTCGGACGGCTCGGCCCCACCGAGATCATTCTCATCCTCGTCGTCATCCTGCTGCTCTTCGGCGCCAAGCGGCTGCCGGACATGGCGCGCGGCCTCGGCAAGTCGATGCGCATCCTCAAGAGCGAGGCCAAGGCGATGAAGAACGACGACGCCGCCCCGGCCGCCGAGCAGCCGGCGGACGCCCCGCAGGCCGCGCCCCGGACGATCCAGGCCGCGCCCGGCGACGTCTCCAGCGCCCGCCCGGTGAACGAGGCGCCGCAGCAGCAGACGCAGCACACCCAGAGCTGACCGCACGGCACAGGTACGCGGAAGCCGACCGGGACGGCGGCGACCGCCCGAATTGAGGACGTGGGTTGCTCAAGTCCGCCCGCAAGCAGGAGAGGGACCCCGAGGGGCGCATGCCCCTCGTGGAGCACCTGCGTGAACTGCGCAACAGGCTCTCCAAGGCGCTGCTCGCGATCATCGTCGTCACGGTCGTCGCCGCCTTCTTCTACAACGAGATCATCGAGTTCTTCACCAAGCCGGTGCTGGAGTCCGTCGGCTGCGGCAGCTCGTTCACCGAGCTGAGCAAGCAGACGGAGGGCACCTGTGCCCGGATCACCATCAACGGTCTGCTGACGCCGTTCACCCTGGCGCTGAAGGTCTCGCTGATGGCCGGCGTGGTGCTCGCCTCGCCGATCTGGCTGTACCAGCTCTGGGCGTTCCTCGCGCCGGGCCTGCACCGGCACGAGAAGAAGTACGCGCTCTCCTTCGTCGGCGCGGGCTTCCCGCTCTTCCTCGGCGGCGGCTACTTCGCCTACCGGGTGCTGCCGACCACCGCGCAGGTGCTGATCGGGTTCACGCCCGGCGGCGTCGACAACCTGCTTCCCCTGGACGACCTGCTCGACCTCGTCACGCGGATGGTCGTCGTCTTCGGCCTCGCCTTCGAGATGCCGCTGCTGCTGGTGCTGCTGAACTTCGGCGGTGTGGTCACCGGCCGGCGGATGCTCGGCTGGTGGCGCGCCATGATCGTCGGCATCACCGTCTTCGCGGCGGTCGCGACGCCGAGCACCGACCCGCTGACGATGATGGCGCTGGCGGGCCCGATCTGGGTGCTGTACTTCCTGGCCGTCGCCGTCTCGCTGCTCAACGACCGGCGCAAGCACCGGGCCAACCCCGACGCCGACCTGGACGACGACGAGGCGTCGGAGCTCGACCTCACCCCCGAGCCCGTCGGCGCGCCGGTGCCCGAGCAGGCGTCGCCCGTCGAGGACGACATCCGGCCGAGCGGACGCGGCTTCGACGACGCCACCTGACACCGGCGGTGACGCGCGGTAGGGTCCGCGCGTGACCAGCGAGATCACCCTCATCGTCAATCCCACCGCGGGCCGCGGCCGGGGCGCGCACGCCGCGTCGCCGGCCGTCCGCGCCTTGCGGAACGCGGGCCACCACGTCCGCACGGTGACCGGCGCCGACGCCGCGGACGCCCTGCTCAAGGCCCGCAAGGCGGTCGAGGGCGGTACCGGCGCGCTGGTGGTCGCAGGCGGCGACGGCATGGTGTCGCTTGCGCTGCGCGCGGTGGCCGGTACCGGCACCCCCATCGGCGTGGTGCCCGCCGGCACCGGCAACGACTTCGCCCGCGCCGCCGGGCTCCCGCTCGGCGACCCCGCGGCGGCCGGGCGGCTGATCGCGCGGGCGCTGGAGGAGGGGCGCACCCGGGAGATCGACCTCGGACGGGTCGGGGAGCGGTGGTTCGGCACCGTCCTCGCCTCCGGCTTCGACTCCCGCGTCAACGACCGGGGCAACCGGATGCGTTACCCGGCTGGCCGGCTGCGCTACGACGTGGCGATGCTCGCCGAACTGGCGGCGCTGCGGCCCTTCCGCTACCGGATCGCCCTCGACGACGGCCCGGAGCGGGAGATCGAGGCGACGCTGATAGCCGTGGGCAACGGGTCCTCGTACGGCGGCGGCATGCGGATCTGCCCGCAGGCCGCGATGGACGACGGGCTGTTCGACATCTGTGTGGTGGGTGCCTGCTCCCGGGCCACGCTGCTGCGCGTCTTCCCGCGGGTCTTCCGGGGCACCCACACCACGCACCCCGTGGTCACCGTGCACCGCGCGGCCAAGGTGACGCTGGCGGCCGCCGACCTCACGGCGTACGCCGACGGCGAGCGCCTCGGGCCGCTGCCGCTGACCGCGGTCACGGTGCCCCGGGCGGCGCGCCTGCTCGCCGGGGTGTGAAGCTCCTTCACGGCGGATGCGCGAGCCGCGTCAGAGGTCCAGGACGAGGTCCTCGGGCGGCTGCGCGCAGCAGATGAGGACATCGCCCTCGCCGGGCGGCTCGACCGGGTCGGGCTCGTAGCGGACGCGGCCCGACAGCAGCGCGGTCTCGCAGGTGTGGCAGACACCGGTGCGGCACGACCAGCGCGTGGGCACGTCGCAGGCCTCGGCGAGTTCCAGCAGGGTGCCGTAGCCGGGGTCCCAGGGCACGTTCAGGCCGCTGCGGGCGAAGGACACCATGGGGCCGGTGGCCGCACCGGGCGGGTGCGCGGGCTGGTGCGGGGCCTTCGCCGGGCCCTGGGCGATGCCGGGTGTGATCGCGGACTGCGCCCCGAACGCCTCCGTGCGGATGCTGCCGGCCGCGAGCCCGCAGGCGCGCAGGGCCTCGGTCATGTCGGCCATGAAGGCGTCGGGACCGCACACATAGGCCTCCGCGTCGGCCGGCGGGGCCAGTGCGCGCAGCACGTCCGCCGTCAGCCGGCCCGCCGCGGTGTAGTCGGTCCCGGGGCGGTCCTGCGCGCGCGGCCTGCTGTACGCGACGTACGCACGGCTGCCGGGCAGGGCGGCCAGCAGGTCGCGCGCCTCGGCCGCGAAGGGGTGGTGGAGGCCGTCCCGGGCGCCGTGCACCCACCACACCGGCCGCCGGGTGCCCGCGTCGGCCAGCGCGTGCAGCATCGCCAGCACCGGCGTCGCCCCCACTCCCGCGGACACCAGCAGGACCGGCGCGGTTCCCTCGGCAAGGGTGAAGGCGCCGCGGGGGGCGGCCACTTCGAGCACGTCGTCCACCTTCAGGTGCTCGTGCACATAGGTGCTCGCCGCGCCGTGCGGTTCCTGCTTCACGCTGATGCGGTAGGCCGCCGCGCCCGGCCGGCCCGACAGCGAGTAGCTGCGGATCACCGGCGGCGCGTCCGGGCGGGGCCGCATCCGCACGGTGAGGAACTGCCCGGGCAGCCCCGGCGGTACCGGCCGGCCGTCGGCCGCGGCGAGCGTCACCGAGGAGATGCCCTCGCTCTCCGGGACGATCCCGGCCACCCGCAGCGTCCGGAAGCCCGGCCACGCCGGCGGGGGGCCGACGCTTCCCGCGGTCAGCCCGGCGTTGCTCCTGGCCGTCCCCGGCTGGCGGCCGCCGTCCGCCTCCCCGGCCGCGTCCGCGAGCAGGGCCCGCATCGAGCCCTGCCAGCCGGGACTGAGCGCCGGGATGCGCAGCGCGCGCTCCACCTGGGACCGTTCGTGGCCCGGCAGGTAGAGCACCGCGTCGATCTCCGCGACGGTCATCGCCTCGGGGCCCGTGGCGACCTTGACGATCGCGTCGCCCGCCGTCACCTCGCCCTCGGTCAGGACGCGGAAGTAGAAACCGGGCCGGGCGTGGGCGACCAGCAGCGCCGCCATCCGCGGCTCCTCCATCCGCAGGCCCACCCGGTAGCAGGTCACCCGGGGCTGGGTCACCTCGAACTCCGCGGTGCCGATGCGGTAGCGGTCGCCGATGCACACCTCGTCGTCGGGCAGTCCGTCCACGGTGAAGTTCTCGCCGAACTGGCCGTAGGTGAAGTCGTCCCGCTTCAGCTGCTCCTGCCAGTGGCGGTAGGAGTCGAGCTGGTAGACCAGCACCGCCCGCTGCTCCCCGCCGTGCCCGGCGAGATCGCCCTGGCCGTCGCCGTCCACATTGAGCCGCCGCACCGTGAGCGGGCCCGTGACGGGCCGTTTCCAGACACCGGTGCGGGTGATCCGCCCGCGCCACTCGACGTCCTTGGGCAGTCCGACGTTCACGGAGACCAGGGTGGCCATGAGGTCCCTTCCTCGTCGGCGTCCGGGCCGGGGCGGCGGTCCGTGCCTGCCACGCTAGTGCCGGTCCGGTTCTTCGCAAACCGGACACGGAGCGGCCCGCCGGGGCGGCCGTGGTGCGCGGACGGTAAAAGATCAGTCGGGTGTCAGTGGTGCCGGGTAGTCTCGTTTTCAAGATGAACGACGAGATGTCTCCCGCCGAGCGCTACGCGGCGTCCAAGGCCCGGGCCGCCGAGCAGGCCACCGCACTCGCGGGCTTCCGCGAGCTGTACGACTTCGCCCTGGACCCCTTCCAGATCGACGCCTGCCGGGCGCTGGAGGAGGGCAAGGGCGTGCTGGTGGCCGCGCCCACCGGATCGGGCAAGACCATCGTGGGCGAGTTCGCGGTCCACCTGGCCCTGCGCGAGGGCCGCAAGTGCTTCTACACCACGCCCATCAAGGCCCTGTCGAACCAGAAGTTCACCGACATGGTCAAGCGCTACGGCGCCGAGCGCGTCGGCCTGCTCACCGGCGACAACAGCGTCAACGGCGATGCGCCGATCGTGGTCATGACCACCGAGGTGCTCCGCAACATGCTGTACGCGGGGTCCCAGGCGCTCGACGGCCTCGGCTACGTGGTCATGGACGAGGTGCACTACCTCTCCGACCGCTTCCGCGGCGCGGTGTGGGAGGAGGTCATCATCCACCTCCCGCAGTCCGTGACGCTGGTCTCGCTCTCCGCGACCGTCTCCAACGCCGAGGAGTTCGGCGACTGGCTGGACACCGTGCGCGGCGACACCGAGGTCATCGTCTCCGAGCACCGCCCGGTGCCGCTCTGGCAGCACGTCCTGGCCGGCCGCCGGATGTACGACCTCTTCGAGGAACGGCAGGGCGCCTCCGGCCCCGCCCCCCAGCGCTCGGTCAACCCCGACCTGGTGCGCCTGGCCCGCATGGAGAACCAGCGTCCCTTCAACGGCCGCGACCGCCGCGCGGGCAAGATCCGCGAGGCCGACCGCGAGCGGGACCGGCGCCAGCAGCGCCGGATCTGGACGCCCAGCCGGGTCGAGGTCATCGAGCGGCTGGACGCCGAGGGGCTGCTCCCCGCGATCACGTTCATCTTCAGCCGGGCCGGCTGCGAATCGGCCGTCCAGCAGTGCCTGTACGCCGGGCTGCGGCTCAACAGCGAGGAGAACCGGGCGAAGGTCCGGGCCATCGTCGAGGAGCGCACGAAGTCCATCCCCGACGAGGACCTGCACGTCCTGGGCTACTTCGAGTGGCTGGAGGGCCTGGAGCGGGGCATCGCCGCGCACCACGCGGGCATGCTGCCGACCTTCAAGGAGGTCGTCGAGGAACTCTTCGTCAAGGGCCTGGTCAAGGCGGTGTTCGCCACCGAGACGCTCGCGCTCGGCATCAACATGCCTGCCCGCTCCGTCGTCCTGGAAAAGCTCGTCAAGTGGAACGGCGAGACCCACGCCGACGTCACCCCCGGCGAGTACACCCAGCTCACCGGGCGCGCCGGGCGGCGCGGCATCGACGTCGAGGGCCACGCCGTGGTGCTGTGGCAGCGCGCCTTCGACCCGGCGCACCTGGCGGGACTCGCCGGCACCCGCACCTATCCGCTGCGGTCGTCCTTCAAGCCCTCGTACAACATGGCCGTCAACCTGGTCGGCCAGTTCGGGCGGCACCGCTCGCGCGAGCTGCTGGAGACCTCCTTCGCGCAGTTCCAGGCGGACCGCTCGGTGGTCGGCATCTCCCGGCAGGTGCAGCGCAACGAGGAGGGACTGGAGGGCTACAAGGCCTCCATGACCTGCCACCTCGGCGACTTCGACGAGTACATGTCGCTGCGCAGGCAGTTGAAGGACCGCGAGGCCGAACTGTCCCGGCACGGGGCCAACCAGCGCCGCGCGGCCGCCGCGCAGGCCCTGGAGAAGCTGCGGCCCGGCGACATCATCCACGTCCCGGCCGGCAAGTTCGCGGGCCTGGCCCTGGTCCTGGACCCCGGTGTGCCGGCCGGCCGCAGCCCCGGCCACCACGGCCGGCAGGACCAGTTCCACCAGGACGGGCCGCGCCCCCTGGTGCTGACCGCCGAGCGCCAGGTCAAGCGGCTGGCGCAGATGGACTTCCCGGTGCCGGTCGAACCGCTGGACCGGATGCGCATCCCGAAGTCCTTCAACCCGCGCAGCCCGCAGTCCCGCCGCGACCTCGCCTCCGCCATGCGCTCCAAGGCCGGTACGGCGGGCATCGCGCCGCAGCGGCCGCGCCGCGAACGCTCGGCCGCCGCGGACGACACCGAGATCGCCCGGCTGCGCACCGCCATCCGCGCCCACCCCTGCCACGGCTGCGACGAGCGCGAGGACCACGCCCGCTGGTCCGAGCGCTACCAGCGGCTCGCCCGCGACACCAAGCAGCTGGAGCGGCGCATCGAGGGCCGGACGAACACCATCGCCCGCACCTTCGACCGCATCTGCGCCCTGCTCACCGACCTGGGCTACCTGGAGGGCGACCAGGTCACCCCCGACGGACGCCGGCTCGGCCGGCTCTACGGCGAACTCGACCTGCTCGCCAGCGAATGCCTGCGCGACGGCGTGTGGGAGGGCCTCGACGCGGCCGAACTCGCCGCCTGCGCCTCGGCCCTGGTCTACGAGGCGCGCTCCGCGGACGACGCGATGCCGCCGAAGCTGCCGTCCGGCAGGGCCAAGGAGGCACTCGCCGAGATGGTCCGCATCTGGGGCCGGCTGGACGCGCTGGAGGAGGAGCACCGCATCAACCAGGCCGAGGGCGTCGGCCAGCGCGAACCCGACCTCGGCTTCGCCTGGTCCGCCTACCGCTGGGCCTCCGGCCACGGCCTCGACGCGGTGCTGCGCGACGCGGACATGCCGGCCGGCGACTTCGTGCGGTGGACCAAGCAACTCATCGACGTGCTCGGCCAGATCGCCGGCGCGGCCCCGGAGGGCGGCGAGGTGCGACGCAACGCCCGCAAGGCGGTCGACGGCCTGCTGCGCGGCGTCGTGGCCTACTCCTCGGTGGGCTGAGGTCTTCCGGGGGCGGGCGGCCGGGGACACCCCGCGGTGGCCCGGCCCGCCCGCACCGCGGGACGGCCGGGCATTCCGGGTCGGCCGATGTCCTGACCGGTGGTGGTGACTCCCGGTCCGAGGGCGTGATCCCGACCGCGGCGTCCGCCCGGCCCCGTCGTGGACCGGGCCGCGCCCGGGAGGCCTGTGCGAGGATCGGGGGATGAGCAGCACGGGACGGCGGGTCGGACGGCCGCGGGCGCTGGTGCGGCCGGAGACCGGGCTGTCCACGCGCGAGGAGCTGCTGGAGGCGGCGGCGGAGCTGTTCACGACGCGGGGCTACGCGGCCACCACGACGCGCGCCGTCGCGGAGCTGGCCGGCATGCGGCAGGCCTCGATCTACCACTACTTCGCCGGCAAGGAGGACCTCCTGGCCGCGCTGCTGGAGGGCACCGTCCGCCCCTCCCTGACGCTGGCCGGTGACCTGACCGGCCGGGACGACGTGCCCGGCGAGGCCCGGTTGTGGGCGCTGTGCCGTGCCGACGTGGCGCTGCTGTGCGGCGGCCCGCACAACCTGGGCGTGCTCTATCTGCTTCCCGAGGTGCGGGCCGAGCGCTTCGCCGGGTTCCGGGCGGTACGGGAGGAGCTGAAGGCCGCCTACGCCGCGCTGCTGGCCGCCACCTCGGCCGGTGCGGAACTGCCGCCCGCGGCGTTCGCCGTCCGTGCCGACCTCGTCTTCGGCCTCATCGAGGGCGTCATCCTGATCCGCCGTGAGACCCCGATCCCCGACGCCGCGGCGTTCGCCTCGGCCGCCGCGGATGCTGCCCTGCGGGTTGCCGGGTGCCCTGAGGAGGCCATGGCGGGGTTGCGCGCGGAGGGCGAGGCGTTGCGCGTCCGGTGAGTCGCGGGGTCCAGGTCCGTTGCGCCGGGAGATCCGTTCGGTCCCTCGTGCGGGGACGGTGTCGGCGGCTGCGGATGCCGCTCTGCGGGTTGCCGGGTGTCCCGGGGAGGTCATGGCGGGGAGGCGAGGCGTTGCTGGTCCGGTGAGTCGCGGGGTCAGGTCCGTCGCGCCGGGCGATCCGGGCATGGGCACGTGCGGGGACGGTGTCGGGTGTCGCTCTGCGGGTTGCGCGGTGTCCCGGGGAGGTCATGGCGGGGTTGCGCGGGGAGGGCGAGGCGTTGCTGGTCCGGTGAGGCGCGCGGTCAGGTCGACCAGGTCGGCCGTGCGCAGGACCCGGCCGGGCCAGCCGGGCATCGGCACGTGCAGGGGTTCGGTCCACCGTGCGGGGACGGCGTCGAGCCCGTGGACCGCGCCGGCGAGGGCGCCGGTGACCGCGGCGACCGTGTCGGTGTCGCCGCCGAGGTCGATCGCGGCGCGCACCGCGTCCTCGTAGGAGCCCGTCGTCCGCACCGCCCAGAGCGCGGAGCCGAGGCAGGGCCAGACGGCGCCGTTGAACTCCGTGGCCAGGTCCGGGTGCCAGTGCGGCGCGAGCACGACCGCCCAGCGTTCCCGGTACGGTTCGGGCACCTGGGCCAGGGCGTCCGCCACGGCCTCCGGTGCGACCGGGTCGCCGCCGTCGAGGGCGACACGTACGAGGTCGTGCAGGATCGCGCTGCCCTCCCAGGCGGCGCGGTCGCCGTGGGTGAGGGCGGCGATCCGGCGGGCGGCGTCGAGCGAGACCGCCCGGCCCTGCCCGGCGAAGTGGACGGCGGCGGGGGCGGCGCGCATCAGGGCACCGTTGCCGGCCGCCCGGTCGTGCGTCTGGTAGTGCAGTGCGGCGGCCAGGTTCCAGGGATCGCCCGAGGTCAGGACGGTCTCGGTCTGGATCCCGATGTCCTTGGGACCCGCCGCCGACCAGCGCCGGAACCGCGCGAAGATGTCGGGAAGGTCGAGCGTTCCGCGTTCCAGCAGGGAGTCCGCGACGAGCACGGCCATCTGCGTGTCGTCCGTGGCCTCGCCGGGGTCCCAGCCGGCGCCCCCGCGCATCTCGCCGCCGCCGCCCGCCCGCGGGAAACGCGTGCTGAACGCGCCCTCCGGACCGAACTCGAAGGGCGCGCCCAGCGCGTCGCCGACCGCCGAACCCACCACGGCGCCGGCTGCCTTTCGCACACGATCCGTCACGCCGTCAGCCTACGAGCACTCAGGCCGGACGGACCGCAGGTGGTCAGCAGTAGCGGTTCCAGCCCGAGCGGTAGCCGTCGCGGTAACCCTGGCGGTAGTCGCGGTCGTTGCGCCGGGGATCGTAGGACTCCCGGTAGTCGCGGCAGCGCGGCCGGGAGTTCCGGGAGTCGTACCGCCCGTCGTCGTAGCCGTCCCTGAAGCCCCGCCGGTAGCGGTCGTTGGACGACTGCGGGGCGACCGTGCCGGAGGACGGGGCCGCGACGGCCGCCGCCGGGCCTGCCGCGGCCGCCGGCGACGCCGCGGCGGGCAGGAACGCCACGGCGCCTGCCGCGGCCGGGGCGACGAGCAGGGCGAGAAACTGCTGTGCGCGCATGATGTCCCCTTCCGGAAGCCGGAACGCGCAGGTGACGCGCCGTCCTGGCCGAGGCGGCCGATGCGGCGGCCGGCCGGGCGGACGCGGTGGAGAAGCCGAGGTGTGCCATCGCGAGGAGGGGGCCGGAGCCGTGCTCCGCGTGGCCGGATCACCGTCGGCGCTGTCCGTTCTTCGACCGTAGCGAGACGGGTGTGATGTGTCCACTTGTGGGGCTGTTGCGGTGCGGGGAGGGCGTGTTGACGCTGTGACCGCTGCGGCGGGGGCGTCGGTTCGTTGCGGCCGTGTGTGCCGTGGGGGGGCATGGAAAAGCCCCTGGAGCCGACTCCAGAGGCCTTCTGCCGTGAGCCGCAGGCGTCTTGACGCACCCGCCCGGAATCCGGGCGGTGCGACCTCGCCACAGCGGGTGGCGGCCCGTTCACGGGCTTGGTGTACCGGCCTTGGCGAACGGGCCGCCGAACGCTGGTGTACGCGGGGCTCGTCAGCCGAATTCGCCGTCGCGCACGCCGTCCCGGAACGCCGCCCACTCGTCCGCGGTGAACCGCAGTGCCGGCAGGTCGGTGTTGTCCGAGTCGCGGATCGCGACGGCGCCGCCGCCGATGTCCGCCACCTCGACGCAGAGCTCCCGGTAGGGGCTCCTGGTGCTCTTGACCCAGCGCGCTTCCGTCAGGTCACGTGCGTACAGGTCGGACTTTCGCGCTTGCATGGGAAACTCCGTTCGATACTCGATCGGATCTTCCCTTCCCACCCTTGTCCCGTCCTCACCGGTCCGCAACCGCGGGAGCTGAAGGGGATTCAGATCGGCCCGGACCTGGTGGCGCGGTGCCGTGCGCGGCCCTGCGGGCCCGGTGTGCCGCCGCATCCCCGCGGCCGAAATTCGCGATGTATCGCGCTTGTCAGGTCGCGATACTCGCGATATGTTCGGCCACGGATATACGGAAGCGAGGTGTACGGACATGGCGGCGCGGCGCAAGCTCGGCAACCCCCTGGCACTGGCGGTGATGGCGACGCTCGGCGAGCGGCCCATGCATCCGTACGAGATCGCGCAGGTGCTCCGGCAACGGGGCAAGGAGCAGAGCATCAAGATCAATTACGGCTCGCTCTACACGGTCGTGCAGAACCTGGAGAAGCACGGATTCGTCGAGGTCACCGGCGTTCAGCGGCAGGGCAACCGCCCCGAGCGCACGCTGTACGGCCTCACCGACGCCGGCCGCGAGGAACTGCACGACTGGCTCTCCGACCTGGTCGCCGTCCCCGTCCGCGAGTACCCGTCCTTCGAGGCCGCCCTCTCTCTGCTGCTCGTGCTCCCCGCCGACGAGGTGGTCGGGCTGCTCACCGAGCGGGTGGCCAAACTGGAGGTCCAGGCGGCCGCCGTGCACGGCGTGCTCGCCCGGCTCCGCCGCGACCTGCCCCGGGTGTTCCTGCTGGAGACCGAGTACCAGGTGCACATGATCGAGGCCGAGGCGGCCTGGATCCGCGCCTTCCTGGACGACCTCGAACGGGGTGCCGTCTCCGGCGCCGCCGAGTGGCGGCAGTGGCAGGCGACCGGCGAGATGCCGGACACCTGGAGCGGGATCGACGACCTCACCCGGGACGGCGCGGCCGCCCGCCACTTCAGGGAGGAACTGGGCAAGCTCACACCCCCCACGTGAAAGAACCCCCGGTGGGCCGCTGCGGGAACAGCGGCCCACCGGAGGTGAATCCCGGACCGGACACCCTCGGGAACGGATGCCAGGCGACCGAGGTGCAGCACACCCAGGGTAGCCCGGCACTCCTCCCGTCGAACGGTCCGCACCGGCACGCCGGTGCCCATCGGCACCGGCTCCGACCGACACCGATCGACACGACAGGCGGAGGAATCTGTCATGAGCACCCGCGCGCCCGCGATCGTGGCGCACGACCTCGTCAAGACCTATCCCGGGGACGTCCGGGCACTGGACGGCATGGGCATCACCGTGGAGCCCGGCACCGTCTTCGGACTGCTGGGCCCCAACGGCGCCGGCAAGTCCACCACCGTCAAGATCCTGACCACCCTGGCCCGGCCCGACTCCGGGACCGCGATCGTGGCGGGCCACGACGCGCTGCGCCACCCCGACCGGGTGCGGCGCGCCATCGGCGTCGTCGCCCAGAGGTCCGGCGCCGACCCGGTCGCCACCGGCGCGGAGAACCTGCGGCTGCAGGGCCGGCTGTACGGCCTGCGGGGCGCGGGCCTCACCGGCCGGGTCGACGAACTCCTCGCCCGGTTCGACCTCGTCGACGCCGCCGGGCGCCCGGTCAGGACGTACTCCGGCGGCATGCAGCGGCGGCTGGACGTCGCGCTCGGCCTGGTCCACCGGCCCGAGGTGCTCTTCCTCGACGAGCCGACCACGGGGCTGGACCCGGAGGCGCGCACCGCCATGTGGGACGAGATCGCCCGGCTCGCCGGCCACGAGGGACTGACCATCCTGCTCACCACGCACTACCTGGAGGAGGCCGACCGGCTCGCCGAGCGTGTCGCGATCGTCGACCGCGGCCGGGTGGTCGCCGAGGGCACACCCGACGGGCTCAAGGGCGAACTGCGCGGCGACGCCGTGCACGTGGAGCTGACCCGGCCGGCCGGCCCGGTCGACGCGCATCTGCTGGAGACCGCGCTCACCGAGTTCGCGGGTGTGCGGGAGGCGGTGCTCGACGGGCGCCGGCTCAGCGCCCGCGCGGACGACGGCGGTGCCGCCGTGCCGCGGGTGCTCGCCGTCCTGGAGCGCGAGGGCGCTGCCGTCGCCTCGGTGACGGTCGCCCGTCCCTCCCTGGACGACGTGTACCTGCGGTACGCAGGACGCCGCTTCGCCGACGCCGACACCGGATCGCCGGCGGCCGCCTCCGGCGCCGTCCCCGCGAGCGCCGGAGGTGCGCGATGAGCACGACGACCGCGCCGGGCAACGCCCTGACGCAGACCTGGTACATGACGCAACGTCAGCTGATGGCGGTACTGCGGCAGCCCGCCTACCTCCTCATCACCCTGGTGCAGCCGGTGATCTGGCTCTTCCTCTTCGGCGGGCTCTTCCGCCGCGTCGTGGAGCTGCCCGGCTTCGGCGGGACGTCCTACCTGGACTACCTCGTGCCGGGCGTTGTCGTGATGAGCGCGCTGTCCTCCAACATGTGGGCCGGGATGGGCACCTTGGAGGAGATCGAGCGCGGCACCCTCAACCGCTTCCTGACCACCCCGGTCAGCCGGGCCGCCCTGATCAACGGCAACGTGGTCTCGCAGGGGCTGAGCACCGCCCTGCAGTCGGTCGTCATCGTGGCGCTGGGCCGGCTGGGCGGCGCCGACTACCCCGGCGGGGCCGGCGGACTGCTGGTGCTCGTCGCGGCGTCGGTGCTGCTCGGCACCCTGGTCGGCGCGTTCTCCAACGCCATGGGCATGCTGGTGCGGCAGCGGGAGAGCATCATCGGCATCAACACCTTCCTGCTGCTGCCGCTGACGTTCCTGTCGTCCGCCTTCATGGCGCCCGCGCTGATGCCGGCCTGGATGCGGCACGTCGCGGACGTCAACCCGGTGAACTGGGCGCTGGTGGCGGGCCGTTCGGCGATGGCGGACACCCCCGACTGGGGCGGCGTGCTCAGCCGGGGCGGCGCGCTGGTCGCGGTGGCGGTCGCCGCGGTGTGGCTGTCGACCCGCACCTTCCGCTCGTACCAGAAGTCCGTCTGAGTCCGGCCCGGCACAGACAGCGAGGCGTGACCCCGTCGCGGGGTCACGCCTCGTGCGTGTGCAGTGGTTCGCGGTCTCAGGAGGCCAGGGCCCGCGGGGTCTCCTGCTCCTCCTCCACCCGGCGGTTCCAGTCCGCCTTGGAGGCCTGCCAGCCGTCCTCGTCGTGGCCGGTGCGCCAGTAGCCGGAGATCGACAGCCGCTCGCGCGGCACCCCGTGCTCGACGCGCAGCAGCCGCCGCAGCTGCTTGACGAAGCCCGCCTCGCCGTGGACGAAGGCCTGGAGGTCCCCGGGCGGGAACTCCAGGGCGAGCACCGCGCGGAGCAGGGCCTCGCCGACGCGGCCGGTGCCGCGGTGCACCCAGGTGATCGCGGCGTCACCGGGCGTGGGGAGCTTCTGCTCCTCCTCCGGCCCGGCGACCTCCACGAAGACATGGGCGCGGGCGCCCTCCGGCAACCGTTCCAGCGACGCGGCGATGGCCGGCAGCGCGCTCTCGTCGCCCACCAGCAGATGCCAGTCGGCGGCCGCATCCGGCATGTACGCGCCTCCGGGACCGAGGAAGAGGATCTCCTCGCCGGGCCGGACGCGGGCGGCCCAGGGGCCGGCCAGGCCCTCGTCGCCGTGCAGGACGAAGTCGACGGTCAGCTCGCACGACTCGGCGTCCCAATGGCGCACCGTGTACGTCCGGGTGCGCGGCCACTGCTCGCGCGGGAACTCCGCGCGGATCGCCTGGATGTCGAAGGGCTCGGGGTAGCGGACGCCCTCGGCGGGGAAGAGCAGCTTGATGTAGTGGTCGCTGCAGTCGCCCACGGGAAAGCCCTGGAGCGACCCGCCGCCGAGCACCACGCGCACCATGTGCGGGGTCAGTCGTTCCACGTGCTGCACCCGCGCGCGGTTGAGCTGCGGCTTCCTGCGCACCGGACGGTCTGCCATGAACACACTCCCTCACGACGGTTAGGCAAGCCTAACCCATTGCTCCCCCGGAAGGCGACGACTCCCGGAACGCGCGCGCTGCCGGGCGGGCCGCGGGAGCCGCGCCGCCTCAGCCGGCCTGCGCCGCCCCGAGCACCGTGAGCAGCCGCTGCAGCGCGCCGCCGAGCCCCCACCGCTCGGCCAGGGCCGACAACTCCTGCGGGTGGCGCGGCTCGCGCGGGAGCCGCGGCTCGAAGACGGGCAGCGGCACGTCGCCGGCGACATGGACGACCTTGGGCGCGACGGCGACATAGTCCGCCGCCTCCTGGAGGCGCTTGCGCTGCGCGGGGGTGATCCCCGACGCGGGGTCGTGGGCGGCGGCCATGATCCCCGCCAGGTCCCCGTACGCGTCCAGCAGCTTGGCCGCGGTCTTCTCGCCGATGCCCGGCACGCCCGGCAGGCCGTCGCTCGGGTCCCCGCGCAGCGTGGCGAGATCGGCGTAACCGGGGCCGTCCACCCCGTACTTGGCGCGCAGCCACGCCTCGTCGACCACGTCGAGCGCGCCCACGCCCTTGACCGGGTAGAGCACGCGCACCCCGCGCGCGTCGTCCACGAGCTGGAACAGGTCGCGGTCGCCGGTGACGATGTCCACCGGACCGGCCGCCCCGCACGCCAACGTCCCGATCACGTCGTCGGCCTCGTACCCCGCGACCCCGACCCGGGCGATGCCGAGCGCGTCCAGCACCGCCTCGATCACCGGCACCTGCGGCGACAGTGTGTCCGGCACCTCCTCCACGTCCGAGCCCTCCGGGACCTCCTCGGCCACCCGGTGCGCCTTGTACGAGGGGATCAGATCCACCCGCCACTGCGGACGCCAGTCGGCGTCCATGCACGCCACCAGGTCGCCGGGGGAGTGGTCGGCGACCAGGCGGGCGATGAAGTCCAGCAGTCCGCGCACGGCGTTGACCGGCGTGCCGTCCGGGGCGCGCACCGAGTCGGGCACCCCGAAGTACGCGCGGAAGTAGAGGCTGGCGGTGTCGAGGAGCATCAGGCGTCGAGTCACACGCCGATGATGCCGCAGACCTCGGACACCGCGGACACCGTGACCTCGGTCACGGAACAGTTTGCTCCGCTTGTGTCGGGGCAGCCGCCGGTCCGGAGCGGGCCAGGAACGCTCCACGACCTGGGTGCGGGGGCAGCAGGTCGTCCTCCGTACGACCCCAGAGGTGTATGTGTACCGGTTGCAGGCAGAGCATCTGTACAAAGTGTTCGGCCCCGATCCCGAGGACGGCGTGCGCCGGCTGCGGGACGGCGCCGGACGCGAGGAGCTGCGCGCCGACGGCACGACCGCGGCCGTGATCGACGCGGGCTTCGACGTCCACGAAGGTGAGATCTTCGTCGTCATGGGACTGTCGGGCTCCGGCAAGTCCACCTTGCTGCGCACCCTCAACGGGCTGCTCCCCCCGACCTCGGGGCGGGTGCTCTTCGACGGCCGCGACCTCACCGCGCTCTCCCCGCGCGAGCTGCGCCGGGTGCGCTCGCACGGCATCAGCATGGTCTTCCAGCACTTCGCGCTCTTCCCGCACCGCACCGTGCTGGAGAACGCCGCGTACGGCCTGGAGGTGCAGGGTGTCGGCCGCAAGGAGCGCGAGGAGCGCGCCGCGCGGGCCCTGGAGCTGACCGGACTGGCCGGCTGGGGCGGCTCCTGGCCCGACGAGCTGTCCGGCGGCATGCAGCAGCGCGTCGGCCTGGCCCGCGCGCTGGCCACGGACGCCGACGTGCTCCTGATGGACGAGTCCTTCAGCGCCCTGGACCCGCTCATCCGCCGCGACATGCAGGACCAGCTCCTGGAACTCCAGCGCGCCCTGAAGAAGACCATCGTCTTCATCACCCACGACCTCAACGAGGCGATGCGCCTCGGGGACCGCGTGGCCGTCATGCGCGACGGCCGCATCGTGCAGACCGGTACACCGGAGGACATCCTGCTGCGCCCCGCCGACGACTACGTCGCCTCCTTCGTGCACGATGTCGACCGCTCCCGCGTGCTGACCGCCGGCACGGTCATGGAGCCGCCGTCCCGCCCGGACGCCGGCGACTGCCGCTGCGAGAGCGTCGACCCGCGGACCCCGCTCGCCGACGTCCTGCCCGTCAGCGCCCGCGTGCCGCACCCGGTCGCCGTCCGCGACCGGAACGGCGACGTGGCCGGTGTGATCACCCGGGAGCGGCTGCTCGCCCGACTCGGCGCGTACGACGGCCCGCCCGCCCCCTGCACCGACGAGACGGCGCCCGAAGTGCCGGCGCGGGTCCGGAAGGAGGCGGCGCGTGCCTAGGCTGCCCCTCGGCGACTGGACGGACAGCGCCGTCACCTTCCTGCGCGACCACTTCGGCCCGCTCTTCGACGTCATCAGCGCGATCGTCTCCGGCATGTACGACGGCCTGGACGCCGTGCTCCAGGCCCCCGCGCCGCTGCTGCTCGCCGGGATCCTCGCCGTCCTGGCCCTGTGGCTGCGCGGCGCGACCGCGGGCGTGCTGTCCTTCGCGGGCCTGGCGGTCGTCATCTCCGTCCAGCAGTGGGACGAGGCCATGGACACCCTGTCCCTCGTGCTCGTCGCCACCGTCGTCACGATCGTGCTGGCCGTGCCGCTGGGCATCTGGTCGGCGCGCAACCGCACCGTCTCCGCCGCACTGCGCCCGGTGCTGGACTTCATGCAGACGATGCCCGCCTTCGTCTACCTGATCCCCGGCATCTTCTTCTTCGGCGTCGGCCAGGTGCCCGGCATCATCGCCACCATCGTCTTCTCCCTGCCGCCGGGCGTGCGGATGACGGAGCTGGGCATCCGCCAGGTCGACGGCGAACTCGTCGAGGCCGCCGAGGCGTTCGGCACCACCGCGCGCAACACCCTGCTGCGGGTGCAGCTGCCGCTCGCGCTGCCCACGATCATGGCGGGCGTCAACCAGGTGATCATGCTGGCGCTGTCCATGGTCGTCATCGCCGGCATGGTCGGCGGCGGCGGCCTCGGCGCCTCCGTCTTCACCGCCATCAGCCAGGTCGACATCGGCCTCGGCTTCGAGGCGGGCCTGTCGGTGGTCGTCCTCGCGATGTACCTCGACCGCGTCACCGGCGCGCTCGGCAGCCGCGTCTCGCCGCTCGGCCGGCGCGCGCTCGCCGCGGCCGCCGCCCCGCGCCGGTCCCGGCTGTGGACCTACCGTCCGCACACCTCCGTGGCCGTCGTCGGTGTCGTCGTCCTCGCCCTCGTCGCCGGCGGCATGAACGTCCTCGGCGGCGGCGAGGACGACACGCCCGCGGTCTCCGGAGCGAAGAACGTCGGCAAGGGCCGGCAGGTCGACCTCGGCTACATCCCCTGGGACGAGGGCATCGCCTCCACGTTCCTGTGGAAGGAGCTGCTGGAACGCCGCGGCTACCGGCCGAAGGTCACGCAGTACGACGTCGGCGCGCTCTACACCGGCATGTCCGCCGGGCGGGTCGACGTCGAGACCGACTCCTGGCTGCCCGTCACGCACCGGTCGTACTGGGAGAAGTACCGGGACCACCTGGACGACTACGGCTCCTGGTACGGCCCCACCTCCCTGGAGCTGACCGTCCCCTCCTACGTCAAGGGCGTCGACTCGCTCGCGGACCTCAAGGGGCAGGGCAAGCGGTTCGGCGGCCGGATCATCGGCATCGAGCCCGGCGCGGGGATGATGTCGATGCTGAACGACACGGTGCTGAAGAGGTACGGGCTGGAGGGCGAGTACAAGGTAACCACCGGCTCGACCGCGAGCATGCTGGCCCAGCTCGACCGTTCCATCAAGGCGAAGGAGCCCGTCGTGGTGACCCTGTGGTCCCCGCACTGGGCCTACAGCGAGCACTCGCTGAAGAAGCTGGAGGACCCGCTCGGCGCCTGGGGCAAGGGGGACGGCATCCACACCCTCGCCCGCGACGGCTTCGCCGCGAAGGAACCCGCCGTCGCGCGCTGGCTGAAGGGCTTCCGGCTCAGCGAGAAGGAGCTCACCGGGCTGGAGGGCGCCGTGCACGGCGCGGGCCAGGGCCACGAGCAGGACGGCGTCCGCGACTGGCTCGCCGCGAACCCGTCCGTCGAGAACCGGCTGGCCCCGGTCGGCTGACCCGGCCCCCCAGCCCCGCGGCCCCACGCACCCCGGACGGCGCGGTACCCGGATCCCCCTCCCTCAGTTCCGGCGGCCGCGCCGTCCGGCCGTCCTCGCGCGCCGGGGCTCGATACGGTGGGCATATGACCCGTCGCGAGTCCGGCCCGGCACGGCGTGTGGTGTCCCTCGTGCCCTCGCTCACCGAGGCGGTGGCGACCACGGCCCCCGCACTCCTGGTGGGCGCGACCGACTGGTGCAGCCACCCGCCCGACCTGCGGGTCACCCGGGTCCAGGGGACCAAGAACCCCGACATCGAGCAGATCGTCCGGCTGGCCCCGGACCTGGTGATCGCCAACGAGGAGGAGAACCGCGCGCCCGACCTGGGGGCGCTGCGGTCCGCCGGGCTCGACGTGCTGGTCACGGAGGTGCGCAGCCTGCCGCAGGCCTTCGAGGAACTGCACCGCGTGGTGGTCGGCGCCCTGGGCCTGCCCCGTCCCGCGTGGCTGGACGCCGCGGAGAAGGCCTGGGGGACGGTGCGGCCCGTGCCCCGGCCGCGCCGGGCCGTGGTACCCGTCTGGCGCCGCCCCTGGATGGTGCTCGGCCGGGACACCTTCGCGGGCGACCTGTTGGCCCGGCTCGGCGTCGAGAACGTCTACGGCCATCACCAGGAGCGCTATCCGCGGGTCCCGGTGCGGGAGCTCAACACCGCGGGGGCCGATCTCGTGGTCCTGCCCGACGAGCCGTACCGCTTCACGCCGGACGACGGGCCCGAGGCGTTCCCGGGCCTGCCCTCGGCGCTGGTCAGCGGCCGTCACCTCACCTGGTACGGCCCCTCCCTCGCGGAGGCCCCGGCGGTCCTGGCGGCGGCACTCGACTGACGGCGGGCGCCGCGTCACCGCAGCGGGAAGGGCCCCGGCGCACGCGCCGGGGCCCTTCGTGTGCGAGGGGCGTGCCCCTCGGGTCAGCCGCGGCCCACGGACGTGAACGCCGTACGCCCCGATCCGACGCGGTACACCGCCCGCCCGTCCTGGACGCCCAGGTACGCCGCGCGGCCGCCGGACACGGTGTAGCGGCCGCCGTCCACCACCGGCAGGGCGACCGTCGCCGTGACGTTGACCGGCACGTCGACCGAGGCGTCCACGCCGTGCCGCTTGCGCGCCCAGCTCACCCCCACCGTGCCGCGCTCGGTCCACTGCGTGCCGGAGGCGTGGCTCACCCCCGCGTCCGCCGGGGCGATCCGCACCGACGAGCCGCCGGAACCGGTGACGGTCAGGCCGAGCACGCCCTCGAGCACCCCGACCGCTCCGGCGCCGCCCCAGCCGTGCGACATGCTCTCGCTGTTGCTCTGCGAGACCTGGCTCCCGGTGCAGGAACTCGTGGCGCAGCCCGGCGTCCACTGCTCCCACATGAAGGTGCCGCCCTCGGCGAGGACCTGGGCCGGGCCGTCGGCAGAGGGGTCGGTGAGGATCCGCACCAGCGTGTCCGGCCGGTCGGTGACCCGCAGCGCCTCCAGCAGGGTGCGCAGCGTCATCGGGCCCTGCTGCATTCCCAGCGCGTCCATGCCGTCGCCGAGGGCCGCGTACTCCGACGGCGCGGCCACGCCGTAGGCGACCGGGAAGGACTGCGCGTGCTCGCCCTGGTGGGCGATGCGCGAACCGTCCGCCGTCAGGCCGTCCGACCACAGACCGCTGACGGGGTCCCGCAGCTGCGCGCGCATCGCGGTGGCGACGCTCTCCGCCCGGTCGCCGTACGTGGCACCGGTGGTGTGGTCGCCGAGCTCCGCCGCGGCCTCCGCGACGGAGCGCAGCGCGCCGACGCCGAGCGCGTTGACGACGGTGCGGTCCACGTTGCCGTCGGTGACGTAGCCGTACCGCATGGGCGCCGGCCAGTCGATGATGCCGTGCAGGTAGGCGCCGCTGCCGCCGGGCAGGTCGGCGACCAGGCCTCGGTCGTCGACCGCCGACCAGATGTAGTCGGCGATGTTGCGCATCACCGGGAGCGCCTGCGCGAGCAACTGCCGGTCGCCGGTGGTCCGGTAGTAGCGCAGCACCCACTCGGGGAACATCTCGGTGTAGTCGGGGATGTCCCGCTTGGCGTCGCCGTTGGGGTAGACGGCGTTCATGGCGCCGTTCGGCCAGTAGCGCGCCTGCGAGTTCATGAAGGAGACGATGGCCTGGCGGGTCAGGCCGCGCTCCCCGTTCGCCGTCATGGTCGCGAAGGACTCGTCGACGGTGTCGCCGAGGAACTGGCCCTTCTCGCGGGTCGGGGTGTCGAGGAAGACGTTCTGCGCCGACTGGAGCGCCGAACGCTGCATCAGGTCGAAGACCTGGTCCAACGTGTCGTCGCTGCTGCGGAAGGTCGCGTCGTGCGGCGCGTCGGTGTTCTGGACGACGGCGCTGATGTCGTGCGCCGTCAGCTTCTCGCCGGGGTCGCTGATCTGGAGGTAGCGCCAGCCCCAGTAGGTGAAGGGCTGCGCGGTCTGCCGGCCGTCCTTCTCGGTGAAGAAGAAGCGCATGTTGCTGCCCTGGGTGTCCAGACCGGACGTCCCCGCACGGGAGTTGTCCACCCAGCGGCCCGCGGCGTGGTCCTCGCGCAGCGGGCGGTCCAGGGTGACGGTGGTGCCGTCCACCGCGGTGACGGTGCGGGACTCCGGGTTCCCGGCGCCGTACCCGTCGGCGGGCCCGTCGACCGTGATCGCGTCTCCGGCGTGGACGTTGGCCGTGTTCGCGAGCGTCACGGCGGTGTCGCCCCTGGCCGCGGCCGCGCTCAGTGTGGAGTTGCTGCGCCGGTAGCTGGTGGTGAACGTCAGCTGCCGGCCCGCGGTGCCGGAGTCGAGCCGGACGGAGGGCACCGCGGCGTACACCTTGCCGAAGTCGGCGAAGACGGTGCCGTCGGGCAGGCGCAGCACCGAGACCGGGTGGATCGTGCTCTGCGACAGGTGGGCCTGGAGGGCCGACAGGTGGGTGAAGGCGCACGGCGACGAACCGCCGGAGTACGCCGCGCAGCTGACGGGGTTCGGGCGCGGGTGCGTGCCGACGACGGTGGCGGCGGCCCAGCCGCTGTCGTCGTATCCGGCGGTGTCCCAGCCGGTCAGCTCGGCGGTGGCGTCGTAGTACTCGACGCGGTCGCCGGAGTCGCTGTTGCGGTACGTCAGGGTGTCGACGCGCTGGGGGTCGTAGCGGTGCACCTTCCAGCTGCCGTCGGACACCGCCACGTCACGGCTGCCGTCGGCGTGCTCGACAACCACCTTGACCAGCGTGCCCGAGGGGCCCTCGGGGCTGCCCGGCCCGTTGGCCCGGCCCTGGCACTTGCACGACCAGTAGTGCGTCAGCACGCCGACGGCCAGGTCCCGGCCGGCCTTGACGCCCTGCACGGCGGCGACGTCGTAGAAGCCCTCGCCCGCGTACTCGTACGAGGAACTGCGCTGCACCTGGGCGCCGTTGACGTCGACCTGCCAGTCCCCGGCGGCCGCGACCCAGATCCGGGTACGGACCACGGGGCTGCCCGCCGAGACCCGCAGCACCTTGCGCGCGGCCGTCCACTCGTTGGCGGCGTCGTTGCCCGTGGCGGGGCGGCGGATCCACTGGGCGCCCGACCAGTCCTGGTCGCCCAGCCCGGCGCCGAAGGAGGCCTCGCGCGAGTAGGGGGACGCCTCGCCCGCGCGGTCCCAGGTCCTGACCTGCCAGCGGTACGTGGCGCCGGGGGCCGGCGCGGGACCGCCGTAGGGCACCCAGGACTGCTCGGAGCCGGCGACCTTGCCGCTGTCCCAGACCGTGCGCCCGGCGGCGTCGCGGACGAGGATGCGGTAGGCGGTCTGGATCTCGCCGGGGTCCTTGTCCTGGGGCAGCCAGCCGAACTGCGGCGCTCCGTCGACGGCGAGGGGGTCGGTCCGGTCGTCGACCGTCAGGCCGTCGGGCGCCTGCGGGGCGTGGTTGCGGGGTGCCCGGTCGGCGAAGGCCTGGGGCGTGCCCGCGAGCACCATGCCGAGGGCGAGCGCGAGCAGCGCGAGCCGGCGGGCGAGGGATGAACGTCGTTTCATGAGCGGTTTCATGAACACCTCATTGGTATCGCGACGCGTTTTAACGTTTCAATCCATGGGCGCGCAAAAGGGCGGCGCGCCGGGGGCGGCCGTGTTCGAGGGATGGAGGAGTGGTGGATGTCAAGGGGGTGATTGATACGTTTCAATCACCCTTGCGGAGCCTAGGGAGCACCGCGGCCCACTGTCAACGGTCGTGCACGCGCCAACCCCGCTTCCCGGCCGGGCCGCCGCCGACCCTAGGGTGAACCGCATGAGTGACCTGCACATGCGCCCCGCCACGCCCGCCGACCTGCCCGAGATCGTCGCGATGTTCGCCGACGACGCGCTCGGCAGCAGCCGCGAGACCCCCGACGACATGGCGCCGTACCTCGCGGCGTTCGAGCGCGTCGCGGCGGACCCGGGGCAGCACGTCGTCGTCGCGGAACGGGACGGGCGGCTCGTGGGCGTGCTGCAGCTGTCGGTGATCCCCGGGCTCTCGCGGCGCGGCGCGACGCGCTCCATCATCGAGGCGGTCCGCGTGCACCGCTCGGCCCGCGGCGGCGGCCTGGGAACGGCGATGATCGAGTGGGCCGTCGAGGAGTCCCGCCGGCTGGACTGCGCGCTGGTGCAGCTCACCTCCGACGTCTCCCGCACCGACGCGCACCGCTTCTACGAGCGGCTCGGCTTCACCGGCTCCCACGTCGGCTTCAAACTGCAGCTCTGACCAGCGCCCGCATCACCCGGTCGTCCGTGTCGTCCATCTCCGGGTGCCACTGCACCCCCAGCACGAAGGCGTCGCCGGGCAGCTCGACCGCCTCGGGCGTGCCGTCCTCGGCGTGGGCGGCGACCAGCAGCCCCCGGCCGAGGGCGTCGACCGCCTGGTGGTGGTAGGTGGGCACGGAGACGGCCTCCGGGACCGCCGCCGCGTACCGCGTGCCGGGCACCGGCTTGACGACGTGGCCGCCGAAGACCCCGGCGGCCGGTCCCCGGTGGCCGTCCAGGTGCTGCACGAGCGTGCCGCCGAGGGCGACGTTGAGCAGCTGCATGCCGCGGCAGATGCCCAGCAGCGGCACACCGCCCGCCAGGGCGGCCCCGATCAGGGCGAGTTCCCAGGCGTCGCGCTCCCGGGCCGGCGGGTCGGTCCGCGGGTCGCGCTCCGCCCCGTAGGTCCCCGGGTCGACGTCCGGGCCGCCCGCCACGACGAGCCCGTCCAGCCGCGCCACGGTCTGCGCGGCCAGCTCCGGCAGGTCCGGCGGGAGCAGCGCGGCGAGCCCGCCCGCACGCTGCACCAGCAGCGGATACCCGGCCGGCAGCAGGGCCGCGGGCAGCTCCCAGCCACCCCAGCGGGCGGAACCGACCCAGTAGGTGCTGATCCCGATGAGCGGACGGGCCACACGATCCTCCCGGCGACGCGCGGATTTCTTCCCGCACCGTACCCAACCGGCCCTCCCGGCCCGTACTTTTGGATCACCTGTCGGCCGGTAGAAGAGGTGACCACCCGTGGAGCACCGAACAGCCCCGCTCAGCACCCACGACCTGAGGCGTCTTGTCGACACCGGCGAGGTCGACACCGTGGTCGTCGCCTTCACCGACATGCAGGGCCGCCTCCAGGGCAAGCGCTGCGCCGCACGCCACTTCCTCGACGACGTGCTGGAGCACGGCACCGAGGGTTGCAACTACCTGCTGGCCGTGGACGCCGACATGAACACCGTCGACGGCTACGCCCTGTCGTCCTGGGAGCGCGGCTACGGCGACTTCGCGCTTCACCCCGACCTCGGCACGATGCGCCGCACCCCCTGGGACGCGGGCACCGCTCTGGTCATCGCCGACCTGCGGCTGCTGGACCACGACGCGGCACCGGTCGGCCCCTCGCCCCGGCAGATCCTGCGCCGCCAGCTGGAGCGGCTCGCCGGGCGCGGCTGGACCGCGTACACGGGGACCGAGCTGGAGTTCATCGTCTTCAAGGACACCTACGAGCAGGCCTGGAACAGCGGCTACCGCGGCCTGACGCCGGCCAACCAGTACAACGTCGACTACTCGCTGCTGGGCACCGGCCGCATCGAGCCGCTGCTGCGCCGCATCCGCAACGAGATGGGCGCGGCCGGCATGCGCGTGGAGTCCGCCAAGGGGGAGTGCAACCTCGGGCAGCACGAGATCGCCTTCCGCTACGACGAGGCCCTGGTCACCTGCGACCAGCACAGCGTCTACAAGACCGGCGCCAAGTCGATCGCGGCGCAGGAGGGTTACGCGCTGACTTTCATGGCCAAGTACAACGAGCGCGAGGGCAACTCCTGCCACATCCACCTCTCGCTGCGCGACGACGACGGCACCCCCGTCTTCGCGGGCGACGAGCCCGGCGGGATGTCGGAGACGATGCGCCACTTCCTCGCCGGGCAGCTCGCGGCGCTGCGCGACTTCGCGCTGCTGTACGCGCCCAACATCAACTCCTACAAGCGCTTCCGGCCCGGTTCCTTCGCCCCGACCGCCGTCGCGTGGGGCCCGGACAACCGCACCTGCGCGCTGCGCGTCGTCGGGCACTCCCCGGCCGCGCTGCGCCTGGAGAACCGCGTGCCGGGCGGCGACGTGAACCCGTACCTGGCGGTGGCCGGCATGGTCGCCGCCGGCCTGTACGGGGTGGAGAACAAGCTCGCCCTCCCCGAGCCCGTCACGGGCAACGCCTACGCGGCGGACGGCGTGGCGCACGTGCCCACCACGCTGCGCGAGGCTGCCGCCCTCTGGCAGGACAGCCCGATCGCGCGGGCGGCGTTCGGCGACGAGGTCGTCGAGCACTACGCGAACATGGCCCGCGTCGAGCAGGACGCGTACGACACCGCCGTGACCGACTGGGAGCGCTACCGCTCCTTCGAACGCATGTGAGGCCCGCAGTGCCCGATGTGCTGGACGCCCTGGAAGTGCTCAACCCGGCCACCGAGGAGGTGATCGCCACCGTCCCCGCGGCGGGTCCCGCGGACGTGGACGCCGCCGTCGCGCGGGCCGCCCGCGCCCAGACCGCCTGGGCGGCCCTGACCCCGGCGGACCGGGCCCGGCTGCTGCGCCGCTTCGCGGCCGAGGTCGACGCCCACGTGGAGGAACTGGCCGCCCTGGAGGTGCGGCAGGCCGGTCACACGATCGGCAACGCGCGCTGGGAGGCCGGCAACGTCCGCGACCTGCTGGAGTACGCGGCCGGCGGGGTGGAGCGCCTGATGGGACGTCAGATCCCGGTGCCCGGCGGCATCGACGTCACCTTCCTGGAACCGCTGGGTGTCGTCGGCGTCATCGCGCCCTGGAACTTCCCGATGCCCATCGCCGCCTGGGGCACCGCCCCCGCGCTCGCGGCGGGCAACGCGGTGATCCTCAAGCCCGCGGAGACCACCCCGCTGACCGCGCTGCGGCTCGCGGAACTCGCGCTGGAGGCGGGGCTTCCCGAGCACCTCTTCCAGGTGCTGCCGGGCCGGGGGCCCGTCGCGGGCAACGCCCTGGTGGAGCACCCGGGCGTGGCGAAGATCGTCTTCACCGGCTCCACCCGGGTCGGCAAACAGATCATGGCCAAGGGCGCGGACACCCTCAAGCGGGTCACCCTCGAACTCGGCGGCAAGTCGCCCAACATCGTCTTCGCCGACGCCGACCTGGAGAAGGCGGCGGCGACCGCCCCCCTGTCCTTCCTCGACAACGCCGGACAGGACTGCTGCGCCCGCACCCGCATCCTCGTGGAGCGCACCGCGTACGACCGGTTCATGGAACTGCTGGAGCCCGCCGTCCTGGCCGTCGCCGTCGGCGACCCCGCCGACCCCGCGACCGCCGTGGGACCGCTGATCTCCGCCGTGCAGCGCGACCGGGTCCGGGAGTACGTGGCCACCGCGGCGCCCGCAGTGCCCGCGGTGATTCGCGGCACCGCGCCGGAGGGCAAGGGCTTCTGGTACCCGCCGACCGTGCTCGCGCCCGCCGACCCGGGGGAGCGCATCGCGGTGGAGGAGGTCTTCGGCCCGGTCGCCGTCGTCCTGCCCTTCGAGGACGAGGCCGACGCGCTGCGGCTGGCCAACGCCACCCCGTACGGCCTGTCGGGCTCGATCTGGACCCGTGACGTCGGCCGCGCCCTGCGGCTCGCCCGCGGCACCGCGGCCGGCAACCTGTCGGTCAACTCCCACAGCTCGGTGCGCTACTGGACACCGTTCGGCGGCTTCAAGCAGTCGGGACTCGGGCGCGAGCTCGGTCCCGACGCGCTGGCCGCCTTCACCGAGACCAAGAACGTCTTCATCAGCACGGAGGAGTGATCCCGGCAATGACGCAAGCAGAAGCAGCGGTGTGCCGCCGCCTGGTGGGCCGGACGGCGGTGGTCACCGGCGCCGGCAGCGGCATCGGCCTGGCCGCGGCGCGCCGGCTGGCCTCCGAGGGCGCCCACGTCGTGTGCGCCGACATCGACGAGAGCGCGGGCAAGGCGGCGGCCGAGGAGGTCGGCGGGCTGTTCGTGAAGACGGACGTCACCGACGCCGATCAGGTCGACGCGCTGTTCAAGGCCACGTACGACACCTACGGCTCGGTCGACGTCGCCTTCAACAACGCCGGCATCTCGCCCCCCGACGACGACTCGATCCTCACCACCGGCATCGACGCCTGGCGCCGCGTGCAGGAGGTGAACCTCACCTCGGTCTACCTGTGCTGCAAGGCGGCGCTGCCCTACATGCAGCGGCAGGGCAAGGGCTCGATCATCAACACCGCGAGCTTCGTGGCGGTCATGGGCGCGGCGACCTCCCAGATCTCGTACACCGCCTCCAAGGGCGGCGTGCTGGCGATGTCGCGCGAGCTGGGCGTGCAGTTCGCCCGCGAGGGCATCCGGGTCAACGCGCTGTGCCCGGGACCGGTCAACACCCCGCTGCTGCGGGAACTGTTTGCCAAGGACCCCGAGCGCGCCGCCCGCCGGCTGGTGCACATCCCCGTCGGGCGCTTCGCGGAGGCGGAGGAGATCGCGGCCGCCGTGGCCTTCCTCGCCAGTGACGACGCGTCCTTCATCACCGGTGCGGAGTTCCTGGTCGACGGAGGGATCGCCGGGGCGTACGTGACCCCTCTGTGACCGGTGGTCTGACGGGAATCTTAGGGCCCTGGCCTTAAGGTGACGCCCGTGACCATGACGACCCCGCCCGGCTGGTACCCAGAACCCGGGCAGACAGGAAACGGCCCGGCACTCGAGCGCTGGTGGGACGGGTCCGCGTGGACCGAGTACACCCGCGGCACCCAGGTCCCCGCCCCGGTGTTCGACGCCGGGGCGCCGGGCTGGCCGGCGTACCCCGCCGCCTTCCCCGCCGCGCCGCGCAAGCGGCGCGGCGGCCTGATCGCGATCGCCGTCGTCGCCGCGGTCGTGGTGGCCGGCGCGGTCGTCGGCGGCGTCGTCGCCCTCGGCAGGGGCAGCGACTCCGGCGCGGACTCCGCCCGGCCCGCCCCCTCGGTCACGGCCCCCGGCCCCGGCCTGGAGGGCGGCAACGGCCCCGACGGCAACGGCCCGGGCGGCGGCCAGGACAACCGGCCCAAGGCCGACCCCGGCTTCGCCGTCGACCTGGTGGACGGCATCAGCATCCCCGTCCCCGACAGCTGGACGGGCGGTACGAGCCGCGACGGGCTCGCCCAGCTCACCGTGGGCGAGTACACCTGCCCCGGCGACGCCGTGAACACCTGCGTGCGCGGCGGCGTCTTCTCCATGCCCGCCGCGGCCGTGAAGCTGAAGTCCACCACCGCCGAGGCCGCGGCCAAGGAGGACATCGCGGGCAACGCCGAGGAGTCCTACGGCGGCAAGATCTACGGCGGTCTCACCTCGCACACGCAGCTGCTGTCGCAGAAGACCACGGTCGCCGGCCAGCAGGGCTGGCTGGTGCGCTGGAAGGTCGTCACGAAGAAGGGCGACGACGGCTACGTCCAGTCGCTGGTGTTCCCCTCGCCGCAGGACCCCGCCAGGCTCGTGCTGGTCCGCTCCGGCTTCGACATCAACGACAAGGCGCCGGAACTCTCGGTGATGGACGAGATCGTCAAGGGCATCAAGGCCGTCGGCTCCGGGGGCGGCACGGGCATCTGACCCGCCCGCCGCACGCCTCCGTTCCCGCCGGTGCACCGGCGCGCACGGAGGCGTGCCCGCGACCTCTAGAGGAACGTCCTGCCCTCGCCGCGGTACGTCGGGACCGTCGCCACGACCCGGTCGCCCTCCACGAGCCGCAGCGTGTCGAACCGCTCGCACAGCTCGCCCGCCTTCGCGTGCCGGAACCACACCTTGTCGCCGATCAGCAGATCGTCCGCGGCCGACCCGATCAGCGGGGTCTGCACCTCGCCCGGACCCTCCTGCGGGTCGTAGCGCAGCCCCTCCGGCAGGTACGGCACCGGCAGCCGGTCCGCGCCCGCCGCACCCGAGGCCGGGTAGCCGCCGCCGAGCACGGTCACCACGCCGACCCCCGGGCGCCGGACCACCGGCTGGGCGAAGAGCGCCGCCGGGCGGCCCCGGAACGAGGTGTAGTTGTCGAACAGCCGCGGCACGTACAGCCCGGACCCGGCCGCGATCTCCGTCACCGCGTCCTCGGCGGCCGTGCTCTGCACACTGCCCGTGCCGCCGCCGTTGACGAACTCCAGCCCCGGCGCGACCTCCCGCACCGCCCGCACGACCGCGGCCCGTCGCGCCGCCAGTTCCCCGCGCGCCCGCGCCTGCATCAGCCGGATCGCCCGCGAGCGCAGCGGACGTCCCGCGATCGCGTCGCCGACCCCGGCCACATGCCCCTCGTACGCCATGATCCCGACCAGGCGGAAGCCGGGCCGGCGGGCCACCTCGCCAGCCAGCGCGGCCAGTTGGGCGGGCTGGTGCAGCGGGGAGCGCAGCGCGCCGACGCGGACGCGGCCGCCCAGCATCCGCAGCGAGGTGTCCATCTCCAGGCAGACCCGCACGATCTCCGAACCGCCCGCGCGGGAGGAGTCGATCAGGTCGAGCTGGGCCACGTCGTCGACCATGACCGTGACGGCCGCCGCCAGCTTCGGGTCCGAGGCCAGTTCCGCGTAGCCGGCCCGGTCCGCCGAGGGGTAGGCGAGCAGCACGTCGTCGAAGCCCGAGCGGGCCAGCCACACCGACTCCGCCAGCGTGTACGACATGATCCCGGCGAAGCCCTCGCGGCCGAGCACCCGCTCCAGCAGCGCCCGGCAGCGCACGGACTTGGACGCCACCCGTATCGGTTTGCCGCCGGCACGTCGTACCAGGTCGGCGGCGTTGGCGTCGAACGCCTCCAGGTCCACGACCGCCACGGGCGCGTCGAGGTCGGCGGTGGCCCGGTCGTAGCGGGCCCGGTCTGCTGCGCGATCAGACATGCGCGCAGCTTGCCAGAATGCCCCTACCGAGCGGTAGGGGCAAGTGATCCGTACTCGCACCGCGCGGGGCCGTCACGACCAGTAGAGTGACGCCGCAGGTCCAATGGGCGAACAGGCCGTGTCCGAACCGGCCGTGAGGGGGCACCGGGTGAGCACCGGTTTCGACAGCGGGGGCACCACCCCCCGGCCGAGCTGGTCACCGCGCCCCATACCCCCCACCTCCGCCGCCTGGCCCCCGCCCGCCGCCGGCGCCATCCGGCCCGGGATCACGGGTCCGCCGCCGCAGCCCGGCCACCCGCCCACGATCGCGTGGTCCTCGCCCGTCCCGCAGCCCGCCCCGCCACCGCGTCCACCGGGCGTCGCCGCCCACGCCGCGCAGGCCCGGCCGCGCGCCGCCGCAGCCGCGCTGTGCCTGGTGCTCGGCCTCGGACTGCTCGGCGGAGCGGCGGCCGGACTGTGGATCAACCACGAGCCCGCCACCCCCGCCCCCACCGCGGCGCAGATCAGCGCGCGGCAGTTCGCGCAGGCCCGCGCCCTGTGGCACAGCACGCCGGTCGACACGCTCTTCCCGCCCGTACTGGACGGCCGCGGCGCGGGCCCCGGCGGTGCCGACCGCACCTGGACGCGGATCGGCGTGGCGCCGCCGAGCGGCTGCGCCGAGGCCTTCGACCCGCTGCTGGCCCAGGTGCTGCGGCCGGCCGGCTGCGTGAAGTTGCTCCGCGCCACGTACACCGACGCCTCGGCCGGGGCGGTGACGACCGTCGGACTCCTCGTCACCTCGGCCGGCGCCCCGGTCATGCGCGGGCTCCACGACCGGTGGACCACCCAGCGCCTCGGCTCCCGCGCCGATCTGATGCCCCGTCCGGTCGCCTTCCCCGGAACGGTGTCGGCGGGCTTCGGCGACAAGCAGCGCGCCACCTGGACCGTGGACATCGCCGCCGACCTGCCCGTGGTCGTGTACGCGGTCAGCGGTTTCGCCGACGGCCGCGACACCGCCGTCCCCCAGCCCGTCGCCTCCGCGGTCGCCGACGGCGCCACCGCGGCCCCCGCCCAGGCCGGCCTCGGCCACGACGCCAAGGCCCTCGCCGACACCGTCGGCAGCCGGGCCCGGCAGGCCGCGCGGTCGCTGACGGCGTCCCCCTCGGGAGGCGCGCGATGAGGACCGGCACGATGCGGCGCGTCGCCGCGGGAGTGGTCGCGGCCGCCGGACTCGCCCTGGTGCCGGTCGTCCCGGCGCACGCGGACGCGGTACGGGACGCGGACTGGGCACTGGACGCCCTGCACGCGCGGGACGCGTGGCGGACGACGAAGGGCCGCGGCGTCACCGTCGCCGTCCTGGACACCGGCGTGGACGACTCCCACCCCGACCTGACCGGGCAGGTGCTCCGGGGCAAGGACCTGATCGGCTTCGGCGACGGCCGCGGGGACGACGCGTGGGCCCGGCACGGCACCGGCATGGCGGGCATCATCGCGGGCCACGGCCACGGTCCCGGCGGCGAGGACGGCGTGATGGGCATCGCGCCCGAGGCCAGGATCCTCCCGGTGCGCGTGATACTGGAGGACAAGGACCCGCAGCGCAAGAAGGCCCGCACGACCCGCGGCGGCGCGCTGTCCGAGGGCATCCGGTGGGCTGCCGACCACGGCGCGGACGTCATCAACCTCTCCCTCGGCGACGACAGCCGCACCGCCCACCCCGAGGCGCAGGAGGACGACGCCATCCAGTACGCCCTGAGCAAGGGCGTGGTCGTGGTGGCCTCCGCGGGCAACGGCGGCGAGCAGGGCAACCGGGCCTCGTACCCGGCCGCGTACCCGGGCGTCATCGCCGTCGCGGCCGTCGACCGCTACGGCACCCGCGCCGCCTTCTCCACCCGGCGCTGGTACGCGGCCGTCTCCGCGCCCGGCGTCGACGTGGTCATCGCCGACCCCAACCGCCGCTACTACGAGGGGTGGGGCACCAGTACGGCCTCGGCCTACGTCTCCGGCACCGTCGCGCTCATCCGCTCCGCCCACCCGAAGCTGAGCCCGGCCCAGGTCAAGCGGCTGCTGGAGGACACGGCGCGGGACGCCCCGCCCGGCGGCCGCAGCGACTCCGTCGGCTACGGACTGGTGGACCCGGCGGCCGCCCTCGCGGCGGCGGACCACCTGCGGCCGCAGAGCCCGGCCCCGAGCCCCGCCGGCTACCCGCGCAGGTACTTCGGCCCCGGTCCCGGCACCGCGCGGGCGGCGGCCGCCGTGCACGGGGACACCTTCGGCGACGGGATCGCCGCGGCCTTCGCCGCCGGCGGCGCCGTCCTGGTCGGTGTCGCCGCCGCCCTGTGGCTGCGGCCCCGGCTCACGACGCGGCGGAGCCGCCCGCAGCCCTGGTGAACGCCGCCACCGCCGCCTCGGCCGCGTCCTCGACCAGCGCGATGCCCTCGGCCTGCGTCGCGCTGCCGCGCGAGACGACGGCGACCAGGTAGGTGTGACCGCCCGAGGCGATCCGGCCGATGCTGTTGATGTCCCACAGCGAGGTCGTACTCCGTTGCAGCCAGCCGTTCTTGACCTCGAAGGCGCCGTCGGCCGCACTCGTCACCCCCCAGTCCTGCCCCGCGTCGACCCGGCCCATCAACTGGCGTATGTAGCCGCGCGAGGCCGCGTCCAGCACCCCGTGCGATCCGAACACCGCCCGCAGCAAGGTCAGTTGGTCCGCCGCGGTGGTCTGCGTCAGCCCCCACAGCAGTCCGCTGCCGCCGCTCGTCCCGGTCAGGCCCAGGCGCTTGTTGGCGGCGTCCAGACCGGCGGCGCGGCCTATGCGCTGCCACAGTTCCAGGGCCGCCGCGTTGTCGCTGTCCTCGATCATGACCTCGGCCCGGGCCCGCTCGTGCGCGGTCAGGGCCCGCCCGGCGTCCTGCGCCTGGAGCAGCAGCGTGGCGAGGATGTCCACCTTGACGATGCTCGCGGTGTCGTACGCGCCCTGCCCGTGCACCGCGCTGTCGCCCGAAGCGGTGTCCGTGATCGCGACCGAGTACTCGGCGCGGCCGCCGCCGGTCACGCCCGCGAGCGCCGTGCCGACGACGTCGTCGAAGTCCACCTCCACGCGTCGTTCGGCCTCGCCCGAGACCACGTCCGCCGGCACCTCCGGCGTCGGCTTCGCGGGCACCGCGGAGACCGGCGCGGACGGCAGGTGCCGGTGGGTCGCGGACACGGACAGCACGGCGCTCAGGGCCGCGGTCGTCACGACCGCGACGGCCGCCACGTCGCGCACCGCCCCGTGCGGGCGCGCGCCGTCCGGGCCGGAGCGTTCACGGGAGCGGTCGCGACGGCGGCCGGCGAGCCGGCGCCGCCACGGGGCGGACGAGTCGGGTGCCATGTCCGTGAAGCTAGGGGCCGAACCTGCGTGTGCCATGAGAGAGGCATGAAGGACTGCTGACAATCGCCCCGAGTCCTGCGGCTACCCTCGGGGGGTGCCTCCCAAGAACATCCCGGACTCCGGATTCCCCGACGACGACGGCTCCGCCGACCCCCGGCTGGCGGCGGCACTGGCCGCCTTCGGCGCCGACCCGTCGGCGGAGGACGAGGTGCTGGCCGCGCTCCCGGGCGCGCGTCTGCTGGTGCCGGTCGTCGCGCTGCTGGGCGAGACCGAGGAGGGGCCCGGGGGGCTGCGCCGGGAGAAGACCAGCGACATGGCCGTGCCCACCATCGAGGCCGGCGGCCGCCGCGCCCTGCCCGCGTTCACCTCGACCGGGTCGCTGGCCCGCTGGCGCGCGGACGCCCGTCCCGTGGCCGTGCCCCTGGCCCAGGCCCTGCAGGCGCTGGTCCACGAGAAGGCCGACACGCTGCTGGTCGACATCGCCGGCCCGGTCCCCTACGCCCTGACCGGCGCCGCGCTGCGGGCGGTGGCCGCCGGCCGCGGCAGCGGCGACCCGCTGGCCGACCCCGCCGTCCGCGCGGCCCTGCGCACGGCCGTCGCCAGCGAGCCGGACGTCCTGCGCGCCCACCTGGTGCCCTCCGCCGGCTCGGACGGCACCCTGGGCATCGTGCTGGGGCCCGCCGCGGACGTGCGCGCCGTCGCGCAGCGCGTTTCCGCGGCGCTGGCGGGCGACGAGGTGCTGCGGGGCGCGCTCGTGCGCGGCATCGAACTGGCGCTGCTGCCCGACAGCGCGACGCTGCCGGGCGAGCCCCTCTTCACGCGCTGACGGCGCCCGCCCCGGCAGGGCCGGGAGGTCCCCCAGCGGCAGCCGGGGAGGGACTTTCGAAGCATGCCCTAGCCGTGGACGGCACCGGTGAACTTCTCGCCGGGGCCCTCGCCCGGCGCGTCCGGGACCGTGGACGCCTCGCGGAACGCGAGCTGCAGCGACTTCAGGCCGTCCCGCAGCGGGGCGGCGTGGTAGG
This sequence comes from Streptomyces sp. NPDC046977, assembly GCF_040644455.1. Lineage (NCBI taxonomy): Bacteria > Bacillati > Actinomycetota > Actinomycetes > Kitasatosporales > Streptomycetaceae > Streptomyces > Streptomyces sp. NPDC046977. The sequence goes on from NZ_JBEYWO010000009.1 coordinate 239,842, forward strand.
AGCCGATCTCGGGCGCGCCCGCGGTGATCAGCCCGGCCAGCGCCGTGATCAGCTTGCGCGCCTCGTCGAGGTCCTTGTGCTGGTCGCCCTCCTCCGCGAGGCCGAGGTTCACCGCCGCCGCGCTCATCAGGTGCACCGCGACCGTCGTGATCACCTCGACCGCGGGAACGTCCGCGATGTCGCGGGTCATCGTGTCGAAGTCGGGGCGGTCCGCGGAGGGGGACTCGTGCTGGGAGGTGGCGTCGCTCATGCCTCACACGATAGGCCCACGTCGTCCGATTACGGTCTGCGGTCGATGGCTGGTATGCTTGACGATCGACCGGCTGGACAACCCTCCGCAGACGAGCGGCACACCGAAGCAGTACCCGGTGGAGCCCATGGACGCGGTGGACACCAGCCCACAAGTGGAGCTCCGATCTCCCACCTTGCCGGCCCTGGAGGCCGACGGGTCACCGGTCAGGCGACGTGTCCTCGACGAGGACGCGGTGCCCGACGCGCCCCGCGGGGAATACCGCGGCGGTGCTCCCGGTTGTGAGGAGCCCGCCTGTGACCCGTTAGGGGCGTTTTTTGCGTCTTCTCGCGGGCGGCAACCAACGACACAGATGTTACGCGGCTGTCGGCCAGTCAGCCGCGTGGTGCTACCGAGGAGGCCCCATCAGCGCCGAGCCCCGCATCAACGACCGGATTCGCGTCCCCGAGGTGCGACTCGTCGGTCCCAGTGGCGAGCAGGTCGGCATCGTGCCGCTTGCCAAGGCACTGGAGCTTGCGCAGGAGTACGACCTCGACCTCGTCGAGGTGGCGGCGAACGCACGCCCGCCGGTCTGCAAGCTCATGGACTACGGCAAGTTCAAATACGAGTCGGCCATGAAGGCCCGTGAGGCGCGCAAGAACCAGGCGCACACGGTCATCAAGGAGATGAAGCTCCGGCCGAAGATCGATCCGCACGACTACGACACCAAAAAGGGTCACGTCGTCCGGTTCCTCAAGCAGGGCGACAAGGTCAAGATCACGATCATGTTCCGCGGTCGTGAGCAGTCGCGCCCGGAACTGGGCTTCCGGCTGCTGCAGCGGCTCGCGGACGACGTCCAGGACCTGGGCTTCGTCGAGTCCTCGCCGAAGCAGGACGGCCGCAACATGATCATGGTCCTCGGTCCGCACAAGAAGAAGACCGAGGCGATGGCCGAGGCCCGTGAGGCGCAGGCCGCCCGCAAGGCCGGTCGCCTGCCGGGCAGCCCGGACGACGAGTTCGACCCCGCCGACGAGCACGGTGAGGAGCAGGAGCAGCAGCAGGACGCTCCCGCCGACGCCGGCTGACGCCACCGGACCGGTGTCCGGCGGCTACGCCAGGGCCCGGAGCACCGCTCCGGGCCAGGAAACGAAGGACTGACGCTCTCCGTCCGCCCCCGGGCGGACGGGAGGGCCAGCGACGAGGAGACTACGGCGCATGCCGAAGAACAAGACCCACAGCGGTGCGAGCAAGCGATTCAAGATCACCGGCTCCGGCAAGGTGATCCGCGAGCGCGCCGGCAAGCGCCACCTGCTTGAGCACAAGCCGTCATCGAAGACCCGCGCCCTGACCGGCACGGTCGTCCTGGCCAAGCCCGACGCCAAGAAGATCAAGAAGCTTCTCGGCAAGTGACGGCACGCCCCCTTCGACCAGGGGGCGCGCCGCTGGACCGGGACCCATTCGCTTTCGGACCGTGTGACGACTTCCGCGGTCCCTCAAAAGGAGTTATCAAGTGGCACGCGTCAAGCGGGCAGTCAACGCCCAGAAGAAGCGCCGGGCGATCCTCGAGCAGGCCAGCGGTTACCGCGGTCAGCGTTCCCGCCTGTACCGCAAGGCGAAGGAGCAGGTCACCCACTCCCTCGTCTACAACTACAACGACCGCAAGAAGCGCAAGGGCGACTTCCGTCAGCTGTGGATCCAGCGCATCAACGCCGCTGCCCGCGCCAACGGCATCACCTACAACCGCTTCATCCAGGGTCTGAAGGCCGCCAACGTCGAGGTGGACCGCAAGATCCTCGCGGAGCTGGCCGTGAACGACGCCAACGCGTTCGCCGCGCTGGTCGAGGTGGCCCAGAAGGCCCTTCCGAGCGACGTCAACGCCCCGAAGGCGGCCTGACCCACGCTCCTTCCGGACCCGCAGGCCGCGTGCCTGCGGGTCCGAGGTGTGTCCGGGGCGCCGTCGCCGTCCGCCCCCGCAAGCCCGCCAGACCCGACCGAATCGAGTGCACCCCCATGGCCGGCCCCGAGCTGACATCCCTGCGGTCCCCGCGCGTCGTCGCGGCACGCCGCCTCGCCAAGCGCAGCTTCCGCGGCAAGGAGCGCCGCTTCCTGGCCGAGGGGCCGCAGGCCGTGCGCGAGGCGATGGCCCACCTCGTCGAGGTCTACGTCACCCCCGAGGCCGCGGAGCGCCACGCCGGGATCGTCGCCGCCGCCCGGGCCGCCGGCGTGCCCGTGTTCACCGCGACCGACGAGGTCGTCGCCGAGATGTCGGACACCGTCACCCCTCAGGGTGTCGTCGGCCTCTGCCGCTTCCTGGACACCCCGTTCGAGGAGGTCCTGCGCGCCCGGCCGCGGCTGGTAGCCGTCCTCGCCCATGTGCGCGACCCCGGCAACGCGGGCACCGTGCTGCGCTGCGCCGACGCGGCCGGCGCCGACGCGGTCGTGCTGACCGACGCCTCGGTGGACCTGTACAACCCCAAGGCCGTGCGCGCCTCCGTCGGCAGCCTGTTCCATCTGCCCGTGGCGGTCGGCGTCCCCATGGAGACCGTGGTCGACGGCCTGCGCGGGGCCGGCGTGCGGCTGCTGGCCGCCGACGGCGCGGGGGAGCGCGACCTCGACGCCGAGCTGGACGAGGGCACGATGGGCGGCCCGACGGCCTGGATCTTCGGCAACGAGGCCTGGGGCCTGCCGGAGGAGACCCGCGCACTGGCGGACGAGGTGGTGCGCGTCCCCATCCACGGTCGCGCCGAGAGCCTCAACCTCGCCACGGCCGCCGCCGTGTGCCTCTACGCCTCCGCCCGGGCGCAGCGTGCTCCCGGAGGGTGCCGCACGGTAACCCTGAGCTAGTAGGGTGGCGCCCCGGGGACCGCCCTGGAGAGGGGGTTGCGCCAATGGATGTCAGGACGACCGACGGTACGGCGCCACGCGAGCTGCCGGCCTGGACCGCCGTCCTGACCGAGTTCGGCATCACGACCGACGAACTGCCCGACGGCCTCGTCGTCGCCGACGAGCGGGGACTGGTCGTCTGCTTCAACGCCGCCGCCGCCCGCATCACCGCGCTCGAACCCGCCCGGGTCATCGGCCTGCCCATCGACCGGGCACTGCCGCTGGAGGACCTGGACGGCCGCCGCTGGTGGCAGCTCACCCAGCCGTACGAGGGACTGTCCACCCGCACCGGGCAGCCCGAGCGCAACCTGCTGCTGCCCGGCGGACGCGAGGTGCTGGTCTCCGCCCGCTACGTCCGCGACCACCCCACCGGCCCGGTGCGGCGGCTGGTCGTCGCGCTGCGCGGCACCGAGGCCCGGCGGCGCACCGAACGCAGCCACGCCGAGCTGATCGCCACCGTCGCGCACGAACTGCGCTCGCCGCTCACCTCGGTCAAAGGGTTCACCGCCACCCTGCTGGCGAAGTGGGAACGGTTCACCGAGGACCAGAAGAAGCTCATGCTGGAGACCGTGGACGCCGACGCCAACCGCGTCACGCGGCTGATCGCCGAACTGCTCGACATCTCCCGCATCGACTCCGGCCGGCTGGAGGTACGGCGCCAGCGGGTCGACATGGTCGCCGCGATCCGCCGCCACGTGGACGCGCTCGTCGCCGCGGGGGAGTCTCCGGACCGCTTCCTCGTCCGGGTGGCGGAACCGCTCCCGGAACTGTGGGCCGACCCCGACAAGGTCGACCAGATCCTCGGGAACCTGCTGGAAAACGCCGTGCGCCACGGCGAGGGAACTGTCACCATTGACGTATCCGCGGCACCCCGCCCGGCGGACACCCCTCGCGAGCGGGACCAGGCCGGCACGGCGGTGACCGTCAGCGACGAGGGACCAGGCATCCCGGAGGAGTCCATGAACCGCGTCTTCACCCGCTTCTGGCGGGGCAGCAAGCGCGGTGGCACGGGCCTGGGGCTGTACATCGTCAAGGGCATCGTCGAGGCCCACGGCGGCACCATCATCGTGGGCCGCGCGCCCGGCAAGGGCGCCCAGTTCCGATTTATCCTGCCCGTCGGGGCGCCGGCCTTCCTGGCCTGAGCGCGCGTGGTCCTCCACCGGCCCCGACGGGCGTGACCAGCCTTTCCCCGTGGCCCCGATAGACTCGACCCTTGGCATTCAGCGGTCGGGCAGGCAGGTCGGCCACGCCATCACCCACATCGGAACGGGAAGAAATGTCGGCACCGAACAAGTCGTACGACCCTGTCGAGGTCGAGGCACTGAAACCGGAACAGATCGAGCGCCGGCGCGACGAGGCGCTCGCCGCGATCGCCGAAGCCGCCGACCTCGACGCGCTGCGCGAGGCCAAGGTGGCCCACACCGGGGACCGCTCGCCGCTCGCCCTGGCCAACCGTGAGATCGGCGCGCTGCCGCCGCACGCCAAGGCGGAGGCCGGCAAGCGCGTCGGCCAGGCCCGCGGCGCGGTCAACCAGGCGCTCAAGGCCCGCCAGGAGGTGCTGGAGAACGAGCGCGACGAGCGCGTGCTGGTCGAGGAGGCAGTGGACGTCACGCTGCCCTACGACCGCACCCCGCGCGGCGCCCGGCACCCGCTGACCACCCTGTCCGAGCGGATCGAGGACATCTTCGTGGCCATGGGCTACGAGGTGGCCGAGGGCCCCGAGGTCGAGACCGAGTGGTTCAACTTCGACGCCCTCAACATCTGGGCGGACCACCCGGCCCGGACCATGCAGGACACCTTCTTCGTCGAGGGCGACAAGCCCGCCGGGTCCGACCCGCAGGAGAGCGGTGTCGTGCTGCGCACGCACACCTCCCCGGTGCAGATCCGCTCGCTGCTCGGCCGCGAGGCCCCGGTCTACGTGATCTGCCCCGGCCGGGTGTACCGCTCCGACGAGCTCGACGCGACGCACACCCCGGTCTTCAACCAGGTCGAGCTGCTCGCCGTCGACGAGGGCCTGACCATGGCCGACCTCAAGGGCACCCTCGACCACATGGTCCAGTCGCTGTTCGGCGCGGACATCACGACGCGGCTCCGCCCGAACTACTTCCCGTTCACCGAGCCCTCCGCCGAGATGGACATGGTCTGCTACGTCTGCCGCGGCGAGTCCGTCGGCAACCCGGACCGGCCCTGCCGCACCTGCGGCAGCGAGGGCTGGATCGAGCTCGGCGGCTGCGGCATGGTCAACCCGCGGGTGCTCACCGCCTGCGGCGTCGACCCGCGGAAGTACAGCGGCTTCGCCTTCGGCTTCGGCATCGAGCGCATGCTGATGTTCCGTCACAACGTCGAGGACATGCGAGACATCGTCGAGGGTGACGTGCGCTTCACCCTTCCGTTCGGGATGGAGATCTGATGCGGGTCCCGCTTTCTTGGCTGCGGGAGTACGTCGACCTGCCCGCCGGCGAGTCCGGCCGCGACGTCCAGGCCAAGCTCATTTCCGCCGGCCTCGAGGTCGAGACCGTCGAGCAGCTCGGCGCCGGCCTCAAGGGCCCGCTGGTGGTCGGCAAGGTGCTCACCATCGAGGAGCTGACGGGCTTCAAGAAGCCGATCCGCTTCTGCACCGTCGACGTCGGTATCGCCAACGGCACCGGTGAGCCCCAGGAGATCGTCTGTGGCGCGAACAACTTCGCCGTCGGCGACAAGGTCGTGGTCGTCCTCCCCGGCGGTGTGCTGCCCGGGAACTTCGAGATCGCCGCGCGCAAGACCTACGGCCGCACCTCGCACGGCATGATCTGCTCGGGCGCCGAGCTGGGCATGGGGGACGACGGCACGCACGGCATCATCGTGCTGCCGCCGGAGCACGAGGCCGGTACCGACGCCATCGAGCTGCTGGAGCTCGTCGACGAGGTGCTGGACATCGCGGTGACCCCCGACCGCGGCTACTGCCTGTCGATGCGCGGCGTCGCCCGTGAGGCGGCCATCGCCTACGGCCTGCCGCTGCGCGACCCGGCGCTGCTCGACGTGCCCGGCCCGAACTCCTACGGCTACGAGGTCAAGGTCTCCGACCCGGTCGGCTGCGACCGCTTCACCGCACGGACCGTCACCGGGCTGGACCCGGAGGCCGGTTCGCCGGTGTGGCTGCAGCGCCGCCTGCAGAAGGCCGGCATGCGGCCGATCTCGCTCGCGGTCGACGTCACCAACTACGTGATGCTGGAGCTCGGCCAGCCGCTGCACGCGTACGACCGGCAGCGCGTCGAGGGCGCGATCGGCGTGCGTCGCGCGCAGCCCGGCGAGAAGCTGACGACGCTCGACGGACAGGTCCGGGTCCTGGACCCCGAGGACCTGGTCATCACCGACAACCGCGGGCCGATCGGCCTGGCGGGCGTCATGGGCGGCGCCAACACCGAGATCGACGAGACGGGCGCCACCACGACCGACGTCGTCATCGAGGCCGCGCACTTCGACCCGGTCGCCATCGCCCGCACCGCGCGCCGCCACAAGCTGTCCTCCGAGGCGTCCAAGCGCTTCGAGCGCGGTGTGGACCCGCTGGCCGCGTCCGCCGCCGCGCAGCGCACCGTGGACCTGCTGGTGCTGCTCGCGGGCGGTACCGCCGAGGCCGGCGTCACCGAGATCACCGCGCCCTCCGCGCCGCACACCATCACGATCCCGGCCGACCACCCGGACAAGGTGGCGGGCAGGGAGTACGGCCGCGAGACCGTCGTGCGCCGGCTCCAGCAGGTCGGCTGCGACGTGTACGGGGCCGACGAGCTGATCGTCACCGTGCCGTCCTGGCGCCCCGACCTGCGCGACCCCAACGACCTCGCCGAGGAGGTCATCCGGCTGGAGGGCTACGAGAACCTGCCCTCCACGCTGCCGAACCTGCCCTCCGGCCGCGGGCTGACCGAGTCGCAGAAGCTGCGCCGCCGGGTCGGCCGGGCGCTGGCCGGGGCGGGCTACGTCGAGGTGCAGAACTACCCGTTTCTGGGTGAGGGCGTCTTCGACCAGCTCGGTCTGGACGCGGACGACCCGCGCCGCATCACCGTCAGGCTCGCCAACCCGCTGTCGGACGAGGAGCCCGCGCTCCGCACGACCATGCTCCCCGGCCTGCTGGGCGCCCTGCGCCGCAACGTGGGGCGCGGCGCGCACGACCTCGCGCTCTTCGAGACCGGTCTGGTCTTCCGCCCCAGCGGCGAGGAGCCCGCGCCGCCGCGGCTGCCGGTCGACCGGCGTCCCACCGACGCCGAGATCGCCGCGCTCGACGCCGCTCTCCCGCGGCAGCCCCGCCGGGTCGCCGTGGTCCTGTCGGGCGCGCGCGAGCAGGCCGGCTGGTGGGGCGAGGGCCGCGCCGCGACCTGGGCCGACGCCGTCGAGGCCGGGCGGATCGTCGCCGGTGAGGCGGGGGTCGAACTGATCGTGCGCCAGGACCGGCACGCCCCGTTCCACCCGGGCCGCTGCGCGGCGCTACTGGCCGTCGTGGACGGCGAGGAGGTCCTCGTCGGCAACGCGGGCGAGCTGCACCCGCGGGTCATCAAGGCGATGCACCTGCCCGAGGGCACCGCCGCCATGGAGCTGGACCTGGACCGCCTGGAGCGCGCCTCGGCCGGCGTGGTGGCGGCCCCCACGGTGTCCGCCTTCCCGGTCGCCACCCAGGACGTCGCGCTCGTCGTGGACGCCTCCGTCCCGGCCGCCGACGTCGAGTCCGCCCTGCGGTCCGGTGCCGGCGGGCTGCTGGAGGCGCTGCGCCTGTTCGACGTCTTCACCGGCGACCAGATCGGCCCAGGGAAGAAGTCGCTGGCGTACTCGCTGCGGTTCCGTGCCGCCGACCGCACGCTGACCGCGGAGGAGGCCTCCGCGGCCCGTGACGCCGCGGTCGCCGTCGCCGCCGAGCGCACCGGCGCCACCCTGCGCGGCGCGTAGGACGGGCAAGGGCGCCGGGGCACCGGCGCCGGCGCGGAGCGGGGCGCTCCCGGGTCACCGGGGGCGCCCCGCGCGCGTGTCCGGGCGATGCGGGGCACGGGAGGCACGCGGGGCACGAGGGGCGGGGACGATCACCCCAATACCCCCGGCCGGGCCACATAAGGGTCACGTCGCACGATCGGGTGAACTGGCAGGGGAGAGGCTGGATCCCGGCCGGTCGGTCGACAGAATCGGGGGCGAACCAGCCCCGCTCGACGCGGGAGCGACGGCTGCGAGGGGGAGCCCGGCGGCATGATCGGACCCAGGGTGGCCATGGCGGTGACGGGCCGGGTGCGGGGGTGGCTGCTCCTCGTGTGGCCGGGTGCGTGGGTGGCCGCCGTACTGGGGCTGGCCTGCGGGGTGCCCGGCGGGGAGGAGTGGCTGCCCGGAGTCGCGGCGGCGCCCGCGCTCGCCTGCGCGGGCACCGGACGGCGGCGGTGCGTCGCGCTGAGCGGCGGGCTGGCGGTGGCCGCGCTGTTCGTACCGGGGCCGGGCAGACCACGGGCCGGTGCCGCGGTGGCGGTCGTCGCGGTGCTGGCGGCCTGCTTCTGGCTGGCGGACCGCAGGAGACGGCTCGCCGCCGAACTGACCCGCACCCGCGAGGTCGCGCTCGCCGCCCAGCGGGTGCTGCTGCGCCCGCTCCCGCAGCGGGTGAACGATCTGACGGTCGCCGCCGACCATGTGTCCGCCAGCCGGGGCGCGCACGTCGGCGGCGATCTGTACGAGGTCCTGGCCACGCCGCACGGCGTGCGCGCCGTCATCGGCGACGTGCGCGGTCACGGACTGGAGGCCATCGGCACCGTCGCGGCGCTGCTCGGCACCTTCCGGGAGGCCGCGTACGACGAGCCGGAACTCGGCGGGCTGCTGGCGCGGCTGGACCGGGCCCTCGCCCGGCACATCCAGGAACGCCCGTTCGCCGCCGAGGAGTTCGTCACCCTGATGCTGCTCCAGCTCGACGAGGACGGCCAGGTCGACGTCCTCAACTGCGGCCACCCCGGCCCCTACCGGCTGTCCGCGGACCGGCCCGGCAGCGTCCTGGCGCTGCCGCTGGACGCGGGGGAGCCCCTGCCGCCGCTGGGGCTGGTGGACGCGGCCGCCGGGGCGAAGGCGGTGCGCTGCGGGCGGCTGCTGCCCGGGCAGGCGCTGTTCCTGCACACCGACGGCGTGGCGGACGCCCGGGACGCGGACGGCACGTTCTTCCCGCTGGCGGCGGCCCTGGAGGGCGCCGCGCGTGCCGCGGGCGGCCACACGCTGTGCGCGCGGGCCCTGGTGGACGCCGTGCGCGCCGCCTACATGCGGCACACCCGCGGCCGGCTCACCGACGACATGGCGCTGCTCGTGCTGCACCGGGACGCTCCGCGGGTGCCCGAACAGGCGTCCGTCGCCCGGACCGTGACCCGGCGTCCCGGAGTGCCGCGCGTCTGATCGTGCTCATCCTTGGTACACCTTGGTCGATCCGTGAGCAAAACGCTCATTGTCTGCCTTGTGCGCACGCGCCGCACGAGGGGTGTCACCGGAGGAGAACCGAGCAGAGGGGCAGACATGGCACCACCGACCGCCACCGACATCGCGCTGTCCGCGCCCGCGGGCGAACTCATCGCCGTCGTCGGCCCGCCCGGCCCGCAGCGCTCCGCGCTCCAGCACGCGCTCAACGACGCGCCCTGGCACCGGGGTCCGGCCGTGACGACCACCGTCATCAGCGACGGCGCGTGGCACGAACTGCGCCGGGTCGCCGCCGCGGGCATCACCGTGGTCGCCGCCTGCGACGCCACCGTCGCCGCCGGGGCCCATGCCCACCGGGTCGTGCTGCTCCCCGATCCCGACGGGGTGGCGTGACCGATCCCTCCGCCCCGGGCGGACTCCCGCCATTGACAAGGTAGTTGCACAAACGTTGTCATGTGCATATGCCGTCCCTGATCGGGCGTCGGGAGATCCTCGACCATGCCCGGACACAGCTGAGCGCCGGTCCGGGCGTCCTGTTCCACGGGTCCGCGGGCATCGGCAAGTCCGCGCTGCTCACCGCGCTGAGCGCGCCGGCCGCCGGGCAGGCCGACGCCGACGGCTTTGTCCTGCGCTGCGCCCCCGTCGAGGAGGACGCCAAGCTCCCCTTCGTCGCGCTGATGGACCTCTTCGCCCGCGTCCCGGACAGCTACGTGGACGGGCTGGCCGAAGGCCCCCGCGCCGCGCTGCGCGCCGCGCTGCTGCGCGAACGTGAGCCGGTCTCCCCGCAGAGCCGGCTGGCCGTGCGCGACGCGGCTGTCGACCTCCTGCGGGCGCTGTCCGCCGCCGGCCCGGTCCTCCTCGTCGTCGACGACCTCCAGTGGGTCGACATGCCCAGCGCCGAGGTGCTCGCGGTCGCCCTGCGGCGCCTGTACGACAACGCCCCCGTGCGCTTCCTGGCCGCCGAGCGCGTCATGGACGGCGAGGAGCCGCTCGGCCTGCGCTGCTGCCCGCCGGGCACCACCACCGTGCCCGTGCCCCCGCTTGCCGACGGCGAGGTGGCCGACCTGCTGCGGGAACGCACCGGCCGGCAGCTCCCCGAGCACGCGCTGCGCGCGATCCAGGAGACCGCCGCGGGCAACCCGCTCTACGCGATCGAGCTCGGCGTCGCGGCGCTGCGCGACGGCATGCCCGCCGAGGCCGGCGACACCCTGTCCGTGCCGCCCCGGCTGCGGGACCTGCTGCTGGACCGGGTACGGCTGCTGCCCGCCTCCGCCCGGCAGACGCTGCTGGTCGCCTCCGCCGCCGCCCGTCCCACGCTGCCGCTGCTGACCGCCGCCGGCATCCCGGACCCGGCGGCCGACCTGGCCACCGCCGAAGCACTCGGGGTCGCCGTCGCCGACGCCGAGGAGACGATCCGCTTCCACCATCCGCTGATCCGCGCGGCCGTCTACGCCGACGCCCCGGAACACGGCCGCCGCGCCGTCCACAAGCTGCTCGCCCGCGCCGTGCCCGAACCCGTCGAGCACGCCCGCCACCTGGTCCTGGCCCATCCGCACGCCGACGAGACCACCGCGGCCACCCTCACCTCCGCCGCCGGGTCCGCACGCCGCCGCGGAGCCCCCGCCACCGCCGCCGAACTGGCCGCGCTGGCCGCCCGCCGGACCCCCGCCGACCGCCCCGCCGAGCGCGCCGAACGGCTGCTGGCCGCCGCCGAGTACGCCAGCGACGCGGGCCTGCGCGCCGACGCCGACCGCTTCGCGGAGACCGCCCTCGCCGAGGCGGCCTCCGCCCCGCAGCGCGTGCGGGCCCGGCTGATCATGCTCGGCAACGCCGGGCAGGCCCTGGGCGGCACCGGCCGGCTCATCACGGACGGCCTCGTCGAGGCCGAGGGGCACCCGGAACTGGAAGCCCGCCTGCACCACTGGGCCGCGGTACGGCACCTGATCGGCGGCCGTCCCGCCCAGGCCGCCGCGCACGCGCGGCGGGCCGCCCACCCGGCGCCCGGGACCGGGCCCTTCGCGGGCGCGGACGCCGTCACCGCCGACACCCGGGTGGCCGCCCTGGCCCTGCTCGCCCGGCTGCACGCGCTGCACGGCGAGGCCGACGCCGCCGAGTCCGCGCTCGACGAGGCGGCGGCGCTGCTGGGCCCCGCCGACGAGCCGGGCGCCCGCGAACTCGTACGGACCCGGGCGCTGCTGGCCGCCGACGCCGACCGCATCGACGAGGCGGAAGCCGCGATGGCCGGGCTCCTCGGCCGGACCGGCGAGTACGCCTCCGTGGAGGAGACCGCGGCCACCCTCGTCGCCCTGGTCCGCATCCAGGTCAGGTCCGGCCGCTGCCGCGAGGCCATGGACAACGTCGCCCGCTGCGGCGTCCTCCCGGTCCGCGCCGGCAGCGACTCCCCGCCGGTGCTCTACGCCGCGACGCTCGCGGAGACCGCGGGCGGCCGGCTGGACCGCGCCCTGGAACTCGCCGACCGCACCGTGCGCGCCTGCACGACCGACGGCGACCAGCTGTTCCTGCTGCGGGCCCTGGGCGTGCGCGGCCGGGCCCAACTGCTCGCCGGGGGACGGGAGAACACCGCGGCGGCCGTCGACACCCTGCGGCAGGTACGGCGGCTCGGGGAGACGATGGGCATCGGCGACCCGGTGCTGCTGCGCTGGTACGGGGACCTCGCCGAGGCGAGCGCCATCCTCGGCGACACCGACGCCGCCGCCGAGGTACTGCGCGCCGCCCGCCGCCGCGCCGGGCCCCGCCCGCCCGTGAGCGTGGCCGCCGCCCTGGAACGGGCCGAAGGGCTGCGGGAGACGGCGCTGGGCCACCACAAGCGCGGCATCGCCCGTATCCAGTCCGCCGTCACCCGGCTGCGCGGGCGGTCACTGCCGCTCGACCTCGCCCGCAGCCTGATCGTGCTGGGCGCCGCCGACCGCCGCCCGCGCCGGGCCGCCGCCGCGCGCGCGGCGCTGACGGAGGCCCTGGAGATCAGCACGGCCGTGGGCGCAGCCCCGATGGCGGCCAGGGCCCGCGCCGAGCTGGCCCGGACCGGCGAGGGCCGGCGGGCCGCGACGCGAGCCCCGGACTACGCGTAGTCGTAGAAGCCGTGGCCGCTCTTGCGGCCCAGCCGGCCCGCGTCGACCATGCGCTGGAGCAGCGGGGGAGCGGCGTACAGCGGCTCCTTGAACTCGTGGTACATCGAGTCGGCGACCGAGGCCACGGTGTCCAGGCCGATCAGGTCGGAGAGCTTGAGCGGGCCCATCGGGTGGGCGCAGCCCATCTCCATGCCGTTGTCGATGTCCTCACGGCTGGCGATGCCGGACTCGAACATCCGGATCGACGACAGCAGGTACGGGATGAGCAGGGCGTTCACCACGAAGCCCGCGCGGTCCTGGGCACGGATCGGGTGCTTGCCCAGCACGTCGGTGACCAGCTTCTCGGCGCGCACCAGCGTCTGGCCGTCGGTGGTCAGCGCCGGGATCAGCTCGACGAGCGCCTGCACCGGCGCGGGGTTGAAGAAGTGGATGCCGAGCACCTGCTCGGGGCGCGAGGTGGCGACGGCGAGCTTCACCAGCGGGATGGAGGAGGTGTTCGAGGCCAAGATGGCGTCCCGGCGGGTCACCACCTGGTCGAGGACCTGGAAGATCTCGGTCTTGACCTGCTCGTTCTCCACGACGGCCTCGATGACGAGGTCGCGGTCCGCGAAGTCCCCGAGGTCGGTGGTGAAGCTGAGGCGCTCCAGCGCCGTGTCGCGCTCCTCCTCGGTGATCTTGCCGCGCTCGGCGGCCTTGGCGAGCGACGTCGTCAGGCGCGTGCGGCCCAGTTCCAGGGCCTCGCCGGTGGTCTCCGCGACCCGGACGTACAGCCCGGCCCGGGCGCACACCTCGGCGATGCCCGCACCCATCTGGCCACAGCCCACCACACCGACAAAACGGATGTCGTCGTTCAACGCCCAGCCTCTCCCTGATCGCGAGACGGAGACCCGGACCGTTGTACGGGCCGGACCAGCCCGATCGACATTACACCCGGGTGGACCACCGCAGGCCGCCGATGCGACGCGCCCGCGGGACCGCACCCCGGGCCGTGCTCGCGGTACGCACAGGGCCGTCAGGGGACACGCCGGGGCCCGGCACGGGTTGCCCGGGGCCGCCGGTTCGCCGCATGATCGGCCGAAGTGACGGATCATCAGGGGGAACCGATGGCACACCTCTCACGCAGGGCCTTCACCGCCGGTGCGGCCGGGGCCCTCTCCGCCGCGCTGACGACGGCCCACGCGTCCGGTGCCGCCGGCCCGGCGGGCGGCGGAACAGCGCTGCCGCAGTTCCGGGGCATGTGGCTCGCCACGGTCGGGGGCCGCGACTGGCCGTCGGCCCGCGGCGGCACGCCCCGCGAGCAGCGCCGCGAACTGCTCGACTACCTCGACACGGCCGTGGACCGCCGGCTGAACGCCGTGGTCATGCAGGTCCGCCCCACGGCGGACGCGTTCTGGCCGTCCCCGTACGAGCCCTGGTCGGAGTACCTGACCGGCGTTCAGGGCCGCGACCCCGGATGGGACCCGCTGGGCACCGCCGTGGAGGAGGCGCACGCACGCGGGCTGGAACTGCACGCCTGGTTCAACCCCTACCGGATCGCCAACCACGCCGACCCGAAGCGGCTGTCGCGCGACCACCCCGCCGTGCGCAACCCCGGCTGGGCGGTCCCGTACGCCGGGAAGCTCTACTACAACCCCGGTCTGCCCGAGGTCCGCGCCTTCGTCCAGGACGCGATGCTGGACGCGGTGCGCCGCTACCCCGTCGACGGCGTCCACTGGGACGACTACTTCTACCCGTACCCCGTGGCGGGCAAGGCCTTCGCCGACGACGACGCCTTCGAGCGGTACGGCGGCGGCTTCGCCGACAGGGCCGCCTGGCGGCGGCACAACACCGACCTGCTGGTGAGCGATACCGCCGCGCGGATCAAGCGCCTGCGGCCCTCGGCCCGCTTCGGCATCAGCCCCTTCGCGGTCTGGCGCAACGCCGCCACCGACCCGCGCGGCTCGGACACCCGCGGCGGCGTCGAGACCTACGACGACCTGTACGCCGACACCCGGGGCTGGGTGCGCAAGGGCTGGATCGACTACATCGCCCCCCAGGTGTACTGGAACATCGGCTTCGAGATCGCCGACTACGCGACCCTGGTGTCCTGGTGGTCCGACGTCGTCTCCGGCACGGGTACGCAGCTCTACATCGGCGAGGCCCTGTACCGGGCCGGCGGCGCAGGCGAGGCCAAGGCCTGGCAGGACCCCGCGGAGCTGTCCCGGCATCTCACCCTGGACGCCCGCCACCCCGAGGTGCGGGGCAACATCTTCTTCTCCGGCAAGGAGGTCGTCGCCGACCCCATCGGCGCGATGAGCCGCGTCGTCCGCGACCACTACCCGACCCGGGCCCCGGCCCGCTGAGACCTGGCTCCGCCCGGCAGCCGGCCCACGGGGGCGGGGGCGACGCCGACGCCGCGCCGCGGGACCCGGCAGCGGGGCACCCGGCGCGGTTGTCGAAGCACACCCCAGGACCTGCGGCCGCGCGGGAAGTTCCCCGGCGCCGTGCCCGGCGACGCACCGAACCTGCGGGCACCCGCACAGCGGCCGGGAGAACCGTGGGGCCGGCCAGGGCTCTGCGGGGCGTGCGGCAGACGGCCAGGCCCGGGGCGGTGGCGCCGGTGAGCACGGCCGGCGACGAGCGCAGGGCGAGCTGCGCGGTGCTGTTCCGCACGTCGGTGGCGATCTCGTCCTGGAGCCCGCTCAGCCGCTCCGGGAGGCGGACCAGAGCCTGGGCGCGCTCGGGGCCGAGGGTGTCGACGTCCGCCACCAGCCGCAGCGGCCTGTCGTGGCTGTCCAGCCGCGGGCCGGCCGGGGCACTCCCCGTCGGCCTCGGGATCGCGGGGGCGCCCGAGCCGGTGCCGCCGCCCCCGCCCACCCATGCGACGAGGCACTGGCTACCGCGGCCGCCGGCGGGCGGCCGCGGTACCGGGGGCGGGAGGTCGGATCCGGGCGGCGGAGCGCAGCGCTACGGCTGGGGGGTGCGGGTCACGCCGTGTTCGTCCTCCACCGTCGAGTCCGGTCCGGGCGACAGGATGCACTCGTGCCCGTCCTCGTACCGCACCCGGTACGGCGGCTCCCCGCTCTTGCCCATGACCTCGACGATCTCGGCCACCTTGTCGTGCTGGCCGACGACGCGGCCGTGCTGCCTGACGTGGTCACCCTTGTTCGCGTGCATCGGTCGACCTCCTGGGAACTCGGCGGTCCACGGCTTGGCCTCTCCAGTCTAGGGTCGGCGGCCGGGTCCGCACCCGCTGCGCGCGGGGAGCCCCGGACGCCTCAGAAGGGGTAGCGGGCCTGCTGGGTGGCGACGGTCAGCCAGCGGGTCTGGGAGAACGCCTCGATGCCCCAGCGTCCCCCGAACCGGCCGTGGCCGCTGGCCTGGACGCCGCCGAAGGGCGCCTGCGGCTCGTCGGCGACCGTCTGGTCGTTGACGTGGACGATGCCCGTGCGCAGGCGGCGGGCGACGGCCAGGCCGCGGGTGGCGTTCTCGGTGATGATGCCCGCCGTCAGCCCGTGCTCGGTGTCGTTGGCCAGGGCGACGGCGGTGTCGTCGTCCGGGAAGGCGGCAATGGTGACGAGCGGCCCGAAGGCCTCGGCGTGGTAGAGCTCGGCCTCCCTGGGGACGCCGGAGAGCACCGTCGCGGGGTGGAGCGCGCCGTCCGGCGCGCCGCCGCCGGTGAGCAGCGTGGCGCCCTTGCCGACGGCGTCCGCGACCAGGGCGGCGACCCGCCGTGCCGAGGCCTCGCTGACCAGCGGCCCGACGACGGTGTGCGGATGGGTGGGGTCGCCCGCGGGCAGCGAGGCGACCTTCGCGGTGAACTTGGCCGTGAACTCCTCGACGAGGCTGTCGTGGACCAGCAGGCGGTCGGCGGACATGCAGATCTGCCCGGCGTTCAGGAAGACCCCGAAGACGGCGGCGTCGACGGCGTGGTCCACGTCCGCGTCCTCCAGGACGACCACGGAGTTCTTGCCGCCGAGTTCGAGGAGGACGGGCTTGAGGTGGCGGGCGGCGAGGGTGCCGACGATCCGGCCGACCTCGGTGGAACCGGTGAAGTTGACGGCGCGGACCCGCGGGTCGGCGACGAGTGCCTCGGCGACCCCGGCCGCGTCCTCGCGGGCGTTGGTGACGACGTTGAGCACCCCGTCGGGCAGTCCCGCCTCGCGCAGCAGGTCCGCGACGAACAGCCCGCACGCCACGGGCGCGTCCTCGCTGGGCTTGACGACGACGGTGTTGCCCGCCGCGAGGGGCGCCGCGACCGCGCGCACACCGAGGATGAGCGGCGCGTTCCAGGGCGCGAAGGCGGCGACGACGCCGAGCGGCTCGCGCACCGCCAGGCCGAGCACGCCCTCCTCCTGCGCGCTGAGCACCTCGCCGCGCGGGGCGGTGGTCGCGGCGGCGGCCTCGCGCAGGATCCCGGCGGCGAGTCCCACGTTGAAGTAGGCCCAGGGGCGGGTCGCGCCCGCCTCGTGGGCCATGATCTCGGCGGCCTGCTCGGCGCGGCCTTCCAGCAGGTCGGCGGCGGTGAGGAAGATCCTGCGCCGCTCCACGGGGCTGAGCGCCGCCCATTCGGGGAACGCGCCGTGCGCCGCGTCCACCGCCCGCCGGATGTCCTCGGGGCCCCCGGCCGCGACGGTCGCCCAGACCTCGCCGGTGTACGGGTCGATGTCCTCGGCCGTGCGTCCGGAGGCGGCCGGGACGTCCTTGCCGCCGATCAGCAGTTCGCGGGTGATGGTCATGGCAGCCCCTTGTCTGCGGCGAACGGCGTTGTTCGCCCAGTGAACCATCGTTCATTGAACTTTTGGCCACCGAGTTTCCGGCGCGGCAAGCGGTCTGTCAATGGACCGGCGTCGCGGGGCACATGCCGGACCGGGGGACTGTCGCCCGGCGGCGCCCGCCCCTCATCATCACGTCGCGTTTCCATGGAGGTCGGGTCGATGCCGCCTGTCCGCAGCGGACTCCCGGCACGGTGCGCGGAACGGACGGCGTGACCGGCGGGATCGCACAGGGCTTTGCATAAAAGTTCCGGCGGCCGTATAGTCATGCCATCGAGGAGGAGGGTCCATGGTGTATCGGGCAGCGGTGGCGGGCGCGAGCGGCTACGCGGGCGGGGAGATCCTGCGCCTGCTACTCAACCACCCCGAGATCGAGATCGGCACGCTCACCGCGAACTCCAGCGCCGGGCAGCGCCTCGGCGGCCTGCAGCCGCACCTGCTGCCGCTCGCGGACCGCGTCCTGGAGCCCACCGCGCCCGAGGCGCTGGCCGGGCACGACGTGGTCTTCCTCGCCCTGCCGCACGGCCAGTCGGCCGCCGTCGCGGAGCGGCTCGGCGACACCGCGCTGATCGTGGACTGCGGCGCCGACTTCCGGCTCGCCGACCCCGCCGACTGGGAACGCTTCTACGGCACCCCGCACGCCGGGACCTGGCCGTACGGCCTGCCCGAGCTGCCCGGCGCCCGCACCGCGCTCACCGGGACCCGCCGTATCGCGGTGCCCGGCTGCTACCCGACCGCCGTCTCCCTCGCGCTCTTCCCGGCGTACGCGGCCGGCCTGGCCGAGCCGGAGGCCGTGGTCGTCGCCGCCTCCGGCACCTCGGGCGCGGGCAAGGCGGCCAAGCCGCACCTGCTCGGCAGCGAGGTCATGGGCAGCATGACCCCGTACGGCGTCGGCGGCGGCCACCGGCACACCCCGGAGATCGTCCAGAACCTGACGGCGGCCGCCGGTGAGCGCGTCTCGGTCTCCTTCACCCCGACCCTCGCGCCCATGCCGCGCGGCATCCTCGCCACGTGCACGGCCGCGGCCCGGCCCGGGGCGACCGCGTCCGCCGTGCGCGCCGCGTACGAGAAGGCGCTCGCGGACGAGCCCTTCGTGCACCTGCTGCCGGAGGGCCAGTGGCCCGCCACCGCGTCGGTCGTCGGCTCCAACGCCGCGGTGCTGCAGGTCGCCCTCGACGAGGCGGCCGGCCGGATCATCGCGATCAGCGCCATCGACAACCTCACCAAGGGCACCGCGGGCGGCGCCGTGCAGAGCATGAACATCGCCCTCGGCCTGCCGGAGGAGACGGGCCTGAGCACCGCCGGAGTCGCCCCGTGAGCCCGACGACGCTCAGCCCCGCCACCCGCGCGCGCCGCGCCGTCGCCGTGCTGCTGACCCGGGCCGCGCCCTGCGACACGGTTTCCGGCGCCGGTACGACGCGCCCGGCCGCCGCGCCGCACGAAGCCACCATCACGAAGTCCGCCCCCACCGGGTGGGCCACCGCGGAAGCGAAGAAGGAGACCACAGCGTGAGCGTCACGGCAGCGCAGGGATTCACGGCGGCGGGCATCGCCGCCGGGATAAAGGAGAACGGGAACCCGGACCTGGCCCTGGTGGTCAACCGCGGTCCGCGCCTCGCCGCGGCCGGCGTCTTCACGTCCAACCGCGTCAAGGCCGCCCCCGTCCTGTGGTCCGAGCAGGTGCTGCGCGGCGGCCGGGTCTCCGCCGTCGTCCTCAACTCCGGTGGCGCCAACGCCTGTACGGGCCCGCTGGGCTTCCAGGACACCCACGCCACCGCCGAACGCGCCGCCGCCGCCCTCGGCCACAGTGCGGGCGAGGTCGCGGTCTGCTCCACGGGCCTCATCGGTGTGCGGCTGCCCATGGACCGGCTGCTGCCGGGCGTGGACGAGGCCGCCGCGGCCCTGTCCCCGCACGGCGGCGAGAAGGCCGCCATCGCCATCAAGACCACCGACACCGTCCACAAGACCGCCGTCCACGACGGCGACGGCTGGAGCGTCGGCGGCATGGCGAAGGGCGCCGGCATGCTCGCCCCCGGCCTCGCCACCATGCTGGTCGTGATCACCACCGACGCCGACCTGGACTCCGCCACGCTGGACAAGGCACTGCGCGCCGCCACCCGCACCACCTTCGACCGCGCCGACTCCGACGGCTGCATGTCGACCAACGACACCGTGCTGCTGCTGGCCTCCGGCGCCTCGGGCGTCGTCCCCGGGTACGAGGACTTCGCCGCCGGCGTCGAGAAGGTCTGCGCCGACCTGGCCCGCCAGCTCATCCGCGACGCCGAGGGCGCCTCCAAGGACATCAGGATCGACGTCGTGAACGCCGCGACCGAGGACGACGCGGTGGAGGTGGGCCGTTCCATCGCCCGCAACAACCTCCTCAAGTGCGCCATCCACGGCGAGGACCCCAACTGGGGCCGGGTGCTCTCGGCGATCGGGACGACCTCCGCCGCCTTCGAGCCCGACCGGCTGAACGTGGCCATCAACGGGGTCTGGGTCTGCAAGGCCGGCTCCGTCGGCGAGGACCGCGACCTGGTCGACATGCGCTACCGCGAGGTGCAGATCACGGCGGACCTCGCCGCGGGCGATCAGTCCGCGACGATCTGGACCAACGACCTCACCGCCGAGTACGTCCACGAGAACAGCGCCTACAGCTCATGAGCGCCCGCAAGCACACCGCCCTGCCCAAGGCGCAGATCCTCATCGAGGCACTGCCCTGGCTGACCCGGCACCACGGCAAGACGGTCGTCGTCAAGTTCGGCGGCAACGCCATGGTCGACGAGGAGCTGAAGGCCGCGTTCGCGCAGGACGTCGTCTTCCTGCGGCACGCCGGGCTCAAACCCGTGGTCGTGCACGGCGGCGGCCCGCAGATCAGCGCGCAACTGGACAAGCAGGGTCTGGTCAGCGAGTTCAAGGCGGGGCTGCGGGTCACCACGCCCGAGGCCATGGACGTCGTGCGCATGGTGCTGGCGGGGCAGGTGCAGCGCGAGCTGGTCAACCTCCTCAACCAGCACGGCCCCCTCGCGGTCGGCATGACCGGCGAGGACGCGCACACCATCAGCGCCACCCGGCACCGTCCGGTCGTCGACGGCGAGGCCGTCGACATCGGGCGGGTCGGCCAGATCACCGCGATCGACACCGGCGCCATCGAGGCCCTGCTCGACGACGGCCGCATCCCGGTCGTCTCCTCCATCGCCCGCAGCGCCGACGCCGGCGACGGGGCCGGGGTCTACAACGTCAACGCCGACACCGCCGCCGCGGCGCTCGCGGCCGCGCTCGGCGCGGAGACCCTGATGGTGCTCACCGACGTCGAGGGGCTGTACGAGGACTGGCCGAACAGCGACGAGGTCATCAGCCGGCTCACCGCGAGCGAGCTGGAGAAGCTGCTGCCCGAGCTGTCCAGCGGCATGGTCCCCAAGATGGAGGGCTGCCTGCACGCCGTGCGCAACGGCGTGAACACCGCCCGGGTCATCGACGGGCGCGTCCAGCACTCGATCCTGCTGGAGATCTTCACCGACGAGGGCATCGGCACCATGGTGGTGCCCGACGCCGCGCACCGCACTGCCAACGGAACTGTGAACCAAGGGGGACGGGTATGACCGGGACCGGAGACCGGAGCAAGCAGGGCCACCAGGGCAACCAGGGCAACGCGGCGCTCACCGAGCGCTGGCAGGGCTCCCTGATGGACAACTACGGCACACCACGGCTGCCGCTGGTCCGCGGCGAGGGCGCCACCTTCTGGGACGCCGACGGCAACGCGTACCTGGACTTCCTCGGCGGCATCGCCGTCAACGCGCTCGGCACCGCGCACCCCGCCGTCGTGCGCGCCGTCTCCGAGCAGATCGCCACCCTCGGCCACGTCTCGAACTTCTTCGTCGCCGAGCCCACCGTCGCCCTCGCCGAGCGGCTGCTGCAGCTGTCCGGCCGGCCCGGTCGGGTGCTGTTCTGCAACTCCGGCACCGAGGCCGTCGAGGCCGCCTTCAAGATCGGCCGCATGACGGGCCGTACGCACATGGTGGCCACCGAGGGCGGCTTCCACGGGCGCACCATGGGCGCCCTCGCGCTCACCGGGCAGCCCAAGAAGCAGGAGGCGTTCCACCCGCTGCCGGGCGACGTGACGCACGTGCCGTTCGGGGACACCGAGGCGCTGCGCGCCGCCGTCACGCAGGACACCGCCCTGGTGGTACTGGAGCCGATCCAGGGCGAGAACGGCGTCGTCGTGCCCCCGGCCGGGTACCTTGCCGCGGCCCGCGAGATCACCCGGGCCGCCGGGGCCCTGCTCGTCCTGGACGAGGTGCAGACCGGCATCGGCCGCACCGGCCACTGGTTCGAGCACCAGGCCCAGGGCGTCGAGCCCGATGTCGTCACCCTCGCCAAGGGACTCGGCGGCGGGCTGCCCATCGGCGCGGTCCTCGCCTTCGGCCCCGCCGCGGACCTGCTGACGCCCGGTCAGCACGGCACCACCTTCGGCGGCAACCCGGTCGCCTGCGCCGCCGCGCTGGCCGTCCTCGACACCATTGCCGCGGACGGCATCCTGGAGAACACCAAGCGCCAGGGCGAGAAGCTGCGGCAGGGGATCGAGGCGCTGGGGCACCCGCTGGTCGCGCAGGTGCGCGGTGCGGGCCTGCTGCTGGGTATCGTGCTCACCGAGCCGCTCGCCGCCCAGGTGCAGAAGGCGGCTCAGGACGCCGGACTCCTGGTGAACGCCGCCGTACCCGACACGGTGCGGCTCGCCCCGCCGCTCATCCTCGGTGACGCGGAGGTGGCGGCCTTCCTCCGGGCGCTGCCGGGGGTCCTGGACGCCGTTCAGGCCCAACACGAGGGATCGCGAGCCGGAGAATGACACGACGATGAGCGAGGCGCAGCAGCAGGCCGGCGCAGCCGCGGCCGTACCGCAGACCCGGATGGCACGCCACCGGCGGATCGTGGACATCCTCAACCGGCAGCCGGTGCGGTCGCAGAGCCAGCTCGCCAAGCTGCTCGCCGACGACGGGCTGACCGTCACCCAGGCGACGCTCTCCCGGGACCTCGACGAGCTCGGCGCCGTCAAGATCCGCACCAACAACGGTGAGTTGATCTACGCGGTGCCGAGCGAGGGCGGTTTCCGCACGCCGCAGGCCCCGCTGGGCGAGTCGGTGAAGGAGGAGCGCATGCGCCGCCTGGCCGGTGAACTGCTCATCTCCGCCGAGGCCTCGGCCAATCTCGTCGTCGTGCGCACGCCCCCGGGCGCGGCGCAGTTCTTCGCCTCGGCCATCGACCAGGCCGAGGTGTACGACATCCTCGGCACCATCGCGGGCGACGACACCGTCATGCTGATCAGCCGCGACCCGTCCGGCGGGCAGGCGGTCGCCGATCACCTGCTCCGCCTGGCCGGGGGCGGCGCCGAGCGGTGAGCCCGGCGCCGTACGACGGCCTGTCGACGCGTCAGACGACGGGGCTGAGGCCGCCGTCGAGGTTGATGCCGGTCCTCGGCATGTGGCCGGCGCGGTCCGACAGCAGGAATGAACTCCGCGGCGCGTCCTGCGCGGCCGAGCGGGATGCCCGACTCGCGGCCCATCGTGGTGTAGAGCTCCTCCACGGTGATGCCGCGCTCGGCGGCCGGGCGGTCGCCGATCACCTGCTCCGCCTGGCCGGGGGCGGCGCCGAGCGGTGAGTCCGGCGCCGTACGACGGCCTGTCGATGCGTCAGACGACGGGGCTGAGGCCGCCGTCGAGGTTGATGCCGGTTCCCGTCACGTAGCCGGCGCGGTCCGACAGCAGGAATGCCACCAGGTCCGCGAACTCCGCGGCGCGTCCCACGCGGCCGAGCGGGATGCCCGACTCGCGGCCCATCGTGGCGTAGAGCTCCTCCACGGTGATGCCGCGCTCGGCGGCCTGGCGGTCCCACTGCCCGCTCTCGACGAGGCCGACGAGCACGGCGTTGACACGGATGTTGTCGGGGCCGAGCTCCTTGGACAGCGCCTTGGTGAGCGCCAGGCCCGCGGCCCGGGACACCGAGGTGGGAGTGCTGCCCGCGCCCGGTGCCTTGGCGGAGACGGCCAGGGTGTTGACCACGCTGCCGCCGCCGGCGGCACGCAGGTGCGGCAGCGCCAGCCGGGTCAGCCGGACCGCGGCGTGCAGCTTGAGGTCCAGGTCCTCCTCCCACACCGAGTCGTCCTGGCGCTCGAAGAATCCCGCCGCGCTGCGGCCGGCGTTGTTGACGACGGCGTCGATGCGCCCCCAGCGGCCGTCGGCGGCGGAGACGAAGCGCTCGAGGTCCTCCACGCGCGTCACGTCGGCGGGCACGCCGAGGACGTCCGCCCCGGCGGCGCCCAGGTCCTTGACCAGGTGCTCGATGCGCTCGGCGTCGCGGCCGCACAGCGCCACCCTGGCGCCCTCGGCGGCCAGCCGCCGGACGAGGGCCGCGCCGAGTCCGTCGGACCCTCCGGTGACCAGCACGACCTTGTCGCTCAGATGCAGATCCATGGACGCATTCTTGCCACCGGGAACCGCTGATCGTCAAGCGCTCAACTGCGCGGTGAGACCCCCGAATCCCCGGGTCTGCCAGGTGGTGCCGTCGTTCTCCACCGCGAACGCCTCCGTGCCGGGGAGCTCTTCCAGCCACTCGCGCGCGGCCGGGCCCATGGCGTACCCGGCGGTGGCCAGCACGTCCGCCTCGGTGAGCCCGCGGCAGACCACGGTGAGCGAGGCGAGCGAGTCCGCGGGCGGCGCGCCGGTGTGCGGGTCGAGGATGTGGCAGCCGCGTTCCGCGGGACCGGAGGTGGCGACGGCGAGTTCGCCGTCCGCGCTCTCCACGACGGTCGCGAGTCCGCCCGGCCGCAGCGGGTCGGCGATGCCGACCCGCCACGGGCCGCCGGTGAGCTGGACGTCCCCGCCCCCGTTGACGCACACCGACTCCGCGCCGGCGGCGGCGACGGCGCGCGCGGCGCGTTCCACCGCCCAGCCCTTCACCAGGCCGGTGGGGTCCGGCGCGGCGTCCGGCCCGGCGTAGCGGAGCGTGAACCAGCCGCCGGTCGTGCGTTCGGCCTCCGCGCACCGCCGCAGCACCTCCCGCACCTCGGGGGAGCAGTCCTCGGGGCCGAGTTCGCCGCGGCCGAGCCGGCTGATCTCGCTGTCGGGGCGGTAGGTGGAGAACAGCGCGTCGGCTTCGTGGAGCCCGGCGACCGCGGCCTCCAGGGCCGCCCGCACCCGCGGGTCACGGGCACCGCGGACGTCGAAGGAGAACACCGTCCCCATGCAGTGTTCGACGTGGCGCAGTCGAGGAGGGTTGTCGGACACCGTCAGACACCGGCCTTGTCCAGCGCGCTCTGCAGGGACTGCTGGTAACCCTGGCTGGTGAAGGAGGCGCCGGAGACGGTGTCGATGGCGGCGCTCTGCGCGGTGACCGCCGCCTGGTTGAGCCGCGGGATCGCGGAGGCGGTCAGCTGCTCGCTCATCGGGGTGCCGCTCGGAGCCTGCACGGCACTCGCGGCGGTGATCCGCCCGCCCGCCACCGTGATGCTGACCTGCACCGGACCGTAACTGGTCTGCGCCACGTCCCCGGTGACCGTCCGCGCGGCGGGTGCCGCGGGTGCCGCGGGCCGTGCGGGCGTCGCGGACCTGTCCGGTGACCGGCCCGCCGGTGCGGACGGCACCGGCACCGACGGATCGCCGCCGGCCGCGGAGGGCTCCGCCGACACCGGCGGCTGCTGCTGCGGCGGCCGGGCCCCCGCCTGGGCGGCGAAGGGCGCGGTCGTCGGCTTCAGTGCCAGCAGCAGCACAATGGCGGAGACGGTCGTGGCACCGGTCAGGACGATCCGGCGCAGCGGATGCTTCTTCTTCACGGGCACCTCATAGCTCGAAGGACTCGTGGTGGATGCGGCGTTCGGGCACCCCGGCCTCCCGCAGCGCCGCATAGGACTCCTCGGCGAGCCCGGGCGGCCCGCACAGGAAGACGTCGTGCTCCTCGATGTCGGGCAGCATCCGGCGCAGCGCCTCCGCGGTGATCTCCGGGCGCGCCCCGCCGGGGCCGTTGACCGCGTAGACCAGACGGGCGCCGCGATCGGCGGCGATCTCCTGCAACTCGGCCCACAGCGCCAGGTCCTGCTTCCTGCGCGCGCGGTAGAGCAGCGTGAGGTCGCCGGGCGCGGCCGGCAGCGTCTCGAACAGCGCCCGCAGCGGGGTGATGCCCGCGCCGCCCGCCAGCAGCAGCACCTTGCCGCCGCGGCGCCGCGAGGCCGTCATCGCGCCGTACGGCCCCTCCGCCCACACACGGGTGCCGGGCCGCAGCCCGGCCAGCGCCGAGCTGTGCCCGCCGGCCGCCTTGACGGTGATACGCAGCAGGTCGGGCCGGGGCGGCGCGGACAGCGAGTACGGGTTGGAGCTCCACCGCAGCCCCTCGGCGAGGAAGCGCCAGCGGAAGAACTGGCCGGGCTCCGCCCCCAGCCGGTGCAGCCGCCGCCCCTTGATCAGCACCGACACCACACCGGGCGCCTCCTCCACGGTCTCCTCGACCCGCATGCGGTGCTTGAGGTTGAGCCGTACGGGCACCAGCACCCGGTACCACAGCACCAGGGCGGTGACGGTGCCGTAGAGGACGTACCAGACGGCGCGGGCCGTCGCGTCGCCCGCGAACTCCGCACCGGTGGCGAGCTGGTGCCAGAACGTCAGGTAGACGGCGGCATAGGTGAGCAGGTGGATGTAGTACCAGGTCTCGTAGCGCATCCTGCGGCGAAGCGCACCGGCCGAGACGAAGCCGATGACCAGGAGCAGCACGGTCCCGGCGGTCGCCTTGATCATCTCGGGGTAGTCCAGGACGACGCTCGCGGTCTGCCGGGTGATCGGCTGCCCGGACTGCGCGGAGTAGCCCCACAGGATGAGCACGACGTGCGCCACGACCAGGGAGATCGCGTAGCGTCCGGTCATCGCGTGCCAGCGGGCGACCCGGTCGGAGCCGACCCGCCGTTCCAGGGCCGGGACCCTGGCCATCTGCAGGACGACCAGGGAGATCATGTAGCCGCCGAGCAGGCCGGTGATCCGGCCGGCCGCGATCAGCCGGTCCGCCGTCACCGGCCGGACGTAGGGGGTGTTGCCCCACCACAGCCAGACGACCCCGGCGGCACCCGCCCAGGCCAGCAGGAGCAGGGGCACCGCGGGGGAGCGGCGGGGACGGATCCGGCGCATGGCCTGCCGTCTGCCCGCCCTGCTGTTGTGGATCATCGTGCTCGTGGCCGCCATGCGGGGGGATACGGGCGGCAGTTCGACGTGACTCAAAGCGGGGCTTCGCCTGACGGGCGGGGGAGGAGTGTGCTAAGCGCGGTCTGTGTGGGCCTGGGCGGGCCTGCGGGGTCGGGTGCGGGTTCGTGGGTGGTTGCCCGCGCAGTTCCCCGCGCCCCTTGGCGGTGCGACGGCGCGCCGCGGTTCTTTGGGGCCCGTGGCCGCGTGGCCGGGGCGGCGCCGTCCGCGCGGGCGGGGGTGGCTGCGTTGCGTGGTCGGGTGCGGGTTGGTGGGTGGTTGCTCGCGCAGTTCCCCGCGCCCCTTCGGGCGCGATCCCGGGGCCGCGGTTCCCGGGAACCGCGGCCCCGGGCGTGCCTGCGTGGGACTGCGGGGTCGGGTGCGGGTTCGCGGGTGGTTGCCCGCGCAGTTCCCCGCGCCTTCGGGGCGGTGACCTGCGGGGACGTGGGTGATTGACGAAACATACGAGGGAGTGCATACTTATACCCAACAGCGTATGCATCATCACGCCCCGCCATACGCACTCGACCTCGCGCACCAAAGGAGAGACCCGTGACCGAGCGCGTCGTACTCGCCTACTCGGGCGGACTGGACACCTCCGTCGCCATCGGCTGGATCGCCGAGGAGACCGGCGCCGAGGTCATCGCCGTGGCCGTGGACGTCGGCCAGGGCGGCGAGGACCTGGACGTGATCCGCAAGCGGGCCCTGGCCTGCGGCGCGGTCGAGGCCGAGGTCGCCGACGCCAAGGACGAGTTCGCCGACGAGTACTGCCTCCCGGCGATCAAGGCCAACGCCCTCTACATGGACCGCTACCCGCTGGTCTCCGCCCTCTCGCGGCCCACCATCGTCAAGCACCTGGTGGCCGCCGCGAAGAAGCACGGCGCCTCCGTCGTCGCCCACGGCTGCACCGGCAAGGGCAACGACCAGGTCCGCTTCGAGGCCGGCATCTCCTCCCTCGCGCCCGACCTCACGTGCATCGCGCCGGTCCGCGACTACGCGATGACCCGCGACAAGGCCATCGCCTTCTGCGAGGAGAAGAACCTCCCGATCGCGACCACCAAGAAGTCCCCGTACTCGATCGACCAGAACGTCTTCGGGCGCGCCGTCGAGACCGGCTTCCTGGAGGACATCTGGAACGCCCCGATCGAGGACGTCTACGAGTACACCCAGAACCCGGCCACGCCCCGCGAGGCCGACGAGCTGGTCATCACCTTCAAGCAGGGCGTCCCGGTCGCGATCGACGGCAAGCCCGTCACCGTCCTCCAGGCGATCCAGCAGCTCAACGAGCGCGCGGGCGCCCAGGGGATCGGCCGGATCGACATGGTCGAGGACCGGCTGGTCGGCATCAAGTCCCGCGAGGTGTACGAGGCGCCGGGCGCGATCGCGCTGATCACCGCCCACCAGGAGCTGGAGAACGTCACCGTCGAGCGCGAACTCGCCCGCTACAAGCGGCAGGTCGAGCAGCGCTGGGGCGAGCTGGTCTACGACGGCCTGTGGTTCTCCCCGCTCAAGCGGGCACTGGACGGCTTCATCGAGGAGGCCAACCAGCACGTGTCCGGCGACATCCGGTTGACCCTGCACGGCGGCCGCGCCGTCGTCACGGGCCGCAAGTCCGCCGAGTCGCTGTACGACTTCAACCTGGCGACGTACGACACCGGCGACACGTTCGACCAGTCCCTCTCCAAGGGCTTCATCGAGATCTTCGGCATGTCGTCGAAGATCGCCGCCAAGCGCGACCTGGCCTAGTCAGTAGCCTCGGTGCAGCAGCCCGCCTCCCCGCCCGTTCCACGGCGGGGAGGCGGCCGCACATCGCACCACCGACGGAAGCGAGCGAAGAGTTGAGCAGCAACACCGGTGACGTCCGGCTCTGGGGCGGCCGTTTCGCCGACGGCCCGGCGGAGGCGCTGGCCAAGTTGTCGGCGTCCGTGCACTTCGACTGGCGGCTCGCGCCGTACGACATCGCGGGCTCCCGCGCCCACGCCCGCGTGCTCACCGCGGCGGGCCTGCTGACCGGGGACGAGCTGACGCGCATGCTGGCCGGCCTCGACCAGCTGGAGGCCGATGTCGCCGACGGCAGCTTCACCGGCACCATCGCCGACGAGGACGTCCACACCGCCCTGGAACGCGGCCTGCTGGAGCGGCTCGGCCCCGACCTCGGCGGCAAGCTGCGCGCCGGCCGCTCCCGCAACGACCAGGTCGCCACGCTCTTCCGGATGTACCTGCGCGACCACGCCCGTGTGATCGGCGGCCTGGTCGCCGAGCTCCAGCACGCCCTGGTCGCGCTCGCCGAGGCGCACATCGACGTCGCCATGCCGGGCCGCACGCACCTCCAGCACGCGCAGCCGGTGCTCTTCGCCCACCACGTCCTCGCCCACGTCCAGGCGCTGTCCCGGGACGCCGAGCGGCTGCGGCAGTGGGACGAGCGGACGGCCGTGTCGCCGTACGGCTCCGGCGCCCTGGCCGGGTCCTCGCTCGGCCTGGACCCGGAGGCCGTCGCGCGGGACCTCGGCTTCGAGCACGGCTCGGCGGCCAACTCCATCGACGGCACCGCCTCGCGGGACTTCGTAGCCGAGTTCGCCTTCATCACGGCGATGATCGGCATCGACCTGTCGCGGATCGCCGAGGAGGTCATCATCTGGAACACGAAGGAGTTCTCCTTCGTCACCCTCCACGACGCCTTCTCGACCGGTTCGTCGATCATGCCGCAGAAGAAGAACCCGGACATCGCCGAGCTGGCGCGCGGCAAGTCCGGCCGCCTCATCGGGAACCTGACCGGCCTGCTGGCCACGCTCAAGGCGCTCCCGCTCGCGTACAACCGCGATCTGCAGGAGGACAAGGAGCCGGTCTTCGACTCCTGCGACACCCTGGAGGTCCTGCTCCCGGCGTTCACCGGGATGATGGCCACGCTCACCGTCAACCGCAGGCGCATGGAGGAGCTGGCCCCGGCCGGTTTCTCGCTCGCCACCGACATCGCGGAGTGGCTGGTCAAGCAGGGCGTCCCGTTCCGGGTGGCGCACGAGATCGCCGGTGAGTGCGTCAAGGTCTGCGAGGCCGAGGGCATCGAGCTGGACCAGCTGACCGACGAGCAGTTCGCCAAGATCTCCCCCCACCTCACCCCCGAGGTGCGGACCGTGCTCGACGTGCCCGGCGCGCTGGCGGCCAGGAACGGCCGGGGCGGCACGGCGCCCTCCGCGGTCGTCGTCCAGCTCGCCGAGATCAAGCGGGACCTGGCCGTACAGCTGGCCTGGGCGCGGGCCAAGAGCTGACGCTCCCCTCATGACCGCATGCAGCCCGGCAGGGGCGAGGACCCCCTGCCGGGCTCCATCGGGCTCTCGGATGAGACGGTCATGTCTCATTTCAGCTATCCTTGTCTCATGAGCTTCCACCGTGAGCAGGTCCTGCGCGACACGGCCGAGCTGCTCTCGCGCCGCGCCACCGCGTCCATGGACGAGATCGCCAAGGCGGCCGGCATCAGCCGGGCCACCCTGCACCGGCACTTCCCCGGCCGGGACGCACTCGTACGCGCCCTCGGCACGCTCGGCATCGAGCAGACCGAGGAGTGCCTGGACGCGGCCCGCATCGAGGAGGGCGACCCCGTCGAGGCCGTCCGCCGGCTCATCACCGAGGCCATGCCCGTCTCCGGCTTCCTCGCCTTCCTCTACGGCGAGAACCAGCTCTACGACCTCGACGAGATCAACGACGGCTGGGCCCGCATCGACGCACGCGTCGCCGCGCTCTTCCGCCGCGGCCAGGAGACCGGCGCCTTCCGTTACGACCTGACCCCCGCCTGGCTCGTCGAGGCGCTGTACGCGCTCATCGCCGCCTCCGCCTGGTCCGTCCTGGACGGCCGCATGGCCCGGCGCGACTCCGCCCGCATGGTCACCGACCTGCTGCTGGGGGGCATGCTGCGCGTGCCCGGCACGGGGGAGGGCCGCCGGACAGGGAGCGCGTCATGACCACCACCGCCCCCGCCGGCACCCTCCGCCGGGACGACCGCGGCCACCCCGGCCGCTGGCTCGCGCTCGGCGTGCTCACCCTCGCCCTGCTGCTCGTCGCCGTCGACGCCACCGTCCTGGGCCTCGCCATCCCCTTCCTCACCGAGGACCTGCGGCCCACCTCCACCCAGCTGCTGTGGATCGGCGACAGCTACTCCTTCGTCATCGCCGGCCTGCTGGTCTCGATGGGCAGCCTCGGCGACCGCGTCGGCCGCAAGCGGCTGCTGCTCACCGGCACCGCCGCCTTCGGCGCGCTGTCGGTCCTCGCCGCGTACGCCGGAACGCCCGGCACGCTCATCACCGCCCGCGCGCTCATGGGCGTCGCCGGCGCCACCCTCATGCCGTCCACCCTGGCCCTGATCCGCACGCTCTTCCCCGACGCGCGCGAACGCAGCTTCGCCATCGGCGTCTGGGGTGCGGTCTCGACCGCCGGCGCGGCGCTCGGGCCGGTCGTCGGAGGCGTGCTGCTGGAGCACTTCTGGTGGGGCTCGGTGTTCCTCATCAACCTGCCGGTGATGGCCGTGCTGCTGGTCGTCGGCGCGCGTCTGCTGCCCGAGTCCCGCGATCCGGGCCGCGGACCGTGGGACCCGGCGAGCGTGCTGCTGTCGCTGCTCGGCATGTTCGGGGTGGTGTACGCCGTCAAGCAGCTCGCCGTCCACGGGCCGGGACCGGCCGCCCTCGGGGCCGGACTGCTCGGCGCGGCGGGCCTGTACGGCTTCGTACGCCGCCAACTCGCCCTGCCCGTGCCGCTGCTGGACATGCGGCTGTTCCGGCACCGCGGCTTCTCCGGGGCGGTGCTGGCCGACCTGCTCACCGTGCTCGGGCTCGCCGGGATCGTCTTCTTCCTGTCCCAGTTCCTCCAGGAGGTCCAGGGCCGCTCCCCGCTCCAGGCGGGCCTGTTCGAGCTGCCCGCCACGCTGGGTGCCGCGGGCACCGGCCTCGTCGCGGGGGCCGTCGCCCGGCGCTGGTCGGTGCGGGCCGCCGTCACCGGCGGCCTGGGCGCCACCGGGCTCGCCCTGGTCGCCCTGCTGGCCCTGCGGCCCGGCTCGGGCTTCCTCTTCCTCGGCTGCGTCCTGCTCGTGACGGGGGCCGGGGCGGGACTCTCGTACACCGTCACCGCCGACGTCATCCTCTCCAGCGTCCCGCCGGCGCAGGCCGGTGCGGCCTCCGGCGTCTCGGAGACGGCCTACGAACTCGGCGCGGCCCTCGGCATCGCCCTGCTCGGCTCGATCGTCACCGGCATCGCCGGCGGCCCGGCCTCGGCGGCGCCCGCCGCGTTCACCGACGGCCTGCGGACGGCTTCCGCCGTGGGCGGCGGCGTCCTGCTGGTCGCGGCGGGGGCCGCGTGGGGGTTGCTGCGGGGGCAGCGGCTCGCGGGGGCGGTGCGCGGCTGAGCCGCGTTGGCGGCAACGCCGGTTCGGCGGCGGCGAGTCGTCCGTATGCTTCCGGTACTCGACGGGGGAGGGAGCGCCATGAGCACGGACGCACGGCCCGGCCAGGACACCGACGTCCTGGCAGTCCTGAGGGAGTACACCCTCGACTGCCGCTACGACGAGACCGAGGCGCTCATCGGCGCCGCACTCGCCCGCGCGGCCGACGGCCCGGAGCGGGCCCGACTGCACGTCGCACGGGGCAGGTTGCGACTGCGGCAGTACGAACACCAGGCCGCCCTGGATGAGTTCGCGCTCGCCCTCACCCACGACCCGGCCTGCGGAGCGGCCTCCGGGTGGCGTGTGGCGGCCCTCGACCGTATGGGCCGCCGTGACGAGGCCCTGGCCGAGGGCACGGCGGCCGCGGCACGGCTCCCGGAGGCAGTGGACGTCCACACGGCGCTGGGCTGGGTGCACCACGCCGAATGCCGCTGGGACGAGGCGCTGGCGGCATTCGAGCGGGCCACGGTCGTCGGGCCGCGTCATGCGGAGGGCTGGATCGGGGCCGCCTGGACCCGCGTCGAGCAGGGTGACACGGCGGCGGCGCTCCGGGGCCTGGAGGACGCCGAGGACGGTCCGGCCGACCCCGTCGAGATCCGTTGCGCGGCGGTGCGGATCGCGGCGAGCCAGGACGCGACCGGCCTCGCCCAGGCCAAGCTGACCTCCGCCCGCTCCCTCGACCGCGACCACATCGCCGTGCTGACGGCGCAGATCCGGTACGAGAGCGGCCGCGGCGCCCACCAGGCCGCCGCGGAGGCGGCCGAGCGCCTGGTCCGCCGCTATGGCCGCCGGCCCGACGCGCACGTCGAGCACGCCACGGTCCTGATCGACCTCGCACGGTGGGACGAGGCGATCGAGGCCTGCGACCGGGCGCTCGCGATCGAACCGCGCTGGGCGTCCGCATGGGAGCACAAGGCGGAGGCGCAGCGACTGCGCGGCGATGGGGCGGAAGCGGTTGCCACGGGGCGGCGGGGGGTGGAGGCGTGCCGGTACTCGTCCGGCGTCAGGCTCGAACTGGCCACCGCCGAGCGGGCCGACGGGGCATTCGGCCGCGCCCTCGCCCTCACCGGGCAGGCGCTGGCACTCGACCCCTGCTCCGACTGGGCGCTGCGCCTCCGTGCCGATGTGCTCAGGAGGACCGGCGCCGTGGACGAGGCCGTCGCGGTCGCCGAACACGGCGTGCGGCTGCGCCCCTCGAGCCCGGAGGCGCTGGGCACCCTCGCCGGCGCGCTGTACGAGGCGGCCCGGCACGAAGAGGCCCTCGCCGCACTCGAGCGCGCCAGGGAACTCGCCCCCGGCGACACCTCGCTGGTGGAGAGCACCCTGGCCGTGCTGCGCACCACGCACCGGTGGGAGGAGGCGGAACGCCTGATCGCCTCACTCCGGGAGGGCGACCCGGAAGGTCGACTGGAGTCCCTGATCCTGGAGCAGCGGGGTGCCCTCGCCTTTGTGCGAGGGTTCTACGCCCGCGCGCTGGAGGACTTCGAGGCCGCGCTGCGGGTGGACCCGGGCCACCGGACCGCCGCCCGGATGCGCGTCAGGTCGCTGGAGAGGCTCGGCCGCCTCGCCGAGGCGACAGCCGCCGCACGCGTCCGCGTCGAGGCCGACGCCGAGGACGCGGAAGCCCATGAGACGCTGGCCCACGTCCTGTTCGCCGCGGAACGCGTCGACGACGCGGTGGCCGCGATGCGCGGCGCCCTCACGCTCGACCCCCGTTCCGAGGAGGCGCATCTGGCGCTCGCCGACATCCTGCGGAGGGCGGAGCGGTGGGACGAGGCCTCCTCCGCACTGGAGGAGGCCGCCCGCCGGGGGGTGCCGGCCGGCTCCCTGGCGGTTCGGCGCGCGTGGGTGGCCCTGGGAAGGGACGACCACGAAGGGACCCTGGCCGCCGCCGAGGAGTGTCTCGGCCTGCATCCGGACGACCCGGAGGCACTGGAACTGCTCGTCGCGGCGCACTCGGCTCGCGGCGACCGGCCCGCGGCCGAGGCCGCCGCGCGCCGGGCCGCCGCGGCGTGGCCCCGTTCCGCGGTGGGGCCTTGCCTGCTCGCCCGGTGCTTCGGCGAGCAGGACCGCCCCGCCGAGGAGTGCGAGGCGTACGAGGAGGCGCTGCTGCGCGAGCCGGACCATTGTGGCGCCCTGCTCGGCAGGCTGGCGGTGCTGCAGAGCCTGGGGCGCTGGGACGAGGCCGAGGGCGCCGCCGAGCACGCCGCCGCGCTCCGGCCCGACGACCCGGAGGTGCTGGAAGCCGTGGGATGGCTGTACTCGGCGATGGAACGGCCCCTCGACGGCATCCCGTTCGCCCGGCGCGCGACGGAACTCACCGGCGGCGCCTGGGACAGCACCCAGTTGCTCGCGTGGCTCCTGCGCCGTTCGCGGCGCTGGGACGAGGCGGAGGAGCTGCTGCGCGGCCGCATCGACCGCGACCCGGGATCGGTCAACGCCCACATGGACCTCGCGTACTGCCTTCGCGACCGGGACCGGGACGAGGAGTGCCTGGAGAGCGTCGACCGCGCCCTGGCCCTGCGGCCCGACCGCGTCCGCACCCTGACCTTCCGGGTGGAGGTCCTGTGCGCGATGCGGCGGTGGATCGAGGCGGAGGCCACGGCCCGCAGGGCGCGCAGCCTTCACCCCGAGATCGCCTCCGGGCATGTCGCGACCGCGTACGTGCTCGCCGCCACGCACCGCCGTGAGGAGGCACTGCCCCACCTCCGCCGGGCCCTGCAACTCGTACCGGAGCATGAGTGGGCCTGCCGTCTGATGGTCGACACCCTGGTCGGGACGGGCCGCTTCGAGGAGGCCGTACAGACGGCGCAGGCCCTCCTCGGCAGGGTGCCGGACGCGGTGTCCGTGCGCTGCCGCCTCGCCTCCGTGCTCCGTGAGCAGCACCGGTTCGACGAGGCGCTGGCCCAGTGCGAACGCGCCCTGGTGGACGATCCGTACAGCGTGGCCGCCCACGAGCAGCGGGCCGACACGCTGCGCGACTGCGGCAGCCTCGACGAGGCGGAGCGGGCCATCGAGGAGTTCACCCGGGGCCGGCCCCACCTGACGTCGATCGGGTTCGAGCTGGCCGCGGTGCACGCGGAACGCGCGGACCTGACCGGGGCCGGGCGGGTCCTGAAGGACGTGCTGGCGACCGCGGCCGGTCCGCTCGAACGGGCCGAGGCCCGTGCCGCCATCGGATGGGTGGCCCTGATGGACCAGCGTCCGCTGGACGCGGCGGAGGACTTCGACGAGATCCTGCGCGAGTGGCCGCACGACCACGACTTCCGCGTGGGCCGCGCGTGGTCGCTGGTGCGACTGGCCGGGCTCGCCCCCGGGAGTCCCGAGGCGGACGGCCGTCTCATCGAGGCCGCCGACCACTGCCGTGCCGTCAGCCGCGAGGACCCCCGCAATGCGGGCGCCCACACCTGCCTCGGGCTGATCGCGCACCGTCGCGGTGCCATGGCCGCCGCCGAGCGTCACTTCTCCCGCGCCGTGGAACTGGACCCGTACGGGCGCTGCCACACCGACCTGGGGGCCCTGTACGTGCAGCTCGGCCGGTACGAGGAGGCCGGGACCGTGCTGCGCCGGGCCGTCGAGCTGGACTGGTACGACGTGCAGGCCCACGTCGAGCTCGGAAGCCTTGCCCTGCGCAGAGCGCGGGACAAGGAGGGCGATGCCACGATGGCTGAGGCGGCGAGCGAGTTCCGGCGGGCCGTCGCCGTCGACGAGGACAGCGGGAGCGCGGCCCTTGGGCTCGCCGTGGCGTTGGCGGAGGGCGCGGGAGACCTGGGCGCCGCCGAGGAGGAGCTACGGCGCGTGCTGGGCCGACCGGGGGTTCGGGACCAGCCGGAGTGGCAGTTGCGGCTCGCGCTGGCGCGGCTGCTGGTCCAGGCGGGTGACGCCGAGCAGAGCGCCGACCACTACCGCGACGCGGCCCAGGAGGCCCGCACCGCGATCCGGCTGGCCGAGAAGGAGCCCGAACCCCATTTCGTGGCCGGCGTCGTGGAACAGCGCCTGGGCACCGAGACAGCCGACGTCCGGCTGACACTGCTCCACCGGCGCCGCGCCCAGCGCTTCCTGACGCGCTGCCGCCGCCTCGACCCGGCGCACCAGGACGCCGGGCGGGCGCTGCGCCTGCTGGAGGAGGACACGAGGGCGGCACGGGGGAGCCGCGTCAGCAGCGCGGTACTGGTCTTCGTGGCGACGGCGGTCCTTGGCGCGGCCTGGGTGGACTTCCTGTGGAAGCACCACGTCACCGCGGTGATGCTGACGACGCTGACCCCCGTGCTGGCCGGCCTCATCGCCGTCGGCTTCCTGCTGCCGGTACTGATCCGGCTGAAACTGCCCGGCGGGATGGAAGCCGACCTGACGGCGAGCATCGGGCAGATCTCCCGGGGCCCGCGCGGCGTGGTGGTGCTGACCTCCGCCCGGGTGCCGACCGGCAGTGGCCCGGTCGGCCGGATGCCCAGACTCTGAGACCGAAGGTCACGCCGCCGTCGCGTGGTCGGCGGCCTTGGCCGCCTTCGCCTTGGTGGCGTAGACGTCGACGTACTCCTGGCCGCCGAGCCGCATGACGTGGCTCATCACCTCGTCGGTGACGGCGCGCAGCACGTAGCGGTCGCGGTCCATGCCCTCGTAGCGGGAGAACTCCAGGGCCGTGCCGAAGCGGACCGTGAAGCGGTGCACGCGCGGCATGCCGGCGCCGCCGGGCTGGATGCGGTCGGTGCCGACCATGGCGAACGGGACGACGGGCGCCCCGGTCATGAGGGCCAGCCGGGACACGCCGGTGCGGCCGCGGTAGAGGCGGCCGTCGGGGGAGCGGGTGCCCTCCGGGTAGATGCCGAAGACCTTGCCCTCGGTGAGGATGCGATGGCCGGTCATCAGGGCGGCGACACCGCCGTGGCCGCCGTCGCGGTCCACCGGGATCATGCCCACGGAGGTGAAGAAGGCCGCCATGAGGCGGCCCTTGAGGCCGGGGGTGGTGACGTACTCGTCCTTGCCGATGAAGAACACCTGCCGCTTGACGACCAGGGACAGGAACATCGAGTCGATGAAGGTGACGTGGTTGCCGGCGAGGATGACCGGGCCCTCGCCCGGGATGTGCTCCATGCCCTCGACCCTCGGGCGGAACAGTACGCGCATCAGTACTCCGAGCAGCGCCTTGAGGATGATGCGGAACAACGGGTCCTCCGGTCGTGGTCGGCAGAGGTCCGGCGGGACTCTGCGCAGGGTCTCGCTCACCAGTGTGCGCCTCCCCCGTCGAGGACGATACTTCCGCGGCACCACGACACGCACACCGGGTTCACACGACTGGCACGCATTGTTGATCCGCGTTACCGCCGTGTTCCGACGGCGGCCGCCCGGCTGCAACGGCCGGCCGCCTACGATGCGCGCGTCGCTTGACAGGGTCCGGACAGATGTTCGGCCGATTCGAGGGAGCGCACATGACGCACGAGCAGCAGGGCCAGGACCAGGGCCGGGGTCCCGGCCGCCGGGCACTGATCGGAGCGGCGGCCGCGTTCGGGGCCGGCGCCTCCGTCCTCGGCACGGCGGGGGGCGCGGCGGCGAACGGGCGCGAGTCCTCGCACGGTTCGTCGCACGACGGCCCGCACGGACCGGTGAGAGCCCTTCCCGTGCCGACCGTCGTCGGTCACCGCGGCGCCAGCGGCTACCGCCCCGAGCACACCTTCGGCTCGTACCAGCTCGCGCTGGACCTCGGTGCCGACGTGATCGAGCAGGACCTCGTCCCCACCAAGGACGGTCACCTGGTCTGCCGTCACGAGCCGGAGATCGGCGGCACCACGGACGTCGCCAAGCACCCGGAGTTCGCCTCCCGCAGGACCACCAAGACCATCGACGGCGTCGCCACGACCGGCTGGTTCACCGAGGACTTCACCCTCGCCGAGCTGAAGACGCTGCGCGCCGTCGAGCGGCTGCCCGCACAGCGCCAGCACAACACCCTCTACGACGGCCACTGGGAGATCCCCACCTTCGAAGAGGTGCTGCGCTGGGCCGACGACCAGGGCCGCAAGCGCGACAAGGCGGTGTGGCTGCACGTCGAGACCAAGCACCCCACCTACTTCCGCGGCATCGGCCTCGGCCTGGAGGAGCGGGTGGCCAAGCTGCTCCGCCGCTACGGCCGCGACCAGCGCAACTCCCCGCTGTTCCTGCAGTCCTTCGAGCCCACCAGCCTCCAGCGGCTCGGCGCGCTCGGCCTGCGCAACCCCAAGGTCTTCCTGCTGGACGCGGCCACCACCCGCCCGTACGACCTCGTGGCGGCGGGCGACCCGCGTACCGTCGCGGACCTGGTCACCCCGGCCGGCCTCAAGTGGATCGCCGGCTTCGCGCAGGGCATCGGCCCCACGGTCAACCTGATCATCCCGCGTGACGCGGCCGGCAACCTCGGCACGCCGACCACGCTGGTGCGCGACGCCCACAAGGCCGGGCTGATCCTGCACCCCTACACGATGCGCAACGAGAACGCCTTCCTGCCGGCCGCCTACCGCGTCGGCACCGACCCGAACGCCTACGGCGACGCCTTCGGCGCCTTCCAGCTCTACTTCGAGCAGGGCATCGACGGCATCTTCTCCGACAACTGCGACACCGCGCTGCTCGCCCGCGCGGCCTTCGTCAACAAGGCGTGACGCCACTGCCGCGCACGGGTGGTTCCCCCGCCAGGGGGCAACCGCCCGGCGCGGCACGGGTGTCCCGCGAGGCATGAGCGCATCCGTACGCCCCGACGAACTGACCCGCATCCGGCCCCTGCTCGCCGCCGAGGCGGCGGCCGAGTCCGTACCCGGCGCCGTCGAGGCCGCCGACCTCGAACAGTCCGTGTGGCTGCGGCTGCTGGAGCTGCCGGAACCGCCCGCCGACCCCGCGGGGTGGCTGCGCCGCGCGGTGCGCGCCGAGGCCCGGCTCGCCGGGCGGCACGCCCGCCACGAGACCCCGCTGGCTCCCGCCGCACTGGGCGGGCACGCCGCCGCGCAGGCGCCCACCGCGGAGCAGCAGGTGCTCGCCGCCGAGCGGCGCCGTTTCCTGCTGGCCGCCGCGGGCCGGCTGCCGGGGCGCTGTCCTGAGCTGGTATCGGCCCTGATCTCCCGTTCCGACCTCACTTACCGGGAAATCTCCCGGGAGTTGGGAATCTCACAGGGCAGTCTGGGCCCGCTGCGTTCCCGCTGCCTGAGTTGTCTGCGTACGATCCTCGCAACCGGGGTTGCATCTCCCGTACGACGGGGTAATGCACCGTAAACACTCGGCGACAGGGCGCTTGTGCGCGGCCGCGCCGTGTTCCGGTACCAGTCAGGGCAACGTCCTGGGCGCCCCCTCACCCCTCAGGCGCCCGGGCGACTCGAAGGGGAGGCCAGCGCACATGGGCATGAGCGTGACCATCTCTACCGCGATGGGCGACGACGCCGAGAAGATCCTCAAACTGCAATACCTGTGCTATCAGAGCGAGGCGGAGCTTTACGGCGACTACGGCATCGAACCGTTGACGCAGACCCTCGACGCGCTGCGCGAGGAGCTCACGCAGGGCACGGTCCTGGTGGCCAGGCTCGGCGAGGAGGTGGTCGGTTCGGTCCGCGGCGCGGTGGACGACGACGGCACCGCCCGCATCGCCAAACTGATCGTCCACCCCCGCATGCAGCGGCACGGCCTCGGCGGCCGGCTGCTGCGGGCCATCGAGGAACGGCTGGCGGCCGACCTCCAGGCCAAGCGCTACCGCCTCTTCACCGGTCACCGCAGCGAGTTCAACCTGCGGTTGTACCGCAAGCTGGGCTACGCGCAGGTGGGTTCGGCCGAGCCGGTCAGCGGCCGGCTGAGCCTGGTGCACATGGAGAAGCCGGCGGCGCAGTCCTACGCCGCCAGCGCCTGAGCGCGGATCAGGACGTCCGCTGTGGCTGCGCCGCCCGGCGCAGCCACAGCAGTCCGCTGACGGGGATGACCAGGGGCAGGAACAGATAGCCCATGCCGTAGTCCGACCACACCGTCTGGTCGGGGAAGGCCGAGGAGTCCACCAGCGTCAGCGTGCCCACGGTCAGCACACCGATCAGCTCCAGCGCGCAGCTGACCAGCGCCACCTTCCGGGCGCTCTCGCCGCCCCGCCACAGCGCCACCGTGATCACCGCGTACACGATCCCGGCGAGCAGGGAGAGCAGGTAGGCCAGCGGCGCCTCGTCGAACTGCAGGGCGATCTGCACGATCGCGCGGGACAGCGCGGCGACGGTGAAGACCCCGTACAGCGAGAGCAGCAGCCGTCCCGGGCCGCGGCCGATCCCCTTGTCCGGCGCCGCCTGTTCGGTGGTCCTGCCGGCGGTCTCAGGCACTGACGCCTCCCCAGATGTCGTACAGCCGTACTTCCAGCACGGCCAGGATGACCCCGCCCGCGGCCACGATCGCCGAGCCCCAGCGGGTGCGCTCGGTCAGCGACATGAATCCCGCCGCCGGGATCGTGCAGGCCGCGCCGAGCAGGTACGCGACGAAGATCGTCGTGCCGTCGACCGGCTTGTCGCCCGCGCCGAGCCTGACCACGCCGATCACCAGCTGGGCCAGCCCCAGCACGGCCACCACGGCCATGCCGATGAAGTGCCAGTCCTTGGTCGGCTGGTCCCGGAAGGCAGCGAAACCGCACCAGGCGGCCAGCAGCAGCGCCGTGGCGGAGACCACGATCGTGAGGACGTCGAGCATGGCGCGACTCTATTACGGGCGGGAATCGCCGGATCCCACCCCCCGGGCCTGTCCGCATGGCGGACGCCGGGACCGGATATTGGTACGCGGTCGGGGTGTCTGCTTTACTGGTGCCCATGACCACGACGAACCGCCGCTGCCGCGCGACCGAGGCGATGACGCCCGGTGTTCGTCGTATGTGTCGAATGTGTGCACGCTGAGGGCCCACGCCATCTGAGTCTCGCGCCCCGAAGTGAGACCCGCCCCTCCTGCCACGGATCGCGCACACCACCACCCATGGACATGGACACGGAACCGCAGCGCGCCCTCTGCCGCTGCCGGCTGACGCACGACCCCCAGCCGCCCGGCACCCGCTGCTGACTCCTCGCACCCCCTTCCGGGGCGCAGTCATGCCTGCCGACCGT
Source organism: Streptomyces sp. NPDC046977 (assembly GCF_040644455.1). NCBI lineage: Bacteria > Bacillati > Actinomycetota > Actinomycetes > Kitasatosporales > Streptomycetaceae > Streptomyces > Streptomyces sp. NPDC046977. The sequence goes on from NZ_JBEYWO010000009.1 coordinate 280,900, forward strand.
GCATTCACCCCCCTGTGCGGCTTTTGTCTGCCGCGCACTCGACAGTGACGGAATTCCCAGTGATCACCACAACGGGCCTGACCAAGGTCTACCGTTCCCACGGCCGGGACACGGTGGCCCTCGACGGCGTCGACCTGCATGTCCGCGAAGGCGAGGTGTACGGCGTCGTCGGCCGCAGCGGCGCGGGCAAGAGCACCCTCATCCGCTGCGTCAACCTGCTGGAGCGGCCGACCTCGGGCACCGTCGAGGTCGCCGGGCAGGACCTGACCGCGCTCGCCGGCCGCTCGCCGCGCGCCGGTTCGGCCCTGCGCGCCGCCCGCGGCCGGATCGGCATGGTCTTCCAGCACTTCAACCTGCTGTCCTCGCGCACCGTCCAGGACAACGTCGAACTCCCCCTGGAGATCCTCGGCGTCTCCGGCCGGCAGCGCACGGCGAAGGCCCGCGAACTGCTCGACCTCGTCGGCCTCGCCGACAAGGCGCGCGCCTACCCCGCCCAGCTCTCCGGGGGCCAGAAGCAGCGGGTCGGCATCGCCCGCGCCCTGGCCGGCGACCCGAAGGTGCTGCTCTCCGACGAGGCCACCTCCGCCCTCGACCCCGAGACCACCCGCTCGATCCTCCAGCTCCTGCGCGACCTCAACCGGCAACTCGGCCTCACCGTGCTGCTGATCACGCACGAGATGGAGGTCGTCAAGGCGGTCTGCGACTCCGCCGCACTGATGAAGGGAGGCCGGATCGTGGAATCCGGCAGGGTCACCGACCTGCTCGCCACCCCCGGCTCCGAACTCGCCCACGAGCTGTTCCCGGTCGGCGGCGAGCCGTCCGGCGAGGACCGCACCGTCGTCGACCTCACCTTCCACGGGGAGGCCGCGACCGAACCGGTCATCTCGCAGCTCTCGCGCACCTACAACATCGACATCTCGGTGCTCGGCGCCGCGCTCGAGACCATCGCGGGACGCCAGGTCGGCCGCATGCGGATCGAACTGCCCGGCGCCTTCGAGGACAACGTGGTGCCCATCGGCTTCCTGCGCGAGAAGGGCCTCCAGGTCGACATCGCGCCGGCCGCCGGCGCCGAACGGGCCGAGCGGGCCGAGCGGGCCGAGCGGGCTGAGCGGGCTGAGGGAGTCGCGAAGTGACCTGGTCCGAGATGCAGCCGCTGCTGTCCCAGGCCTGCGGGGAGACGCTGGTCATGGTCGGCTGGTCCACGCTGATATCCGTCGCGGGCGGCCTGCCGCTCGGCGTGCTGCTCGTCCTCACCGGCCGCGGCGGACTGCTCGCCAACGGCGTGTTCTCCAAGGCGCTGGGCGCCGTGGTCAACGTGATCCGGTCACTGCCCTTCGTGATCCTCATGATCTACCTGATGCCGTTCACCAAGTCCCTGGTCGGCACCACGATCGGCCCGCAGGCGATGATCGTCCCGCTGTCGATCGGCGCGATCCCGTTCTTCGCCCGGCTGGTGGAGATCGCCGTCCGCGAAGTGGACTCCGGTCTCGTCGAGGCCGTCCAGTCCATGGGCGGCAGCACCTGGACCGTCGTGCGCAAGGCCCTGCTGCCGGAGTCGCTGCCCGCGCTGATCTCCGCCGCGACCACGACCGTCATCGCCCTGATCGGCTACTCGGCCATGGCCGGCCTCATCGGCGGCGGCGGCCTCGGCGACCTCGCCGTCCGCTACGGCTACCAGCGCTTCGAGACCGGGCTGATGAACGTGACGCTGGCCGTCCTCATCGTGATCGTCACCGCCGTCCAGTTCCTCGGCGACCTCACCGCCCGCGGCGTCTCCCGCCGCGGCCGGTCCTCCGTCGCCCCGCGGCTGCGCCTGCTGCGCCCGGCGGCCGCCACCGAGACCTCCTGACACCCGCACCACCCACCGTTCAGAAAGGCACTTTTCGTGCGTACCCCTGTCAAGATCACCACGTCCGTCCTGGCCGTCACCGGCCTCGCCCTCGGCCTGGCCGCCTGCGGCTCGGACTCCGGTTCCACCAAGGACAGCGCGAGCGACCCGCTAGTCGTCGCCGCGAGCCCCGTCCCGCACGCGGAGATCCTGGACTTCGTGCAGAAGAACCTGGCCGCCAAGGCCGGACTCAAGCTGGAGGTCAAGGAGTTCAGCGACTACGTGACGCCGAACACCGCGACCGAGGACGGCGACGTCGACGCCAACTACTTCCAGAACCAGCCCTACCTGGACGACTTCAACAAGAAGAAGGGCACCCACATCGTGCCCGTCGTTACCGTCCACCTGGAGCCGCTGGGGCTCTACTCCAGCAAGCTGAAGTCCGCCGACGCGATCAGGAGCGGCGCGACGATAGCCCTGGCCAACGACGCGGTGAACGAGGCCCGGGGGCTGAAACTGCTCGCCGCGAACGGCCTGATCACCCTCAAGGACGGCGTCGGCAACGAGGCCACCCCCGCCGACGTCACCGGCAACCCGAAGAACCTGAAGTTCAAGGAGCTGGAGGCCGCCCAGCTGCCCCGCTCCCTCGACGACGTCGACGCCGCCGTCATCAACGGCAACTACGCCATCGCCGCGGGACTCAAGCCCGCCCAGGACGCCCTGGTCCTGGAGTCGGCGACGGACAACCCCTACGGCAACTTCCTCGCCGTCAAGGAGGGCAACGAGAAGGACCCGCGCGTGCTCAAGCTCAAGAAGCTGCTCACCTCGCCCGAGGTGAAGAAGTTCATCGAGGACACCTACGCCGGCTCCGTCATCCCCTCCTTCTGACCCCGGCCCTCCGGCGGGGGCGGTACGCCGTCAGCGCGTACCGTCCCCGCCGTGGACCCCCGCCCAGTCCAGGCGCAGCTGCTCGGCCCGCGGCAGCCGGGACACGATCAGGTCGTACGAGTCCTCGATCATCTCCCGCACCAGGCGGTCGGGGAGCGAGCCGTCCAGGGTGACCGTGTTCCAGTGCCGCTTGTTCAGATGCCAGCCGGGGGCGATCGACGCGTGCTGCGCCCGCAGCCGGACGGCCAGTTCGGGATCGCACTTCAGGCTGACCTGGAGCGGGTCACCGCCCAGCGCGCTGATCGCGAAGATCTTCCCGCCCACCTTGAAGACCGTCACCTCCGCGTTGCGCGGGAACGGGTTCTCCTCGCCGGCGCCGTTGAAGCCGAGGCAGAAGTCCCTGAGCCGGTCGGTGTCCATCCGCCCATTCAACAGGGCGCCACCGACAGCCCGGGCCGCGCCGCCTCAGTGCCGGCGCACCCAGTAGACGTCCGTGGTGTACGGCATCTCGATGGCGCCCCTGCCGCGCGTCGCGTCGTGCCCGGCGAGCACCGCCTCGACCTCCGCGCGCACGCGCTCCTGCTCCGCCGGGTCCATCACCGCGATGTGGCTGGAGGAGGTCATGCGCTCCACCACGTCCGACACCGTCGTCGAGTACGGGTTCGGCCAGTGCCGCTCGTACACCTGCGACCAGCCCTCCCGGTCGCCGAAGGCCTTGCGCCAGCCGCCGTCCAGCGGGCTCGGCAGATCGCGCGGCGCGAGCCGGAAGACGATGTCCTGGTAGTCCCGCACCCACGGCACGGAGGTGTCGTAGGTGTTCCACACCAGCGCCAGCCAGCCGCCCGGCCGCAGCAGCCGCTCCACCTCGGCCAGCGCCTCGTCCTCCTGGAACCAGTGCCACGACTGCGCCGCCACCACCACGTCGGCGGACCCGCCGGGCAGCCCGGTCGCCTCCGCGGTACCGGCCGTCACCCGCACCTTCGGCAGCCGCAGCTCCGCCAGCCGCTCGCGCATCTCCGCCACCGGCTCCACCGCGACCACCTCGGCCCCGGTCAGCGCCAGCAGCCGGGTGAACTTGCCGGTGCCGGCGCCGAGGTCGACCACGGTGCGCCCGGCCTCAAGGGCCAGCACGTCCGCCAACTCGGCCAGGGCAGCCATGGGGTACGAGGGCCGCGACCGCTCGTAGACACCCGCCGCCCGCTGATATCCGACTCCTGCTGCGTGGTGCACCGTCACGCGGGCAGACGCTAGCAGGACCGTATGACAGCAGGAGGAGCGGACCTGCGGAAAAGCCGGAGAACAGCACGCCAACTGCGCTCGTCGCGACGGTGGTTGCCCGTACCCTTGACCGACGGCCGCACGGCCCCCGCGGCGACCCGGTCCTGCGGGTGACCCGTTGGATGCTGCATGCTGTGCACTTCACACATGTCCTTGCTACGGAGCGTCGAATGACCAGCTTTCCGGAGATCTCCATCAATACGGAGCGGCTGGTGCTGCGCCCCTACGAGGAGGCGGACATCCCCGCGCACACGGAGATGATGAACGACGAGTCCGTGGTCGCCTGGACCTCCGTGCCGCATCCCTACAGCGAGGCCGACTCCCGCACCTTCCTGACCGAGACGGCCCCCGCCGAGCGGGCGTCCGGGCGGGGCGTCGTCCTCGCCGTGACGGAGTTCCTCACCCAGCGGCTGGTCGGCACCGTCCACCTGCAGCGCGCCGACTGGCGCATCCGCAGCGCCGAGGCGGGCTATGTCATCGCGCCCTGGGCCCGCGGCGAGGGCTACGCCGCCGAGGCCGTGCTCGCCGCCGCCCAGTGGCTCTTCGACGACCAGAAGTTCGAGCGGCTGGAACTGCGCACCGCCGCCGACAACGCCGCCTCCCAGCAGGTCGCCCAGCGGATCGGCTGCGTCAGCGAGGGAGTGCTGCGCAGCGCGGGCCTGGTGCGGGCCCGGCCGGACGGGGACAGCGAGGGCCGCTGGGAGGAGGTCCGCACCGACCTGATCGTCTGGAGCCTGCTCCCCGAGGACCTCGACGGCCTCACCGGACGCGCCTCCGACGGCTCGGACTACGCGGCCTACGCCGACTGGCAGTGAGCACCCCGTAGCGCAAGATCCTGGGCGGGGTACTGTGCACACCCCGGGGAAGACATGTCCCGGGGAACCACACCGCGACGCGCCCAGAAGGCAGGACGACGATGGCCGACCGTGTCACCGTGATCGGGTGGGACGGCTCACCACCTGGCGAGGCCGCGCGTTCCGCGCTGGCGGCGGCGACCCTGGTGGCCGGAACACGGCACCACCTGGCACTGCCCTTCGTGCCGGAGGAGGCCGAGCGGATCGTCCTCGGCAGTATCGACCTCGCCGCCCGGCGGATCGCCCGGCACCGCGGCACCGCGGTCGTGCTGGCCGACGGCGACCCCGGGTTCTTCGGCGTCGTACGGGCCCTGCGCGCGCCCGACCACGGCCTGGAGGTCGAGGTCGTGCCCGGCGTGACCTCGGTGGCCCAGGCCTTCGCGCGGGCCGGCATGCCCTGGGACGACGCCCGTGTCGTCGTCGCGCACACGCGCACCCTGCGCCGCGCCGTCAACGTCTGCCGGGCCCACCCCAAGGTCGCGGTGCTCACCGCCCCCGGCGCCGGGCCGGCCGAACTCGCCCTGCTGCTCGGCGACGAGCAGCGCACCTTCGTGATCTGCGAGGCGCTCGGCACCGAGCAGGAGCAGGTCACCGTCCTCACCTCCGACAAGGTCCCCGACCACACCTGGCGCGACCCCAACGTCGTCCTGGTCGTCGGCGCCGCGCCCAGCGCGCCGCCGGCCGCCTCCGGGCAGGCGGGCTGGCTCGCCGGGGGCGACCCCGCCCCCGCGGACCGGGTACGCGGCTGGGCCCTTCCCACCGAGCGGTACGCGCCCGTGGACGGGCCGGCGCAGCTGCGCGCCCTCCAACTGGCCCGGCTCGGACCGCGCACCGGCGATCTGCTCTGGGACATCGGGGCCGGCGGCGGCGCCGTCGCCGTGGAGGCCGCGCGCTTCGGCGCGGCCGTCATCGCCGTCGAGCGGGACGCGGCGGCCTGTGACCGTGTCGAGGCCACCGCACGGGACTTCGGGGTGCAGGTGCGGGTCGTGCACGGCGAGGCGCCGGAGGTTCTCGAGGACCTTCCGGAACCGGACATCGTGCGCATAGGCGGTGGGGGCGCGGAGGTCGTCGAGGCGTGTGCCGCGCGCCGCCCGGAACGGATCGCCGCGAGTGCCGCGAACCGGGACGAGGCGGAAGCGGTCAGAAGCGCTCTCGAGGACGGCGGATACGCCGTGGAATGCGCGTTGTTGCAGGCTGTGGAGCTGGACTCGGACTGGTCGGAGCGGGAGCGCACGGTGGTGTTCGCGCTCCTCGGGCACCGCAAGTGAGGCGATGTGTTGCGCCCGTATTGCGACCGGTTTGAGGCGAACCCCCCTGAGCACGCGCGGGCACACGCACGGTAGGCTTGCGGACCGCTGTGCCGTCGTCGTGCGTTGACGTCGACTGAGGGCTGATCAGTATCGATCAGTATCGGTCACTCCCCGCCGACGTGCCGCTTGCAGCCCACGCTCGTTCTTGCTGTGGGCAGTGTGTGCGGCGCAGCGTTGGAAGGAGCGAACCGATGGGCGAGGGGCACGCATGACTGACACCGGCCAGGTCCCGGGTGAGGGACTGCCGGAGAACGCAGGCGGAGAAGCGGTTCTGCAGCCGCACGCCGACCTTCCCGGCAGTGGTGCTCAGCAGCCGGTCGTCCCCACCTGGGAGACCGACCCGCTGAACGCACCGGTCCCGCCCGCCGCATACGCCTACCTCGACCAGCCGGCCGGCCCCGCGGTCGCCGACGAGGAAGAGGAGATGCTGCTGATGCCCGGACTGCAGGGGTCGTGGGCCGACCCGCAGCCGGTGCCGCCGCCCGTCGCGCCCGCCGCCGTACCGGTGGCCCCGGTCGAGCCGGCCCCCATGGCCGCGCCCGCGGGCGAACCCGCGCCGGTGGCGCCCGCGATGGCGCACGAGACGCACCTCCAGGTGCACGAGCAGCTGCCCGGCGCCCTCTCCGCGCCGGTCGCCCAGCCCGGTGGCCCGCACGAGCACGACGCCCACGAGAGCGGCGGCCGTGACTCGGGCTCCCTCGACTACTCCGCCGTGCGCGCCTCGGCGACGCCGCCCGCCGGTGTCCCGGTGCCGGGCGCCGCGATGGACGGGCAGCCGCAGGCCGTTCTCGCGGAGCCGCTCGTTCCGGCCCCCGCGCCCGCGCCCGCCGTCGAGACCCTGACCCCGGAGCCGGTGGTGACCGACGCGTCCGTCCCCGCGGCACCGCAGGCGTTCCAGGAGCAGGTCCCGGCCGCGCCGGCGCCCGTCCGGCGGCCGCTGCACATGGGCCCGCCCATCCCCGACCCGTCCAACGGCGGCGGTGTCGTACGGTCCCTCGCCGACCGCGGCCCGGCGACGTCCGTCCCGCCGTCAGCGCCGGTCACGCCGCTGCCCGTGGCGGCCGTGCCGCCTGTCCCGTCGACGTCGTCGATTCCGTCGGTTCCGTCCGTTCCGTCCATGCCGACGGTGCCGTCCGTGCCGGAGACCCCTGCCGCGGCGACCCCGATCGCGCCGGTGCCGCCGTCCGTCGAGACGCCGCTGCGTCACGCCGGGCCGCCGACGACCGGTCCGGAGTACCTGGACATCCCGCGCGACGAGCCGTCCGCGGCGTGGCCGGTGCCTGAGCCCGAGGTCGTCGCCGAGCCGGAGCCCGCCGAGCCGCTGATCGCTCCGCAGGCGGAGGAGGTGGTGGTACCCGCCCCCGCCCCCGAGCCGGTGCCGGTGCCGGTGCCCGAGCCGGTCGCGGAGGTGCTGCCAGAGCCGGCCGTGGTGGAGGCCGAGCCGCTGCCGCTGGACTCGCCGGACGAGCCGCTGCCGTTCGGGATGGAGCCCGAGCCCGAGGCCCGGGAGGCCGTCGTCCCCGAGGCCGTCGTCCCCGAGGTCGTCGTCCCCGAGGTCGTCGTCCCCAAGGTCGTTGCCCCGGAGGTCGTTGTTCCGGAATTCGCCGAGGTCGTCGAGCCCGAGGACGTCCCCGAGGACGCCGAGGCCTCCGTTCCCGAGGCGGCGGAATCCGCCGGGCCCGACGCGGAGACCGCCGAGGGCGAGGACGCCCCGGAGCTGCTGCTCCCCGTCGCCGAAGGCTACGAACCCGCCGTGCGGGACGCCGTGCACCGCGTCATCCGCGAACGCCGCGACATCCGCAACGGCTTCCGGAACGACCCCATCCCGCACGAGGTGCTGATCCGCGTCCTGGAGGCGGCCCACACCGCGCCCAGTGTCGGCCACTCCCAGCCCTGGGACTTCGTCGTCATCCGCTCCGCCGAGACCCGGCAGCGTATGCACGAACTCGCCATGCAGCAGCGCGACGCGTTCGCCAAGTCCCTGCCCAAGGGGCGCGCCAAGCAGTTCCGCGAGCTGAAGATCGAGGCGATCCTCGACACCCCGGTCAACATCGTCGTGACCGCCGACCCCACCCGCGGCGGCCGCCACACCCTGGGCCGCTACACCCAGCCGCAGATGGCGCCCTACTCGTCGGCACTGGCGGTGGAGAACCTCTGGCTCGCCGCCCGCGCCGAAGGCCTCGGCGTCGGCTGGGTCAGCTTCTTCGACGAGCGCGAGATGGTCCGCGAACTCGGCCTCCCCGAGCACCTGGAGGTCGTCGCCTACCTGTGCGTCGGCTACGTCGACGAGTTCCCCGAGGACCCGGAGCTCGTGCAGTCCGGCTGGTCCAAGCGGCGCCCGCTGGCCTGGGTCGTCCACGAGGAGGAGTACGGCAACCGCGCCCTGCCCGGCGAGGAGCCGCACGACCTCCTGGAGGAGACGCTGCGCGGCATCCGCCCGCTCGACGCCAAGGCGCTCGGCGAGGCGTGGGAGCGGCAGAAGCGGATGACCAAGCCGGCCGGCGCGCTCGGCATGCTGGAGATCATCTCCGCGCAGCTCAGCGGCCTGTCCCGGCAGTGCCCGCCGCCGATCCCCGAGCCCGCCGCCGTCGCCATCTTCGCCGGTGACCACGGTGTGCACGCCCAGGGCGTCACCGCGTGGCCGCAGGAGGTCACCGGCCAGATGGTCGCCAACTTCCTGGGCGGCGGGGCCGTGTGCAACGCCTTCGCCAACCAGGTGGGCGCCGAGGTCTGCGTCGTCGACGTCGGCGTCGCCTCCGAACTCCCCAGCACGCCGGGCCTGCTGCCGCGCAAGGTGCGCCCCGGCACCGGCGACTTCACCGCCGGCCCCGCGATGTCGCGCGAGGAGGTCCTGCGGGCCATCGAGGTCGGCATCGAGACCGCGCGCGATCTTGTCGCCGCGGGCAACAAGGCGCTGCTGACCGGCGAGATGGGCGTTGCCAACACCACCGTCTCCGCGGCCCTGATCTCCGTCTACACCGGGGTGGACCCGGCGGAAGTCACCGGGCGCGGCACGGGCATCAACGACGAGATGCACGCGCGCAAGGTCGACGTCGTACGACGGGCGCTGGAGCTCCACCGGCCCGATCCCTCCGACCCGATCGAGGTCCTGGCGGCCATCGGCGGCCTCGAACACGCGGCCATGGTCGGCCTGTTGCTCGGCGCGGCGTCCCTGCGGACCCCGGTCATCCTGGACGGCGTCAGCGCCGGCGCGGCCGCCCTCGTCGCCCGCGCGATCGCACCCGAGGTCCTCGCGGCCTGCATCGCGGGGCACCGCAGCGCGGAACCCGGACACCGCGCCGCCCTCACGAAGCTGGGGCTGCGGCCGCTGGTCGACCTCGACCTGCGGCTGGGGGAGGGGACGGGGGCGTTGCTGGCGCTGCCGCTGGTGCAGAGTGCTGCGCGGGCGATGCATGAGGTGGCGACGTTCGACTCCGCGGGGGTGACGGAAAAGGGCTGACGCCCTTCCCCGTGGGGTTCCCCGCCCTCCCGCCCGTGTGCCCTGTGAAGTCACGCGCCCCGACGCGCGTGTGGGGTGGGCCGGGTTCGGGGCCTCCGGGGCTGCCATTCTGGACAGCACATTTAGGTGCCTCAGGTGCTTTTTGCTGCGTGCCCCGGGTTGTGCACCCAAATATGCTCCACAGTCCAGAACGCCACCCCTACAGCCCCGCCCCCTCCGTGAGCTCTCGCGCCTGATCCCCGGTGGGTGGATATGGACGGCACCGTGCCCGGGCACGCGTTGGCGCCGCGCTGTCCAAGTGCGCAGCCGTCACCGCCCACAGCACCCCCACCGGCCGTAAGTCGCCCTAACGACCCCGGGAGGGGGTGTGGCGGGGTGCGCCCGTGGGGGCACCTCCCAGCGGTAGCCGGGGGAGACGAGCGGTGACGGCGTGGTCGATGCCGGACGATGTGGGGGTAACCCGCGAGCGCTGTGGGGGTCCCCCCGGCCGAAGGCTGGGGGAGTACCCCGGCGCGGCACCGACCCCACAGGCAACAGAGCGGGGCCCGCACTTACCGTGCCGGGCTGGGGGCACCCCCGGCCGAAGGTTGGGGGAGGGCCGGAGGGCGGGGAAAAAACCCAGGGCCCAAGCACACCGTAGGGTTGACGCGGGAACCGCCCCGCCGACGACAAGGAGCCGCACCCCCATGACAGCCGAGCGCAGCGCCACCGTACCCGCATACCCCGTCGGACTGCGGCTGGCGGGCCGGCGCGTGGTCGTGCTGGGCGGCGGCCAGGTCGCCCAGCGCCGGCTGCCGACGCTGGTGGCCGCGGGGGCGGACGTGGTGCTGGTCTCGCCGTCGGCGACGCCGTCCGTGGACGCGATGGCCGCCGCCGGCGAACTGCGCTGGGAGCGGCGCCGCTACCGTCCCGGGGACCTGGCGGACGCCTGGTACGCGCTGATCGCGACGGACGACGCGGAGGCGAACGAGGCGGCGTCCGCGGAGGCGGAGGAGCGCCGCGTGTGGTGTGTGCGCAGTGACGACGCCGACGCGGCGACCGCGTGGACGCCCGCGACGGGGCGGACGGACGGCGTGACCGTCGCCGTGCTGACCGGGCGCGATCCGCGCCGTTCCGCGGCGGTGCGGGACGCGATCGTGGAGGGGCTGCGGAACGGCTCGCTGGCCGCCCCCCAGCGTCGGGGCCGGACCCCGGGGGTGGCACTGGTGGGCGGTGGGCCGGGGGACCCGGACCTCATCACGGTGCGCGGCCGCCGGCTGCTCGCCGAGGCGGACGTGGTGATCGCGGACCGACTGGGGCCGCGCGATCTGCTGGACGAACTGCCGCCGCACGTCGAGGTGATCGACGCCGCGAAGATCCCGTACGGCCGCGCGATGGCGCAGGAGGCGATCAACGCCGCGCTGATCGAGCACGCGAAGGCGGGCAAGACCGTTGTGCGGCTCAAGGGCGGCGACCCGTTCGTGTTCGGCCGGGGCATGGAGGAGGCGCAGGCGCTGGCGGAGGCCGGGATTCCGTGCACGGTGGTGCCGGGGATCTCGAGTTCGATCAGCGTGCCGGCCGCCGCGGGCATCCCGGTGACGCACCGGGGGGTGGCGCACGAGTTCACCGTCGTGAGCGGCCATGTGGCTCCGGAGGACCCCCGGTCCCTGGTGGACTGGGAGGCGCTGGCCCGGTTGCGCGGCACGTTGGTGCTGTTGATGGGGGTCGAGCGGATCGCCGCGATCGCGGACGCGCTCGTGGCGCACGGCCGGGGCGCCGACACGCCTGTCGCGGTCGTCCAGGAGGGCACGACGGCGGCCCAGCGGCGCGTGGACGCGACGCTCGCGACGGTGGGGCGGAAGGTGGCCGAGGAGGGCGTGCGGCCGCCCGCGGTGATCGTGATCGGCGAGGTCGTTGCCGTGGGCGCGGTGGCCCCCCGTGGCTGAGCTGGTCACCGTCGACGATCCCGAGGACCCGCGGCTGCACGACTACACCTCGCTGACCGACGTCGAGCTGCGCCGCCGCCGCGAGCCCGCGGAGGGCCTGTTCATCGCGGAGGGCGAGAAGGTCATCCGCCGTGCCTGGCAGGCCGGTTACGGCATGCGCTCGATGATGCTCTCCGCCAAGTGGGTCGACGTCATGCGGGACGTCATCGACGCGGCTCCCGCGCCGGTGTACGTGGTGGACCCCGCCGTCGCCGAGCGGGTGACCGGTTACCACGTGCACCGCGGTGCCCTCGCGTCGATGCGGCGCAAGGAACTGCCGGAGCCCCGGGAGCTGCTGGCCGGGGACCGTCCGGGCCCCCGCCGTGTCGCGGTCTTCGAGGACATCGTCGACCACGCCAACATGGGCGCGGCCTTCCGCAACGCCGCCGCCCTGGGCGTGGACGCGGTGCTGCTCACCCCGCGCTGCGCCGACCCCCTCTACCGGCGGGCGGTGAAGGTGTCGATGGCGGCCGTGCTCGCCGTTCCGTACGCCAGGTTCGCGTCGTGGCCGGAGGACGCGGGTCTGCTGCGCGAGCAGGGGTTCGTGCTCGCGGCCCTGTGCCTGTCGGACCGTTCCGTCACCCTCGACGAGCTCGCGGGCCGCCGGCACGAGCGGCTGGCGCTGATGCTGGGCACGGAGGGCGAGGGGTTGTCGGACGGGGCGCTGCGCGCCGCGGACGTGCATGTGCGCATCCCGATGGAGGCCGGCGTCGACTCGCTCAACGTGGCCGCGGCCTCGGCTGTCGCCTTCTACGCCACGCGACCGGGGACCTAGTTGATTTAATTCTCAACTACCAGTGTAACGTCTTCTGAGGCCCCGGGAGGACCGGGAATCGTTCGCTCGCCCCCGCGGTTGATGCGAGCGCAGAAAGAAGATGATCACAGTGAACGAAGCAGTGACCGCGACCACAGAACCGTTGCGGCGCCTGACCGACGCGGGCGTCTCGATCTGGCTGGACGACCTCTCGCGCGGCCGGCTCACCTCCGGCGGTCTCGCCCGACTCGTCGCCTCCGGGCGGGCGGTGGGCGTCACCACCAACCCCTCCATCTTCCAGGCCGCCATCGGCTCGGGAGCGGACTACCGCGAGCAGCTCGCCGACCTGGCCGTGCGCGGGGTCACCCGCGACGAGGCCGTCCGCATGATGACCGCCGCCGACGTCCGGGACGCCGCCGATGTGCTGCGCCCGGTGTACGACGCGACGGGCGGCCAGGACGGGCGGGTGTCGATCGAGGTCGACCCGCGGCTGGCCCACAACACCGCGGCGACGATCGCCGAGGCCAAGCAGCTGGCCTGGCTGGTGGACCGCCCGAACACCCTGATCAAGATCCCGGCGACCAAGGCGGGCCTGCCGGCCATCGCCGAGGTGATCGGCAGGGGCATCAGCGTCAATGTCACGCTGATCTTCTCGCTGGAGCGCTACCGCGAGGTCATGGACGCCTACCTGACCGGTCTGGAGAAGGCGAAGGCCGCGGGCCTGGACCTGTCCCTGATCCGTTCCGTGGCGTCCTTCTTCGTGTCCCGCGTGGACACCGAGATCGACAAGCGCCTGGAGAAGATCGGCAGCGACGAGGCCAAGGCCCTCAAGGGCAAGGCCGCCATCGCCAACGCCCGCCTGGCGTACGAGGCCTACGAGGAGGTCTTCTCCTCCGACCGCTGGACCGCCCTGGAGCACGACGGCGCGCACAAGCAGCGCCCGCTGTGGGCCTCCACCGGCGTGAAGGACCCGGCCTACCCGGACACCATGTACGTGACCGAGCTGGTCGCGCCCGGCATCGTCAACACCATGCCCGAGGCCACGCTGGACGCCGTCGCCGACCACGGACGCATCGAGGGCGACACCGTCACCGGCCGCTACGACGCGGCCCGCGCGGACCTCGCGGCGGTCGGGCGGCTGGGGATCTCCTACGACGAGGTCGTCGGGCAGCTGGAGGACGAGGGCGTCACCAAGTTCGAGGCTGCCTGGGACGACCTGCTGGCAGCCATCGCCACCGCACTGAACGAAGGAGCCGACGCGGAATGAGCAAGGCCGAGACCGCACCCGAGATACCGTGGTCCAACCCCCTGCGGGCCCCCGGTGACCGCCGGCTGCCCCGCATCGCGGGACCGTCCGGTCTGGTGATCTTCGGCGTGACCGGTGACCTGTCCCGCAAGAAGCTGATGCCCGCCGTCTACGACCTCGCCAACCGCGGGCTGCTGCCGCCGGGCTTCTCGCTCCTCGGCTTCGCCCGCCGCGACTGGGAGGACCAGGACTTCGCCCAGGTCGTGCACGACTCCGTGCGCGAGCATGCCCGTACCCCGTTCCGCGAGGAGGTGTGGCAGCAGCTCGCGGAGGGCATGCGCTTCATCCCGGGCGACTTCGACGACGACGTCGCGTTCAAGCAGCTGCGCACCACCGTCGACGAACTGGACGCCTCGCGCGGGACGAGCGGCAACTACGCCTTCTACCTGTCCGTGCCGCCCAAGTTCTTCCCCACCGTCGTGCGGCAGTTGAAGAAGCACGGGCTCACCGACGCCCCCGAGGGCTCGTGGCGGCGGGCGGTCATCGAGAAGCCGTTCGGCCGCGACCTGGAGAGCGCGCAGCAGCTCAACGGGCTCGTCCACGAGGTGTTCGCGCCGGAGCAGGTGTTCCGGATCGACCACTACCTGGGCAAGGAGACGGTCCAGAACATCCTGGCGCTGCGCTTCGCCAACACGATGTTCGAGCCCGTGTGGAACCGCAGTTACGTCGACCACGTGCAGATCACCATGGCCGAGGACATCGGCATCGGCGGGCGGGCCGGGTACTACGACGGCATCGGCGCCGCGCGCGACGTCATCCAGAACCATCTGCTCCAGCTGATGGCGCTCACCGCCATGGAGGAGCCCGCCTCCTTCGACGCCGAGTCGCTCCTCACCGAGAAGCTGAAGGTCCTGCGGGCGGTCAAGCTCCCGGACGACCTCGGCAAGCACACGGTGCGCGGCCAGTACGCGCACGGCTGGCAGGGCGGCGAGGAGGTGCCCGGCTACCTGGAGGAGACCGGCATCGACCCGGCGTCCACCACGGACACCTACGCCGCCATCAAGCTGGAGGTCGACAACCGCCGCTGGGCGGGTGTCCCCTTCTACCTCCGGGCCGGCAAGCGGCTCGGGCGGAGGGTCACGGAGATCGCGGTGGTCTTCCAGCGCGCCCCGCACTCCCCGTTCGACCCGAAGGCGACCCAGGAGCTGGGCCAGAACGCGATCGTCATCCGGGTCCAGCCGGACGAGGGCGTCACCGTGCGGTTCGGCTCGAAGGTGCCCGGCACCTCGATGGAGATCCGGGACGTGACGATGGACTTCGCCTACGGCGAGTCCTTCACCGAGTCCAGCCCGGAGGCCTATGAGCGCCTCATCCTCGACGTGCTGCTCGGCGACGCGAACCTCTTCCCGCGCCACCAGGAGGTCGAGGAGTCCTGGAAGATCCTCGACCCGGTCGAACGGTACTGGGACCGGCACGGCCGGCCCGCCCAGTACACCGCGGGCAGCTGGGGCCCCGCGGAAGCCGACACGATGCTCGCACGAGACGGACGGAGCTGGCGCAGGCCATGAGGATCGACCTCACCGACACCACGGCAAGCCGTATCAACAAGGCCCTGGTACGGGCCCGCCGCGCCATCGGCTCCCCCGCCGTGGGCGTGGTCCTGACCATGGTCGTCGTGACCGACGAGGAGAACGCGCACGACGCCCTGAAGGCCGCGGAGCGGGCTTCGCAGGAGCACCCCTCTCGTGTTCTCGTCGTCGTCAGGCGACCGGACCGCACCCACCGGCGCACGGCCTCCCGCGTCGACGCGGAGGTCCGCGTCGGCTCGGACGCCGGCTCCGGAGAGGCGGTGCTGCTGCGGCTGTTCGGGGAGGTGGCCGAGCACGCCGACTCGGTGGTCCTGCCGCTGCTGCTGCCGGACGCCCCCGTCGTCGTCTGGTGGCCCGTGGACGCGCCCGCCGCCCCGGCGCGGGACCCGCTGGGCGCGCTCGCCCAGCGCCGGATCACCGACGCGTACGCCGTCGAGCGGCCGCTGGAGGAACTGGCGGCGCGCGCCGCGTCGTACGCGCCCGGCGACACCGATCTCGCCTGGACCCGGCTGACGCCCTGGCGCTCGATGCTGGCCGCCGCGCTCGACCAGGCCCGAGCCGGGGTCACCTCGGCGGTCGTCGAGAGCGAGGCCGACAACCCCAGCGCCGAGCTGCTGGCCGGCTGGTTCGCCGACCGTCTGCGCGTGCCCGTCGAGCGGGTCACCACCGCCGGTCCCGTCGTCACGGCGGTCCGGCTGCGTACCGAGCACGGTGACATCGTTGTCGACCGGCCCGAGGGCGCCGTCGCGACCCTGTCCATCCCCGGGCAGCCCACCCGCGTGCTCGCCCTGAAGGTCCGCACCACGGCGGAACTGATCGCGGAGGAACTCCGCCGCCTCGACCCCGACGAGGCGTACGCCGCCGCGCTGCGGGCCGAGGTCACCACGCCCCCCGCGGCCGGGGCCCGCAAGAGCCGCACGTCCCACCAACAGCGAAGGAACGCCTGAACATGCAACTCGGTCTGATCGGTCTCGGCAAGATGGGCGGGAACATGCGCACCCGCATCCGCCAGGCCGGACACACTGTCGTCGGCTACGACCGCAACCCGGACCTCGCCGA